>CANOQA010000003.1:0-99223 GCA_947568765.1 uncultured Lactobacillus sp. | reverse complement strand
TTGTTTAATGATGACCTTTGTTATGATTTTAGAATTTTTTGCTACAACTGCTGTACCAGCATTTGCAAGTCAACAAAAAACAGATGTAGATAATGATCCTGAAGTTGCTGTAGTAGCACAGGAATTAGAAAAAATTTTTGCAAATGGAGTTAGTCAGGAAAATCTAAATAGATATGTATTAAAAAATTTCTCTAATAAAGAACTTACTGTTGCGGAAAAAGAACTAGATGTTAATTATAATCCGTTTTCTCTACAATTAAAAAATGATAATAACTCATTACATTCTGTTTCTGTATACGGGTGAAATAATTTAGGACAATGCATGTACAATAAAATCAAAGATGAATTTTTTGCAATGGTTAATATCGGAGTAATTGTTAAGTATGCTAAGAAAAAAGCATGGAAGGAATTAGCTAAAGTTGTTATTCGTTTTGCTAAAGGTGCGGGTGTTAGAACGAATGCAGCGATTGTTACAGCTCAGTTGGCTGTATGGGCTGTCCAATGTGGAATGAATGGGGATTAATTTATGCAACATGTAGTAGATTTTCTAATTACTTATGTCCTTGTAGTTATATGTTATTTTCTGGATAGCGGATATTTTCGCCCATTTGCTTCCCTAATTATGACTTTAGTATTAATAGGTTCAGGATATTTCATTGGCAAGCTATATTATGAATCTAAAAATAGAATTAATAAATAACTAAAACTATAGCTTTTGGCAATTTTCGGTGTAGTGCTACTTATGACGAATATAATTTGGATTTATAATTAAAAGATATAAGTTACCTCTAACTCCTAGTAGCGTAGGGCTTGGCTATTCCGAGACGATACAGAAGACGGCTTTAGCCGGCTGGAGCGTCGAGGATAGACTTGCCCAAAGTGGATGGGAGTTAGAGAGCAAAACAAAAAGCAGTTTTCGAACTGCTTTTTTGGTATATTCAAGTTTAAATAGATGCAGACGATACATTAGGATCGTGCAAAAAATGGGTGTTGGATACTACAACAGTATGATGATACTTAACTTGTTTAGTTACTTCATCAATGGACTTAGACACTTGTAATCTGCCTTGACACAAAACCTGTCGTCCTTATCGCAATGTTTTTATAAATTGCATTATCTACCATTAGGAAAGGAATACACTCAATCAAGTAGCTTTACTTTAGCTATGAAATAAAAATCATATATCTAATCTAAAAATTTCTATATCTTAGTAGATAATTTTAATAAAAAAATAATACTTTAAACAGACAATTATTGACTTTTAATTTTTATCGTTGTAATATTATGTTCAATCAAAAATAAAAACGGCTTTGATAAGGAAAGTAAGTTTTACTGAAGTACTACAGAGAGTTTCTGGTTGGTGCGAAGAAACAACGAAGGTTTAGCTGAAAATCACCTTTGAGCAGAAATTACGAATTGAGTAGTTTCAGGGTGCGCCCTTTATAGCGTCGACGTATCGCTCTTTTTTGAGCCGCACGTGCAACGAGGCTGGGGCTATGCTCAGCGAACATAGGTGGTACAGCGCATAAGCGCCCTATTAGATCAAAATAATCGGTCTGGTAGGGCGTTTTTTCTTTAACAAGGCTGTTTAAGTATAGGAATAATTGGAGAAAAATTATTATGAAAAAGTTTAGTAAGTTAGCTGCTCAAGCAGCAGTAGCTGTATCGCTATTATCAGTAGGGGCACCTACATTTACATCTGCTGTACAAGCTTCATCTATTGAAAATGTAACACAGGACACATTAAGTTTATCTACTCAAACGAAGTTGGATCCTTATGTAAAAGTTGAACATAATCAATATGTTTTAAGTGAAAGCGCAAAGAATGTTGTTTCGGCAGAAGAGTATAGAGTTGCACAACAAATGATTGAGCATAGTAATGTGGTAGTGGCAAATTCAGGCTCTGTAATTAATAGAAAGACAAAAGTAGCAACTAATGATTTTACTTTATCTGATAAAAACAGTATTGTTTCTTTAAATAAGGGTACATTGGCAACTAGCCAAAGCAGATATCATTATGGGGTTAACAAGGTAACATATCATTGGAATTATATTAGAGTATATCTAAATAAAAATTTAACCCAAGCCGTTGCAGGTGGAGCTGTTGGTGGTGTAGGAGCACTTATTGCGAACTATGTCACAGGAGGTGCCGCTACTTTTGCAGTAGGTGCAATTAGCTCATCGGTAGGTGTATTAGTTACAAATGGCATTAAGGGTGGAGTTTGGGTAGATTATAATTTCTTCACAGGAACTGTAACTGGATTCGGATGGCAATAATCTTATGAAAAGAAAGCAATTAATTTTATATTTTATTTGTTTAACATTGGTAATTGAACTTTATAATTTTCTAATTGCCCCATATATTTCAAATTTGTTTTTGAATATTATATTAAGCGGAATATGCGGAGGACTAATTACTTTAGTAGTTTATAAATTGAGCAAATAGAAAAGTTTTTAATTTAGTAGTAGATTTTTTTGCTTATCAGATACATGTGGGATAATTAAACACTTCAAAGTGAAACTTTAAGTAGTACTACGTATAATAGACTCATGTAAGTGCCTCGTTTCTTAATTGATTTATGTCTTAAGTATATTTAGATTGTTTTGATAAATTAAAAAAAGTCGTATTTGAACATTTATGTCTGAAGTTAACCCCCCTAAAGTTGGATATGAATTTAGGGGGCACTACATTAAAACATCTTCTTTTTTTAAATCTTATTATCATGATGATTCTTTTTATCAAAATTGTGAAGCCAGATCCCCCAGGCGGCTTGAAATTCGATAATTAACACGCTAGCAGAGATTAGTACTAAGAGAATTAAGACATAACTAGCGGTTTCACCTAATTTAGAGGTATCAAAACCATATATAAAGAGTTTACCGCCTCCATATCTAATTAAAATTATCCAATAAGTGTTTGCTAACCACCACAGTTTCCTCATTTAGATACCGCTTTCATTTACCACAGATAGTTATTATAGCATTCTTATAGGTAATTAAAAGTTTACTGCAAGTCTCATAGGAAAAAGATAAGTGTATAATTAAGTAAAAAATAGGGAGGCAAGTAAACTAAATGGGACAAGCTTGGGATAAATTTAAAGAAAATACAACTGCACATCGTCTTGTGACACTCTGCTTAATTATTTTGGTTCTATATGCAGCTCGTTCGATGATGAACACCATCTTGCTAACGTTTATTTTCACATATTTAATTGTGCATTTAATTCGGTTTACGCAAAAGAAAATTCCTAGCCTACCCGCACAGATAATTGTAGTTTTTGCTTATCTCTTAGTAATTGCAATTATTTATTTTGCAATTACGATCTATGTGCCAATTTTAATTAAGCAAATTGTAAAAATGAGTCATTCTCTGATTAAATTCTATCAATCGGATGATATGAACTGGATATCACGTTACTTAAGTCGTTATATTAGCAATAGTGAAATTACAACACAAGCAAAACATGGTGTAACTATTTTAGTTCATGCTTTAACTAATTTTGGAACATTAACTATAGCGTTCTTCATGTCGCTAATCATGAGTTTTTTCTACACAATTGAGCTTAATTCAATGACTGAATTCTCTCATACTTTTTTGCATAGCCGTCACTTATCATGGCTATTTGAAGATATTGCATATTTTGGTAATAAGTTTGTTAATACTTTTGGTGTCGTCTTAGAAGCTCAATTCTTCATTGCATTATGTAATACAGCAATGACAATGATTTGCCTAATCATTATGAAAATGCCGCAGATTATTGCGCTAGGACTAATGGTCTTCATTCTAAGCTTGATCCCGGTTGCCGGTGTAATTATTTCCTTGATTCCGTTAAGTCTCGTCGCATATTCCGTTGGCGGAATTAGGTATGTGATTTATATCTTTATTATCATTATGATAATTCACGCGATCGAAGCCTATATTTTGAATCCCAAATTTATGTCGAGCAAGACCGAACTACCAATCTTTTATACGTTTGTTGTTTTACTTGCAGGGGAACATTTCCTTGGAACATGGGGATTAATCGTAGGAGTACCGATCTTTACCTTCTTGTTAGATATTTTAGGAGTAAAGTCAGTTAAAAGGAAAAAACCTCAAATTTTAAAAATTGAAAGCAAAAAATAAAAGCAGCTGTAAAGCTGCTTTTTGCGTATTGTAAATAGGATAGTAGGTTCCAAATGAGAATATATGAAAAATACGAGATATGAATGGAGTTTTTTTGGTTATTCACAATACAATATTAATTACGCAAAAAAATTAGTTTTTTTGTTATTTTTTATAAAAAATTCAAGCGCTAATAATAGCGGCTTCATATATTCTTTTGATAAACTGGAAATGAAAGAAAGATATGAGGCAATGTTATGAAAAAATATGATTATATAATTTTAGGAACAGGTCCTGCAGCATATCAATTAATTAAGCTATTAGCTACACAACATAAATCAATTTTGGCTATTGAAAGTGGCTTATTCGGTGGAACTTGTCCTAATGTTGGTTGTGAACCTAAAATCTACTTGGATGGTGCTGTTCAAGCTGCGCTTCTTAGCAAGCAATTAGAAGGGCATGGCATTGAACAGGCTGCGACGATGAACTGGTCACAATTGATGAAAGAAAAGAAAGAAAGATTTGCCAGCTGGGCAAATGAAACAAGAAAGAACATTAGTAAAGTTTGTGATGTCATAAGTGGAAGTGCGCATTTCATCGATCGGCAAACAATTGAAGCAAATCGGCATTATTTCCAGGGAAATAAAATAATTATTGCAACCGGAAGACGGCCACATGAATTATCGATTCCGGGGGCTAAGTTTGTACATGATAGTTCCGATGTTCTTTCCTTAAATAAGCTTTCAGAGCATGTTACGTTTATTGGCGGTGGTTATATAGCAATGGAATTAGCTACCTTTTTAGCTGCTGCGGGTAGTCAAGTAACTATTTTAGTGCGAGGAGATCGAGTATTACGGCATTTTTATCAAAAATATAGTCGTGAATTGGTTATAAAAATGAAAGAGCGAGGAATCCAATTTAAATTTGAAACGGAACCAACTCGTATTACTCAATTAAGTGATAAGTATGTTGTTGAATTAAATCAAGATGGGCCAATGGTAACGGACTATGTAGTAAATGCTAGTGGGCGTACCCCAAATATTGAAAAGCTAGATCTATCAGCCGCTCAAATTGACTATTCAACTAGAGGCATTGACATAGACCGTCATCTTCAAACAAATGTTAATAATATTTATGCTATTGGAGATGTTACGAACCAAGACATACCAAACTTAACCCCTGTAGCAGAATTTCAAGCACAATATCTCTTTAATTCTCTTGAAAAGGGGCTT
This sequence comes from uncultured Lactobacillus sp., assembly GCA_947568765.1. GTDB lineage: Bacteria > Bacillota > Bacilli > Lactobacillales > Lactobacillaceae > Lactobacillus. The sequence continues at coordinate 93,888 of CANOQA010000003.1, read as the reverse complement.
ACTCAGCCAATTAACTATCCAGCTATCGGAACGGGAGTATTTGCTTTTCCGCAACTAGCTCAAGCTGGAATCAATCCTGATAGTGTTCTTGAAGATGGAGATAATTTTGAAATTAAAGAATATGAATTAAGCCAAAGCAGTTTATATGCTGGTCAAAAAGAAAAAGGTTTATTAACTGTAGTGTACGATAAGGCTAATTATATTGTTGGAGTTAGTGAGATAAGTACGAGCGCGATTAATGATATAAATTACTTTATTCCAATTATTGGTCTAAGAATTAATAAAAATGAATGGCATCGAAATGTCCTGCCAATTTATCCTGCATTAGCCGATAAAATTGAAGGAATTTTGAGATGAAAAAAAGCACCATGAGGTGCTTTTTCATTACAAATATAAATTTTATAAGTCGCTACCGCCATAGTTTGGAGCTTCCTTTGCCATTTGAACATCGTGTGGATGAGATTCACGTAAACCAGCATTAGTAATTTGAACAAATTGACTGTTTTCAATCAATTCTTCAATTGTGCCTGCACCGACATATCCCATTCCTGCACGGAGACCACCGTCAATTTGATAGATGATATTTGAAACATCGCCCTTATAAGGAACTAAGGCTTCAACACCTTCAGGAACTAATTTATTTGCCTCATTAACTCCACCTTGGAAGTAACGGTCAGATGATCCATGTTGCTGAGACATAGCGCCAACTGAACCCATACCGCGATAGGATTTGAATTGCTTACCTTCATTAGTAAAGATTGTTCCTGGAGCTTCAGTAGTTCCCGAGAACATTGAACCAAGCATTACGGCATTTCCACCTGCAGCTAAAGCCTTAACTACATCTCCAGAATATTTAATACCACCATCAGCAATTATCTTTTTGCCATATTTTTGTGCGACACTAGCAGCGTCGTAAATAGCTGTAATTTGTGGAACTCCGACACCAGCAACAATACGTGTAGTACAAATTGAACCAGGTCCAATTCCAACTTTAACAACATCTACTCCGGCATCAAATAGGGCAGCTGTTCCTTCACCAGTAGCAACATTTCCAGCGATTAATGTAGAATTAGGAAAATGTTCCCGAATTTCTTTAATTTTACGTAAAACACCCGCCGAGTGACCGTGTGCAGTATCAATAACAATTGCGTCAGAACCTGCCTCAAGCAAAGCTTCAGCACGTTCAAAAGTATCACTTGTAACGCCAACAGCAGCGGCAACTAAAAGGCGGCCTTGATCATCAAGTGCAGGGTGAGGTAATTTAGGATCAACAGCTTTAGTTTTAGCCTTTTTAACCTCTTCAACCTGGGCTTCGATTGAAAGGTTCTTATGAATAACCCCTAGACCACCATTTTCTGCGATGGCGATTGCCATCTTTCCTTCGGTAACAGTGTCCATTCCAGCAGAAATAAGTGGAATGTGAAGCTGAAGGTTAGGCGCTAATTTTGTATCAAGTTTAACTTCATTAGGCAGCACGTGACTTTCAGCTGGAATTAAAAGTACATCATCAAAAGTTAATCCTTTTTTGGCAAATTTTGTTTCCCACAAACTCATTGTAAAGTCCTTTCTATAGAAGCAACGTTTAATATTAAATTAGCTAGACTTTACTCGAATCTCATCCAAAAGTCAATTAGAAATTTGGTTTAATTTTTTAACAATTAGATTAGCTAGTAATTTATAGCCGTTGACTCCGAAGTGAAGTCCATCATTCTTTTTGCCATCAAAAATTTGAGGAAAGTTTTCTTCTGCCAGCATTTTACTTGCTAGATCAATAACTGAAAACCTGTATTCTCTAGCTACTTTTTTAACAATATTACCGTATTCCATGACTAGGTTATTGTTTCTAACTCTTTGTTTATTTTCATCAACTGCCGGTGGCGTGATAAAGATAACTTTCTCTGGATAATAAAGCCAAATAATGCTTGAAGCAATCAATTCTAAGTTGTTTTCAAATTGATGAAGGCTTACTTGTTTATGCGTGGCCAAGTCGTTAGTGCCGACTAGAATAATTAAGTAGTCACATTTAGGCTGATTAAAGACTAAATTAGGGAGAGAAAGGGCAAGTCCGCCAGAGTTAATTCCTGAAATTGCAGTATTTTGAATGTCGCAGACAAGCATTTTTTGCAGCTGAAAATTCAGTTCCGGAATTGTATGATTCTCGGAGCGAGCAATAATACTGTCGCCAGTAAGAAGTAGTTTCATAATAAGAATCCTTTGGGTAGAAAAAAGACCTTGAGAAAAATCTCAAGATCTTTTTAATTATCAATAATATAATCTTTAGAACTTGTTCTTGTCTAAAGCAACTGGTGAGTCAGGCTTTTCACCGTTGATTAACTTCAAGTTGTTGTCAAATGCCTTAACAACCATGTTACGTACTGCGTGAGTAGTGTAGAAAGCAGTATGTGGAGTTACTAAAACATTTGGACGATCGATTAAGTCAGCTAAACGAGCATCTGGGAATTCTTTACCTTCCCAATCTTCGTTAAATACACCAACTTCACCTTCGTAAGTGTCCATTACGAAACCAAAGATCTTACCAGAATCTAAGCCGCGGATAACAGCGTCAGTGTCAACAAGTGGACCACGTGAGCAGTTTACGATTACAACGCCATCTTTCATCTTAGCGATTGATTCATCATTAATCATGTGAACATTTGCTGGAACATCTGGAACGTGAAGTGAAATTACATCAGCTTGCTTGTATAAGTCATCAAGTGAGTCAACGTAGTAACCCTTCTTTTCAAGTTCTGGGTTCTTGAAGATATCGTAAGCAATAACTTTTGCGCCAAAGCCTTCCATAATCTTCATAAATACTTGACCGATGTGACCAGTACCTACAACACCAACAACTTGGTCACGAACTTCACGACCAATAGTAGGTGCCCAGCGTAAGTCGCGCTTAGCCATCTTTTCATCCATACGCTTATCTTGACGTAGTACGCGAGCAGCTTGAATTGCAGCATGTTCAGCAATTGCGTCAGGAGAGTATACAGGAACGTTAGTGATTTCAAAGCCTAATTCCTTAGCCTTGTCCATGTCGATGTTATCAACACCAACGTTACGTAATGACATCTTAGTTACGCCAGCATCAGCTAAAGCTTGAAGAGTTTCTGGGGTGTAGTCTAATTGTTGGTAAACAACAACACCATCAGCACCCTTAGCTAATTTAGCAGTTTCAGGAGTTAAAAGTTGATCAGTGTATTCAACTTCAATATCCTTGTGTGCATCTTTCCATTCGTTTAAGAAAGGTTCTTCATCTTTACGAATAGCGTAAGCAAAAATCTTTGTCATAAATTAAACCTCCGTCAAAATTAATAGTATGACCATCTTTTATTATACACTTGAGTTTGTTAATAAAAACACAAAATCTAATTTTTTTGAAACTTCTTTTGCAGATGTTTCATGTGAAACTGTTAATGTTATAAAAAATATATTTTCTTTTGCTTATCAATATAGGGTGCCTTATGATAATGATTAGGGAAAAATATAGTAAATAAAACTGCAAAGTGTTATAAAAATGATTAAAAATACAAAATAAACGAGGAAATAAGCAATGTCAGTTGTTGTTCAATATGTAGACTTAGATAATAATTTGGCTGAACTCGCAAGTTCAGGTGAACTAACTGGAAAAGTAGGGGAAAGAATAGAATATAGTACGGCTGATGAAATTGAAAAATTAACTAATCAGAATTATGTACTAATTAATAATACTTTTGATCCAAATAATGACGTACATTTTTTTGATCAAAATTCTAAAGAATATCAAATTACTTTTAAGCATGCACAAGAAGAGATAACTGCAAATAATTTAAAATATGGTTGTCAAAAAAACGAAGTTCAAATAAAAGGTAAGCAAGTTGTTCATTACACTGGAATTGAAGAAGCGACGTCTGATAATGTAGTCGAAGTTACTTTTAATAGAAGAATCACATATGATAAAGTAACTAAACAAAAAATTTCAATGAGTGCATGGCAACCTGAAAAATTTAATATGCCCTTAATTGCTACACCATTTGTTTTAAATTACACCCCAGATAAAGTAGTAATGGGCGGCGAGGCGGTAACTCCCCAAAATTTAACACATGAATATGTAGTTACTTATCTTCCAAATAAAAGAAATGCTAGACGACAAAAGGCAGAAATAAAGTTTATTGACGTTGAGGATAATAATTCTGAATTAGCTACTTCTGGCGAATTAAAAGGAAAACCAGGAAAAGAAATAAACTATGATATAGCTGATACCTTGAAAGATCTAACTCAAAGGGGCTATGAACTTGTAAATAATAATTTTGATTCTAACGACAAAAAGCCAGTATTTGGAAATAGTAGAGATTCTGTACAGACCTTCTTTATAGTAATGAAGCATAAGAAACAACTGGTTAATTCTGATCATCCTTCTTCAGAAGTTAATCAGAATTTATATGAAAAAGAAGTTCATCGTACAATTAGTTTTATAGATGCGTCTGATAAAAATCCTAAAGATGTAGTACAAACTGCTAAATTAAAACGTAATTTAACTCTTGATTTAGTAACAAAAAAACTTATTTCAGCAGGTAACTATACAACTAAATGGAGAAGTGAAGAAACTTTTCCTCCAATATCTGTACCGGTAGTTGCTGCTTATCATACCAAGGTTAAAGAAGTAGCTGCATGTCCGGTTAATAATCAAGATGTAAGTGAAGAAATTAAATACTACAAAAATGGCTATTTAATTCCTGTAGATATGAATAATAATGTACTTGCTGGTATCTCAAAAGAACAGTTGATCACAAATTCACTTGATCCAACAGAAGCAATTTTTCCTAAATTAGAAGTTGAAAATATAAAATTTAAGCAAGTAAACGATGTAAAAATTGCAGATCCAGGTCGAGATTATTATGTACCATTCCTTGTTGTTCATAGATATATTGCAGTAGACGAAGATCATCCTAGAGCCGAGGTTAGTCCGGCATACTATAAACGAATTGTTACTGCCAGGGTTCATTATCAAGGTGCTGATGATAAGACTCCTGAGGATGCAAAGCAAATTGTTCATTGGACGAGAACAGTTACCTATGATGAAGTTAGTCGGGAGGTTCTTGAAGATGGAATGTATACAACAAAGTGGACAGCTGATAAAGATATATTTGAAGCAACCCCAACTCCGGTAATTAAAGGGTATTGTGCAGATATTGGATTAATTGGAGAACATCCAATAACTGAAACTGATTTATTGGCAACAGTTACTTATTATCCAATTGGAACGATGATTCCTGTAGATGAACATAACAATGAAATTCAAGGCGCACATCATTTCCCATATATTAATGATCCGTATGATCCAGTTCGCGTCTTAATAACGGAAGAAGTACCAGAAGTAGAGGGCTATGCACCAGTTAAGCAAACTATTACAGTTAATGATCCATTTAAAGATATTCGAGTTCCTTATGTTTTAAAACCACGCTATATCCCTGTTGATAGTGAACATCCGTATCGTCCAATTAATCCTACTTTATACAGTGTGCCAGTAAAAGAAGTAATTAAGTATCAAGGTGCTGGTGATAAGACACCGCATATAAGAATGCAAGCTGCAAAGTGGACAAGAACCTTGACGGTTAATGAAAACAACAGTGAATTAATTGAAAATGGGAAATATACTACGCCTTGGACTGTAGATAAAGATTACTATACAGAGGTAAGGACACCAGTCATTGATGGTTATCATGCTGATAAAAATTTAGTCGAGGAAATGGAAGTTAAAAAGGCTAATTACGATGTGAGTGTGACTTACAAGCAAAATGGACAAATTATTCCTGTAGATTCTAAGGGAAAGGCTTTAGAGAATGTTGAGCGACCATTTTATGTAACTGATCCCAGTGATGCAACAAAGGTAATGAAAAAGCAAGGGGTACCGAGAATCCTAAATTATGTACCTGAGCAAGAGGCAATTGTAGTTAGGGATGCAGATAGGAATACTGAGATTACCTACTATACATTTAATGAATGGAATGAATTAAGTGCGAAAGTACAGGATAAAAGCAAAAAGAAGGAGGATTTAAAAACAAAACAACCTAAGGATAATAAAAGTATCAAAGAAAAAAATGAGCAAAAGGAAGAAAAAACAGTAAATTTACAAGCAAAAGAGAAAAAATTAAATAAAAAAGACACTAACTTAAAATCTGTATTTTCTTGGCTTAAATAGTTATATAACAAAATAAGTATATATTTTTTGTTATATAAATATAATTTGAAGCACTGTTTCTATATACATATAGAAATGGTGCTTTTTTATGTATGTCGAGCATGACATTCATTTAGTCTGATGAAAGTTCAAACTACGGGTATTTGTCGCCAAGTGTAGTGAACCACAAGTCGTTAGCGGTGACGCTATGGGTGAAGGAAGTGGCTAGCGAGTTTTCCGAGCTTACGTACAGAAATCTGGTCAGTCCAAATGGTGGATAAGATTGCATAACAAGTCGAAGTCCAAAAGACAAACGTAAAACCAAGACGGTAAACCAGAAAGGCATGGAAAACAAGCAGTCAATGGCTACGCCACAAAGTACGCGTAGTAATCATTAAACAATGGAAACTACCTAAAAGAATATATACCAATTTAATGCGAATTAACAAGGCACTAAGATGTGATTTCAGTGATGAAGATATTTATAAGGTAGCCAATAGCCGATTAGGCTGGTACAAAAGAAGTAGAGGGCATGTCATTAACTTTTTACTTAGTCCAAAAGTATTAAGGACAAAGAAGGCAGACCGGCCAGGTTTGGTTGATCCGCTAAAATACTATCTAACTCGTAAAGAATTACAAATGTAGTGCTGTATACGGAACCGTACGTACGGTGCAATGAGAGGAGCAATAGTTAATCTTTCTCTACTCTATAAAAAAATAGACCAATTTTTTTGAATAAGTGTATAATTAAATTTCGAAAAAACTTTTTCGGAGGAAAAATTGTGTCTGATAAAAGCGAGACTTTGACGAAATTAGAAGAGGATGAGAAGTACAATCGGTTAACAGCATTGAAGTTATTTGCAATGACTTCATCGATGGTTATTTCTGTAAATGAACTAGCTCCATTTGGAAAGACAGGTCCTACCGCAGTATTTTATTTGTTATTAGCAGGCTTAATATGGTTTGTACCAATTACACAAATGGCTGGAGAGATGGCCTCAATTGATGGCTGGGATAAGGGTGGAATTTTTACCTGGGTTAAAGGTTCATTAGGAGATCGAACTGGATGGACAGCAATGTTTTATCAATGGATTCATATTACTGTGGGTATGAATACAATGATGTACGTAATTATTGGTGCACTGTCCATCACCTTTAACACCCCTTGGTTTAATACCACGCCCAGTGTCAGATTTATATTGATGATGATAATTATCTGGTCGATTACGATTGTTGAAATGGTTGGAGTTAAAAGGATCGGTCACATTGCAGAGTGGCTTTTTGCTCTTGGAATAGCCTTACCAGTAATTTTATTGATTATTGCGTTTTTTGTTTATTTGTTTCAAGGAAGACCCTTGTATATGCATTTAACGTGGAATAATATTATTCCGCATAATTTGAATGGCACTACATTAGTAGCATTTGTTCCGTTTGTATTGGCTTTTTGTGGTGGTGAAGCCTCAGCTCCCCATGCAAAATACTTAGAGAATCCAAAAAAATATTCGACTGTTATGCTCGCTTTAGCAATTACTGCTATTTCTTTTGATTTGCTTGGTAGTATGGCTATTGGAATGTCAGTTCCTAAAGATCAGATTCAAAATTCAACTGGTTTTATTTATACCTTTGGAAAAATTCTAGATTCAATTGGATTACCAGGAGACATAATTAAGAAATTTATTGGCATTTTGTTAGCAGCGGGAATTATTGGGGAATTAGGTAATTGGTTAGCTGGTCCTAGTCAGGGTATGTTTGAGGCTGCTAAAGAAGGATATATGCCTAAGTTCTTTGCAAAATCTACTAATCGTGATGTACCAATGCGCTTGATTGTTTTACAGACTTTGATCGTAACTGCTTCAGCAGTCTTAATTACTTTTACTAGTGGAAAAAATTCAGATTTTGCTTTTAACGTTTCTTTGGCTGCTACTACGGCGCAATATCTAATGGTTTACATTTTAATGCTAGTTTCTTATATAGTTTTAAAAGTAAAACATGGAGACTTAAAGCGTAGCTATTACATGACAAAGAGTAAAGGCTTAGGAATTATAATTGCAATTATTGCCCTGGTAATAACAGTAGTTGCATTCTTTATTTCATTTATTCCAGCCCAAGGAACACCATCTTCAGTAAAAGGAGTCTATATTTGGACTATGATTGGCTTGTGCGTTATCGTTACGATTTTACCGTTAGTGATATATCATTATCATCATCGGTTTAAGTAGAATAAATGAAGGTTTAAAAAATGTTAATAAAATAAACTTTTTGCTTGTAAAAAATTATTAAAAATATTATATTTAAGATGTATTCAATTTAGAAGTGTAAGGCAAAAGAGCTATGGTAAATTTGAGGTATCCATAGCTCTTTTGTTTGCTTTGACAATTTGCTTTAAAGAATAAGCTTATACTATTATGAATTTACAGGATAGCTATAAAAAGCTTAATTATTTTGATTTTAGAAATATTAAATTAATAGTGAGGCACATTTATGGATTTAAAAGCTGGAAAATATAATGTAAAAGCTCAAGGACATGGCGCAAGTTTTATGCCTATGGAAGTTACTCTTTCGGAAAATAAAATTGAAGATATTAAGGTTGACGCTAAAGGCGAAACTAAGGGAGTAGCTGATGAAGTATTTAGACGTTTGCCTGAAGAAATTGTTGAAAATCAGACTTTAAATGTTGATACAGTTAGTGGTGCTACTATTTCTAGTCACGGGGTTATTGACGGAGTAGCACTGGCAATTAGTGAAGCCGGTGGAGACCCAGATGAGTGGAAGAAGCGTGCTAAACCTAAAGAACAAAGAGCTAAAGATGAAACTTATACGACTGATGTTGTAGCTGTTGGAGCTGGTGGTGCAGGTTTAGCTGCAGCTGCTAGAAGCATTCAACATGGTAAAGATGTCATCGTACTTGAAAAGTTCCCGCAAATTGGGGGAAACACTAGTCGCGCTGGTGGCCCAATGAATGCGGCAGAACCAGATTGGCAAAATCAATTTAAAGCTTTAGCCGGTGAAAAAGAAACTTTAGAAGAATTAGCAGTAACTCCACTTGAACAGATTGATCCAGAGTATCAAGAAGACTTTGAAAAATTACAAAAGCAAATAAAAGAATATGTAGCTTCTGGTGCAGACTATCTATTTGATTCAAAATTACTTCATGAAATTCAAACCTATTTAGGTGGTAAGAGAACCGACTTAAATGGAAATGAAATTCACGGTAACTACGCTTTAGTCAAAGAATTAATCGATAATGCCTTGGACTCAGTGCACTGGTTAAGTGATTTAGGGGTAAAATTTGATCGCAGTCAAGTAACAATGCCAGTAGGTGCCTTATGGCGAAGAGGTCACAAGCCAGTTGAGCCAATGGGTTATGCCTTTATTCATGTGTTAGGTGATTGGGTAAAGGATCATGGCGGCAGAATTCTGACTGATACTCGTGCTGATCACTTAATTATTGAAGATGGTCAAGTTAAAGGCGTTATTGCTAAAAGACCAGACGGCAGTACAATCACTGTTCATGCTGAGGCTGTAATTCTAACCGCTGGTGGATTTGGGGCAAATACGCCAATGGTTCAAAAATACAATACTTACTGGAAGCATATTGATGATAATATTGCCACTACTAATTCTCCTGCAATTACTGGGGATGGGATTAAGCTTGGTAAAGAAGCAGGTGCAGACTTAGTTGGAATGGGCTTTATTCAAATGATGCCCGTTTCTGATCCAAAGACTGGTGAGCTATTTACTGGTCTACAAACTCCACCAGAAAACTATATTATGGTTAATCAAAAGGGCAAGCGTTTCGTAAATGAGTTTGCGGAACGTGATGTTTTAACCAAGGCAGCTATTGATAATGGTGGTTTGTTCTATTTAATTGCTGATGACAAGATCAAAGATACTGCTTATAACACAACTCAAGAATCAATTGATGCGCAAGTTAAAGCTGGTACCTTGTTTAGAGCGAATAGTTTAGAAGATTTAGCTAAGCAAGTTGGAATGGATCCTGATATTTTAGTTGAGACCATTGAGAAATATAATTCTTATGTTGAAGCAGGAAAAGATCCAGATTTTGAAAAATCAGCTTTTAATCTAAAATGCGAAGTTGCTCCATTCTATGCAACACCGAGAAAGCCAGCCATCCACCATACTATGGGTGGTTTGAAGATTGATACAGGTGCTCATGTCTTAGATAAAGATGGTCAGCAAATTCCTGGTCTATATGCTGCTGGGGAAGTAGCCGGCGGAATTCACGCAGGTAACCGTTTAGGTGGAAATTCGCTTGCTGATATCTTTACTTTTGGTAGAATTGCCGCAAATAGCGCAAATGATGAATTAGAAAAATAGTATGGATAGATTAAAACGTTGTAAACACTAGAGTTTACAATGTTTTTTTGCTAAAATACTAAAAATAATTATTTTTTGGAGGAATCGAATTGAAAGAAGCAAAGGGAAAAACATTAAGTAAAAAGCAATATTTAATTGTTGCTTCGATGATTTTTGCATTGTTTTTTGGTGCAGGAAACTTAATTTTTCCACTTCATTTAGGCCAGCTTGCTGGTAGAAATTGGGGATCAGCAGCAATTGGCTTTTCAATTACGGGGGTAGTTTTGCCTTTACTTTCCTTACTGGCTGTTGCAATTACCCGAAGCAATGGAGTTTATCAAATTGCCTTGCCTGTAGGGAAGATTTTTGCTCTTTCTTTTATGACTTTAATACAACTAACAATGGGGCCTTTATTTGCAGCTCCGAGAAATGCGACAGTTTCTTATACTGTCGGCATTGCACCATTATTACCCAAGCAATTTAAAAGTATAGGGTTGTTTGTATTTACGACAATCTTTTTCGCTATTGTGTTCATGATTGCTTATAACGAAAGTGATATTCTTTCTTCTTTGGGTAAGATTTTAAACCCTATTTTCTTAATTTTACTTTTCTTAGTATTTGTTATGGCTTTTGCCCATCCTTTAGGCAATCTTAGTACTGTAGCTGTAAGTAAAGAGTATTTACATGGAACAGTAGTTAAGGGCTTCTTAGAAGGCTATAATACAATGGATGCTTTAGCTGGATTGGCTTTTGGTGTAACGGTTGTTACAGCGATCAAAGAATTAGTTAGCAATAATGAGAAAAAGGTGGCTAAAATAACTGCTAAAGCGGGATTAATGGCCGTGATAGGAATTGGGATAATTTATACTCTCTTAATTGCTGTTGGCGCTATGTCACTAGGCCATTTTAAGATAACTAGTGATGGTGGTATTTTATTATCTAAAATTGTTAATTACTATGCTGGTGTCTTTGGTCAGGCTTTATTAGCTGTCTTAGTATTTTTAGCATGTTTAACTACAGCAGTAGGTATTTTGTCTGCCTTCGCATTAGATTTTTCTGCGCATTATCCTAAATTTAGTTATAAAGGTTGGCTAATAATTTCTTGTGTTGGATCATTTGCTACTGCCAACTTAGGCTTGGATAAGATTATTAGTTGGTCACTGCCTGTGTTAATGTTTTTATATCCTCTAGCTATTGTTTTGATTATTTTGTCACTATTTTCACCATTATTTAAGGGTGACAAAGTAATGTATAAAGTAACAATGGCTTTAACATTAGTGCCAGCTATTTTTGATCTAATTACTCATTTACCTGCACCAATTGCTGGAACGCAATTTTATAAGGCAGTAAGTCAATTTCGTTTACAGTATTTGCCGCTTGCTAATATTGGGTTATCTTGGGTTGTTCCAACAATCTTGGGGTTAGTTATTAGCATTTTTATTCATGTTTGGCACCGTAAAACTAATAAAATATAAAGACTAAGCAATGGTTCATTTGAATCATTGCTTTTTTGCTGTGATAATAAATTAGGTGATAGAAATGAATTTAACTAACAAGGTTCCTGAAAAAGATGTGCACGATTTGTTTACTCGCGTAGCACCTCATTATGATCAAATGAATAATATTATTAGCTTAGGTACTCAAAACGGTTGGCGCAGAAAGTTTCTAAAAGAATTAAATGTACAACCTGGTGACTTTGCTTTAGATTTATGTTGTGGCACAGCTGATATAACGATTGCACTTGCAAGAAAAGTTGGAACGTCTGGAAATGTTATTGGTCTTGATTTTAATCAAGAAATGCTAGATCTAGCTGATAAAAAAATAAGAGAACAAGGATTACAAAAAGAAATTCAGCTAAAACAGGGGGACGCAATGCATTTACCCTATAATGATAATAGCTTTGATATTGTAACTATTGGTTTTGGGTTGCGTAATGTTCCTGATGCAAATCAAGTTCTAAAAGAAATAAATCGTGTATTAAAGCCAAATGGAAAAATTGGTATTTTAGAAACTTCCCAACCGACTAATCCAATTGTTAGATTGGGTTGGAAAGGTTATTTTAAGTTGTTTCCAAGCTTTGCAAAATTATTAAGAGCTAATGTATCAGACTATCAGTATTTATCTAATACAACAGCCGAATTTGTATCAGCAGCGAAATTAACGCTTATGCTTGAAAATAATAATTTTAAAAATGTACAAGTAACAAAATTAAATTTAGGTGCAGGTGCAATTCATATCGGAATTAAAAAGAAAATAAGATAAAATATAAAGTAAAAACTAAAAAAGGAGAGTTTTATGAAGACTGGTACTAAAATTATTACTTTAGACAATGGTTATCACTTGTGGACTAACACACAAGGCGAGGGCGATATCCACTTATTAGCGCTTCATGGTGGTCCTGGTGGAAATCATGAATATTGGGAAGATACTGCAGAACAATTAAAAAAGCAGGGGCTTAATGTTCAAGTAACCATGTATGATCAATTAGGATCACTTTATTCAGACCAACCAGACTATTCTGATCCTGAAATTGCAAAAAAATACTTAACTTATGAATATTTCTTAGATGAAGTTGATGAAGTTCGTGAGAAACTTGGTTTAGATAATTTTTACCTAATCGGTCAAAGTTGGGGTGGATTACTCGTTCAAGAATATGCTGTTAAATACGGCAAGCACTTAAAGGGCGCAATCATTTCTTCAATGGTTGATGAAATTGATGAGTACGTGGATTCTGTAAATAGAAGAAGACAAGAAGTACTTCCTCAAACAGAAATCGACTTCATGCATGAGTGTGAAAAAAACAATGACTACGACAATCAACGCTATCAAGATGATGTTCAAATTTTGAATATTAATTTTGTTGATAGAAAACAACCGTCAAAGCTTTATCACTTAAAGGATCTTGGCGGAAACGCTGTTTATCATGTCTTCCAAGGTGATAATGAGTTTGTTATTACTGGTAAACTAAAAGACTGGCATTTTAGAGATCAACTAAAGAACATTAAGGTTCCAACTTTAATTACTTTTGGTGAAAATGAAACAATGCCAATTGCTACTGCTAAAATTATGCAAAAAGAAATTCCAAATTCGCGTTTGGTTACTACACCTGATGGGGGCCATCACCACATGGTTGATAATCCAGATGTTTATTACAAGCACTTAGCTGATTTCATTCGCGAAGTTGAAAATGGTAGTTTTAAAGGTGAATAAAATAAAAAGCTCTGTTTAATCTATTTTAAGAATAAACAGAGCTTTTTAAGCATATAAATCGCTTTCATAGCATATTATCTATATAATTAATGGTAAATATAGTTTTATTAATTTAAGGAGAAAGTCATGAAGAAGAAAATAAGTAAACTGCTAGCAGCCACTGCTTTAATGGGTACATTAGGTATCTCGGTAGTGGCTTGTAGTGATAATAACTCAGCGAATAAAACTAAACAGTCGAGTGTAAAGAAGACTGCTAAAGATAAAGCAAGTGATACAAAGAATACAGTAAGAAAGAGTCAAATTAAGCTTAGTCAAACTGAAGCTATAAATAAGTTTGATAAAAAATATGGTAATAAAGATCTAAAAGAGATAGATTTAAAGCTAGACGGCAGTAAGTATATTTATGAAATCACAGGATTTGATAAAGATAAAGAATATGAAATGATAATAAATGCTATTAATGGCAAAGAGGTTAAATCTAGTTCTAAAAAGTTAGACTTAGATGAACGCTTGCAAAAGGGACTTGACTTGGATAAGATAATATCCCGAAACCAAGCTAGTGAAATAGCAGAAAAGGAAGTTAAGAATAGTACTGCTAAAGAATGGACTCTAAAAATGGATAAGGATAAGGCGATTTGGGATGTTACTGTAGAGTCAGGCACAAGTAAGCATGAAGTAGAAATTGATGCTATTTCTAAGAAAGTTATTAAATCAGAAAAAGATGACTAAACAAAAAAATTCAGAGCCTTATTGCTCTGAATTTTTTATAGATATAGCAGTTTTTGATTAGATTAATAAGTAATTAACTTATCTACATTCATTGTTTCATCGTCTAATTTATAAGTCTTTAACTCAAAATCATTTTCAAAGTTGCAGTAGTAAGTCTTAGTAGCAGCAGAGTAACAAGCGGAGTAGACAGTATATTCATCACTACCTTGATTGTTGACAACACTACCCTTAATCATGGCAACTGACTTTAAAATATTAAAGAACTTAGCAACATTAGCTTTTTCGCCTTTAACAGTTGGATAGTTGACATTTAAGTAAGCAGCTTTAACAAAACGATCGGCTGGGATGCTATCACCTGGTAAACCTAAACTACCAGTGCCAACGCCCCATGGAGCTACTTTCTGACCATTCCAGCTTTGAGCGCTAGCATCATGTGGATCTAATCCAGTGTAGTTACCAAGATTAGTTAAGTGCCAGTTGAAATCTGGACTATTAGTTAAAACACCCAATTTATCTTCAAAAACTCTCATGCCATATTGCTTTGAAACTTCAACTATAATAGCTTCATCTTTATCACTAATAATCCAGTGAAGAGGAGCTACTGCAAATGATGAGTTAATAGCTTCATTTACTAAGTTAACATTCTTTAAGGCGTCTTTAACATCGCTAACTTTGGTAAAGTTTTGAGTAACCCATAGCATGATTTCATAAGATGCTAAGTTGACTTTGCCATCAATTGGACCGTCGCTAAATTTTGCAAAATGTGGGAAATTCAGACCTGCAATACCTAAGCCGTCTTCGTTAAAGCAGTCGAAATATGATGGATAGCCATCAATCACAATTCCCATACCAATAACTGCTTTTTTAGTCTTGGTGTCATCTAAGAATTTATAAGGAAGGGGATAGTTACGAGGTGTAATAATTACGCCTTCGCCATAATCTTGACCTACGTCTAAGTTACGACCAAAATATAAATTTCCTTGATCATCTGTAAATCTTAAACCAGTACACATTTCAAAAATCCTCCTTTTAATTATTTAGTAATAGATTGAGCTTGTTCAGCAATATATTTCTTTTGATATCTCTTAATTTGGATAACGGCAAATACTAAAATGATAAAACCAATTGCAACAAAGGCAATCATAAAGTACCAAGCCACAGTGAAGCTAGCCATACCTTTGATGACACCGAATAATGGGGCACCAATGGCATATCCAATGGCATAGGCTAAACCTACATATCCAAGCATTACTCCCTGATCTCTAGAACCAAACAGATCTTTCGCCATGAAAGCTGGGCCAGACATGTAACTAAATACAGCTAGTCCACAAAAGATAGCGTAAGCAATACCGGCAACCTTACTTACATGAGAACCATAAGGCTGGAAACTGATAAAGACCATCATTAAAATAGATAAGATATACATACAGCCAGCATAGGCCATTGATTTTGCTGTACCAAATTTATCAAATAAGAAACCACCAGAAACATTTCCGATTAAACAACCGACACCATACATTGATCCAATTAATCCAACATCAGTTAGTGAAAGTTTTGTATCCAGAAATGCTGCATAATCTTCGTTTAAAGAGGCTAAACCTAAACCAATAATTAAAAATCCAAGACTAAAAATCCAGAACCATTTCATTTGTAAAACTTGTTTACTAGTCCAGCCTTTAAATTCTTTGGCTTTAGCTAATTCTTCTTCTTTCTTGCTTTCAGCTAATTCTTCATCAGAAACAACGATTTCGTCTTTCTTAGGAGTTCTAATAAAGCAAGCAATAATTACACCGATTATTAGCAACGTAACCGCAAAGATAAAAAATGGTGCCATCGAAATCAAGTGACCTGTCTTGGTGTTACCTGTCATGTAGTGCTTTAAAATGACTTGAGTTGTTGGTTGTAAAAAGATATTCCCAATAGAACCACCACAGAAGGCAATTCCTAAAGCAGCGCCACGGCCTTTTGCTGGAAACCAGTGGTTAATAACCCATGGAACACCTTGTCCAGAGAAGAATGTTGAACCAATCATACAAATAATGGCTGCAATATAAAAACCAGGAAGTTTTGTACTAATTCCAAAAATTACGTAGGCAATAGCGGAAAGACCAATACCAATTAAATACATAATTCTGAAATTTACTTTTTCCAGTGCTTTACCAATAAATGGTGAAGCAATTGAAGCAAAGACTGCTCCAAACGTGAAAATCAATGTATACGATGCTAATGTGAAGTGGAAAGTATTAACTAAGGGGTGGATAAACAAAGGCTGAATGTTTTGAGCAATTCCATAAGGAATAGCTTGGGTTAACATACAAAGGAAAACCATGAAGTACTTGTAGCCTTTGCTTACTACTTTATCTTTAGTAGCAGCATCACTAGACATATAATTACCCTCTTTCTAACTAATTACTTATCTAAAATAATATTTGGCTTGTTCACGATAATATTTTTTTGAATTTGTTTAATTTTAATAGCTGCAAAAATTAATAATATAAAACCAATTGCAACAAAGAAGGTGGTACACCACCAAGCAACGGTAAAACTAGTGGCACCTTTAATAACACCAAAGAGTGGGGCACCAATAGCAAAACCAATTGCATAGGCTAAACTAATATAACCTAGGTTAACCCCTTGTGCTTTGGCACCAAATAAACTCTTAGCCATGAAGGCAGGCCCAGACATATAGCTAAATACTGATAGCCCGCTAGTAAAGGCCCAACCCATACCAGCATATAAGTTAATGCGATCTCCATAAGGATGTGTACTAATCAGGATCATCATCAAAATAGCGATGATCAACATGATTCCTGCATAAGCCATGGATTTAGCAGTACCGAACTTATCAAATAAGTAGCCACCAGAAATATTGCCGATAATACCAGCAATCCCGAAGACTGAACCAATCATTCCGACTTCTGTTAAGGATAATTTAGTGTCTAAAAAGGCTGCATAGTCTTCATTTAAAGAAGCGAGCCCTAAACCAATGATTAAAAAGCCGATACTAAAGACCCAGAACCATTTCATATGAAGAACTTGTTTACCGCTCCAACCTTGAAATTCATGGGCTTGTTTTTGAGCAGCTTCATTCCGATTCTTTTTAACTTCTTCGGCTGAAGCAAGAACCTCATCCTTCTTTGGCACTCTGATAAAAGCAGCAATAATTAGACCAACAATTAAAAGAGCAACGGCAAAAATGAAAAATGGAGCCATTGAAGTTAAATGTCCAGTTTTAGTATTGCCCGTCATAAAGTGCTTCAAAATTTCCTGAGTAATAGGTTGTAAGAAAATATCACCTACTGAACCCCCGCAGAAGGCCAGACCTAATGCAACACCACGTCCTTTAAAGGGAAACCAGTGGTTTATAATCCATGGAACACCTTGCCCAGAATAAAAGGTTGAACCAACCATACAAATAATTCCGGCTAAATAGAAACCGGGTAGTTTCGTACTAATTCCAAAAATTACATATGCTCCAGCTGAAAGGCAAATACCAATCAAATACAAAATTTTAAAATTAACTTTCTGTAAAGCTTTACCAACCATTGGTGAAACTAGAGACCCTACGACAGCCCCAAAAGTAAAAATTAAGGTATAAGAAGCTAATGTAAAGTGAAAAGTATTAACCAGAGGGTGAACAAATAAAGGTTGAATTAATTGAGCAATCCCATAAGGAATAGCTTGAGTTAACATACAGAGAAATACCATAAAGTATTTGTAGCCTTTACTGACCACCTTGTCCCCATCGTTTGCCATCGTATCTCTCTTCTTTCTGATAAAATACTATTAACTTTATAACTTGAATATTATTAAATTCGTGAGCTTTGATTATAGTCATTTATATTGTAGTCTACTTAATTGAGTAAAGCAAAAATAACGAATTA
The DNA here is from genome assembly GCA_947568765.1 of uncultured Lactobacillus sp. Lineage (GTDB taxonomy): Bacteria > Bacillota > Bacilli > Lactobacillales > Lactobacillaceae > Lactobacillus. Next base: position 75,588 of record CANOQA010000003.1, on the reverse strand, counting down.
TTATGTTATTAAATGAATGTAATAAAAAACTATCTGATTTTTATCAGATAGTCTAAAAAAGATTAGTATTTTATGTAACCTGCAATATCATCGTAATCAAAATTATAGGTTAATTTTTTGCCATAGGCTTTTTCATAAGCCTTTTTCTTTTGCATATAATCAATGTCACGCATTCTTTTAGCATTTTGATCAACTGTCAGGCGATCAACTGGGTAGATTGTCGGTAAGACGTGAAGAATATAGCGTGTCTTGTGGAATTCTTTACTATTTTTTTCCATTTCTGGAAGATCTTGAATTTCTACAAAGCAGGAGATAATCGGAACTTTAGCCTTAGCTGCGTAGTAATAAGCACCTTTTTGAAGGGGACGAGGCTTACGGTAGTTATACCACATTTCTTGTTCAGGGTAGATTAAGACCCATCCCTTTTTATCAAAGACTTTCTGTAAGTGTTTTGGAAATTCACGTCCTAAATATTGGTAGCTTTGAACAATTGGAATAGCATTGATATTATTCATTAAAAAGCCGAAGAAACCTGGCAATTTTAGGTTAGAGTCTTCAATTACAACATAGAGTTTTTTATGGCACTTATTAGCTAATTTTTTAATTGGTAAACTATCGGTTTGCTTAAAATGATTAGTAGTGACAATTGCGCCATATTTTGTTTTTTTTGCACGCTCTTTATTTTTGATTTGCGTATGAGCCATCAAAATTAGCGTATCAATATTAATGATTCCCTGAGCAATGATATTTTTTAATTTATGACTAAGTTTTTTTTGTTGTTTCCAATAGTCATTAACGAGCTTGATTCTTTCACTCTTGGTTAAAATAGGATCACCTAGTTCAACTTTAGCGTGCATTTTTCCTTTTTTGACGGCTGCTTTGATATTTTCAATAACTTGTGCACGATTTTCGCCAATGATCATAATTTAATCCTTTCGCCTTTGTTTTTGACTTGAATCCAATTATTAGGATCAACTACTGTGATATTTTCTTTTTCAAGCATGTGGTCTAATTTAGCTCGATCTTCTATCCGTTGTTTATCAGTATAATTATCTAGTTCTGATTTTAGTTCTTCATAAAATGGAGTTGTTTTAGTATATTTCCAGAAATAATCTTTATATTGTACGTCTTTGAAGTGCCAAGGTTTAAAGAATAAATTATAGTGAATTAAACCTGGATTAGAAATGGGATCAGTATTTTCATTAGGCATTGCACCCAGCGTGGATCAAGAGCCAGTACATCTTTGATATATTTCACCAATTTATCCACATATTGAATTGAAGAATCGGTACAAGCACCGAAGAGATTACTACCTAACTCGGTATTGTAAAGCTTAGCAATGTCGTCAACTACAATGGTGTCACTATCACTGTAAATGGCTTTATCATATTGCGGAAGTAACTCTGGAATGAATAAGCGATAAAAAATAGACATCATGAAAAAGTCTGCACGCAGATAGTTTTCTTTTCGATTTTGAATTGGTTTTACTAATTCTTCGTCAATATGGAAAAATTTGACATGTACATAATTATTGCTAAAATTTGCGAGTTGCTTTTTATACTCTTCAGAAAGATCTTGATTCAAAAAAATCGTCTAATCTTTTTCTGAGTTTGCATTTTTGACTAGTGAATTAAGTGAAACTGCCGCATATTTGGTGAAATCATCACTAATACTATAAAAACTGGAATAGTTATTTTTGTATCTCTTTATATTTTGACAGACGTAGTTTTCTTAACTTTTGCCCAAGTGACGTCTTCATCTTTGATTTGGTCGACTTTTTTAATCATCCACTCTAAGTCAGCGCGTGCTTTTTTACGGTCTTCATCAGTAAAGTCAGCCAATTGTTTTTTTAATTCATCGTAATATGGTGAATTTTTAGCAACATCCCAGAAATATTTACCATATTGAACATCAGCGAAATGCCATGGCTTAAAGAAGAGATTATAGTGAACAATTTTAGGATTTTTAATTTCATCCATATGTTCATTAGGCATTGCATCCCATTCAAGTGGTAAGTGATAAATTTTATCTTCACAAATTTCGTTCATGTAAGCTTGGTCAGGATCGATATTATCGAAGTGATATTTTTCAATTAATGAATAGAATTTATCAACAAATTTTTTATCTCTAAATGCCTTCATATTAAAGAGAATCACACCGTTGTTTATATATTTCTCTGGTGGAAAAATTCCTTGGCATTCCTTAATATAAACTTGAAGTGGTTTAATAAATCTAATTGACATATCGGGAACACTAGCAAACATATTGTCTCCAATTTCGGTATTGTAGAGTTCTGCAATGTCGGTACAAATAATAGTATCTGCATCTAAATAAACAGCCTTGTCATATTGAGGAAAAAGATTTGGAATAAATAGACGATAGAAAATTGACATGGTAAAGAATTGAGCACGTAAATAATTTTCTTTACTGTTGTGAATAGGAGCTACCATATCATCATCGATATGAAAGATATTAACATGAATATTTTCAGTAGAAAGATCCTCAAGACTCTTTTTATGTTCGTCACTAATGTTTTGTACTAAAAGAGTAATTGTGTAATCTTTGTTTGGGTCGGCGTGGTCAATTAAAGATTGAATTGACACGGCTGCATAGGGGGTGTAGTTATCACTAATTGTATAAAAAACAGGTATCGTCATCATAAAACTCCATATATAAAATAAATTTAGGACCGCTTTAATTGTGGTCTTAGTTTTGTGTACTCCTTAAGTAAATCATCATATTCATGTAATTTCAAGACCCCATGAACGCGCTCAATATCCCATGGTTTAACTGTAAGAGTGTGAAAATAAGGCTTAAAGCGAAAACTAGTTGTGAAATGCTGAATTTTAGTGTCTGGGCGCAAACGGTATTGTTCATTGTAACAACGTGGTGCAATCTTTTTCTCAGTAGCAAGTTTATTTAAAGCTGATTGATCGGGAAGAAGCATTTTTTTATCGTTCATTTTTTCTCTTACTTTTGCAAAAAGATGAGTTTTTTTGATTTCAGACATATTTAGGAGCAAGACTCCTGAATTTAGATAATCAAACGTTTTATGAGTATGAATATTATGAAAGAAAAAGCGACCCCAAAAATCAAGAACGCCAACTAATTCTGTATTTGTTAGATCCTGGTCATAAAAATCACTAATATCTTTGCGGATAATAATATCGTCATCTAAATATAAAATTCGGTCGGGAATTTGTGGAATTTGATCTGCAAATAAACGAAGCATAGCATACGGAGTAAAACGAGTTTCCATGTTTGCACGTGGAGGCTCTTTTTTGAACAGTTCAGTGCAGTCGATTAATTCAGCAGTATTATTTGGATCTTTTTCTTTAATGATTTTTTTGATTAAGTTAAAAGCTTGCTCATTAAAAGCTTCATATCCTTCTGCCTGCATAGTTAAGATATAGAGGTGCAGGGGAGCAGAGGCGTTTTTTAATAAAGATAGAGTTGCAATTAAAATACCATCTTCGGCGTGAGAGTCACCGCAAAATAGAATATTCATTTTATCCTCCAATTTCTCGTTTTTGATACTGGTAATACTGATAGTTGCTCATTTTAGACCGCTTTTTTAATTGGTGAAATACTTGATCGTGAAGCTTTTTTTGTTGTTGCTTTTTAGTTAAAGTGGTATCAGGGAAAAATGGGCCATCAATATAAACAGTAATTTTGGGATGTTTTCCATATTTTCGTTTCTGATAAGTTGTTGTCATTACAAAACTTGCTTTATTTGCTTGGACAGGAAAATTAAAACTGGTTTCTGAAAATGGTCGAATATCTGTAAAGTAAGGCCAGATATGAGCTTCTGGATAAATAACTATATGAGCGTTTTCTTTAGTTAACGCTTTAACTGCCTTAAGCAAATTAATAGCTTGTTTAATAGTTTTTCCTACAGGTAAGCCACCATAAGGTAAAAGAATCTTGCCAATTACTGGAATTCCCCAATTTGCTTGATTAGCAATTGCATAATAATTTTTCCAGCCACATAAGGTTAGAGGCATGAAAACGTCGTTAAGCATCTGCGTGTGGTTTCCATAAATAAAATAACCCTGATCCTTATATTTGACTAACTTATCTCTACCTATTACTTTGACATGCATTGCACCATAAGTAAAAAGATAAGCAAATCCAGTAGCCAAAAAGCGCATAACGTAATTAGGTGTATTTTGTTTAATTATTTGGTAATTATCAGGTAGAGTAAAATCTTGTTGTTTACTTTTAACAACATCATCAGTTAAAGAATTATAGTAAATAGTTTTGTGTTTAGAAGGTTTATTATTCATGGTATTAATTATAAAAGAAGTTTAAAAACAAAAAAAGACATCGCTTATGCGATGCCTTTAAAATATGGGTGGTCAGGGGATCGAACCCTGGACCCACGGATTAAGAGTCCGTTGCTCTGCCAGCTGAGCTAACCACCCAATTGGATAACCAACAGATATTATTATGCCAAAAAAAAATAAAAATGCAAGAACTTTTTTAGAAAAATTGAAAATAAAACAAAAAAAGACATCGCTTATGCGATGCCTTTAAAATATGGGTGGTCAGGGGATCGAACCCTGGACCCACGGATTAAGAGTCCGTTGCTCTGCCAGCTGAGCTAACCACCCAATCGGATAACCAACAAATACTATTATGCCAGTAAAATAAATAAAGTGCAAGCTTTTTTTCCATAAGTTTAAAAAAATTATGGAAAACAGTATAATATAGTTATTAACACTGAGGAGGCATCATTTATGCCAAAGAAGATTTTAGTCGTTGACGATGAAAAACCAATTTCTGATATTATTAAATTTAACCTGACTAAGGAAGGCTTTGATGTCGATACTGCTTACGACGGCGAAGAAGCTGTTAAAAAAGTTGATGAGTACGATCCTGATTTAATGATTCTTGACTTAATGTTACCTAAAAAGGATGGTCTAGAGGTTGCTCGTGAAGTGCGTCAAACTCATGATATGCCAATTATTATGGTAACTGCCAAAGATACTGAAATTGATAAAGTATTAGGACTTGAAATGGGTGCGGATGATTATGTCACTAAGCCTTTCTCTAATAGAGAACTAGTTGCTAGAGTAAAGGCAAACCTACGTAGACGCGATTTAACTCAAAAAGCTACTGAGGATGATGAAGATAAGAACATTACTATCGGTAATTTGGTGATTATGCCTGAGGCATATATGGTCGAAAAAAATGGTGAAAAAATTGAATTAACGCATCGTGAGTTTGAATTACTTCATTATTTAGCACAGCACATGGGTCAGGTAATGACTAGAGAACATTTGCTTCAAACTGTTTGGGGTTATGATTATTTTGGAGATGTTAGAACTGTTGATGTAACAGTAAGGCGTCTCCGGGAAAAAGTTGAGGATAATCCAAGTTCTCCAACTATTTTAGTTACCAGACGTGGAGTAGGTTATTACGTTAAGAATCCATCAGATGAATAAGGAACAAAGTCACTAGTAATAGTGGCTTTTTTTGCAATTAGGACAAATGAAGAAAATAAAAAGTGTACTAAATTCTATTAATTTTAAAATCGCAATAATTTTTATGTTGTTATTATTGGCCACAATTGAAGTGGTTGGTGCGTCTTTTACAAGACAACTTGAACAAAATTCAATTCAAAATTTTGAATCTTCAATTCAAGTGCCAAATATTATTACTAATCAGATTGCTAGTCAATTGAGTAGAGCTAATGCTAAAGGAGCTAATCAACAGCTTAGTCAAATTATTTCAAATTATAATCTGGGCGATATTAGTCAATTAATGGTAGTTGACAATAAAGGTGTAATTAGAGCAGTTTCAAATGTAAATGATCAGAATAGAATTGGTCAGAGGACCAGTAATGCTGATATAAAGAGCGTTCTTTCTAATGGAAAACAAGTTTCTAAAGTGATCAATGATAATGGAAATTATATGGTACAAATTTCACCATTAACTTCTGCAAATGGAACTAATACGCCTGTTGGTGCAATTTATGTGCGTGCTAGCCTGCAAGGTGTGTTTAATAATTTGCGACAAGTATCTATCTATTTTTTAATTGCATCGTTAATTGCAGCAGTCTTGGGTGCAATTGTAGCATTGGTAATTTCCCGAGCAATAACCAGACCAATTGAAGAAATGCGTAAACAAGCTTTAAGAGTTGCAAATGGTGATTATTCTGGACATGTTCGAGTTTATGCTCAAGACGAATTGGGACAATTAGCTGAAGCATTTAACACTTTGTCTGTTCGAATTGAAAGAACACAAGAAATTTCTGAGAGTGAGCGAAGACGATTAGATAATGTTTTAACGCACATGACGGATGGCGTTATTGCTACTGATCGTCATGGAAATATTACGATTATTAATGAAACGGCATTAGATTTTCTAGGTAAGACTGAAAAAGATGTTATTGGAAAACCAATTACTAATTTATTAGGCTTAAAGAACGTTACAATTCAAGACTTACTAAGCACACAGCAAGAATTGGTTGTTCGCGTTAATGACAATACACGAGATGAGATGATTTTACATGCTAATTTTTCTCTAATTCAACGTGTAACAGGGTTTGTTTCAGGACTAGTTTGTGTTCTACATGACATTACTCAGCAACAAAAGAATGAACGTGAGCAGCAACAATTCGTTTCCAATGTTTCACATGAACTTAGAACTCCGTTAACGAGCTTGAGAGCCTATGTTGAGGCATTGAATGATGGAGCATGGAAAGATCCAAATGTTGCCCCACAGTTTTTAAATGTTATTCAAGATGAAACTGAACGCATGATTAGAATGATTAATGACTTGCTTAGCTTATCAAGAATGGATCGTGGTGTAGCAAAGATGGATTTAGAATGGGTTAACTTAAATGACTTTGTTAACCATGTTTTGAATCGATTTGATATGATGCTCAAGTCTGATACAGATAAAACGCATAAAAAGAAGTATTCAATCAAGCGTGAGTTTCCTCACCAAGCTCTATGGGTTGAAATTGATACCGATAAGATGATGCAAGTAATCGATAATATTATGAACAATGCTATTAAATATTCACCTGATGGTGGTGTGATAACTGTTAGACTACTTCAAGCACAAAAGCATGTTATTTTGAGCATTTCAGATCAAGGATTAGGAATTCCAAGGAAAGACTTAAACAAGATTTTCGACAGATTTTACCGTGTAGATAAAGCTCGTTCACGTAAACAAGGCGGAACTGGGTTAGGACTAGCTATTTCTAAAGAAATAGTAGAAGCACACCATGGCAGAATTTGGGCAGATAGTGCTGAAGGTGCAGGCTCAACTTTCTACATTTCTTTGCCATATGAAGCAATTAGCGAGGAAGGAGAAAATTGGGATGAGGTTTAAAGATAAGTTTTCTAGAGTTGGATTACGAGTTAGCTTAATTGTGATGGTAGCATTATCAATTGCTCTATCAGCGATTATTTGGGGATCTGATGCTCGGTTTTCTAGAATTGAGGGGACATCTAATCAAACTCAAACAAAGGACTTAGGACAGCGTTCTTTAAGAGATATTTATCTTCCTACACAAACTTTTTATTTTAAAAATAAGCAGATGTATCAAGTTTATGATACTAAGAATAATCTCCCTTTAGAATTTTCTAAGTTGACTCAATCAGTAAAACCGCTTTTGCCAATTAGAGTATGGTCTAGCCAAACTAAATATGAAAAACTGCTAAGGAATTCGGATTATGTTCAATTAACTTATCCAGATCAGATAACTATTTCATTGTTTTTGACTAATGTAAGAAAAAACGACAGTCGAGAATTTAATCGTTTCTTTGTTCCTACAAAGTCAAGTCAATATATATACTTAGGTAATGATGAAAATTACACAGTTTATCGAGTTCGCCTAAGCGATGTCTCATTTAAGAACTTAGTTGATCATATTCAAACTGCTCGGACTCAAATGCCGGTCACACTTGAAAAAGTTCATGATGATTATTTGCCATTTTATGACAAAAATTCTAGCCTACCAGTTTATAGTTATTTAACTAATGAAGAATCAGATTCATATTTTGTCTATCGCTTGCTAGGTTCTAATAATCCTAGTCAACATAATAGTGGTGATACGATTACATATTCTAATGGTGTATATGAACGTTTAATAGCCGCTAAGCATACTCATAATTATGAATATATAGATTATCAACAAGACAAGGTTCCTAAGACTATTAGTAGAAAACTAAATGATAGCTTATATTTTGTACGAAAAATTGGACTGACGGAACCAGATTTAAGATTCTTCGATGCAGATGATAATACAGTCATTTATCAAAACTATGTTGAAGAATATCCAATCTTTTTACCTGGAAAATATAAGATGCAAGCACAGGTGAAATTTGCATCTAATGGAATGACAATTAACTTTAATAGCTTAGATTTACAGATCCCAATTCCAACTAATGGAGATAAAAAGACCCTGATTCCAACTAGTGAAGCAATGGATCAGTTATATCAAAAAGGATATCATCGTAAAGATATTGAACGTATTATTATCGGATATACCGCTAAATCTGCTAATAGCAAAAATAAAAAATTAGTAGACTTAGAGCCAGCTTACTATGTGAAAATCAATAAGCAATGGAAGACCTTAGATGAATGGCTTAATACTAATAATCAAATAGAAAATTCAAGAAAGGAGGGACTAGTAGATGGACTTTAAAAGAATAGAATGGATATTTTTAGTGGTATTTATTGGCATTAATATCTTTTTAGTCATTGAATTGTGGCAAACGCCAACGCTATTGTCTGCTCATTCGACGCCCACTCAAACTGATATCAAGAGTGAAACTAGCGCAGATCAAATTACCATTCCCAAAGTTAATGATAAGCAAGGAGACGGTTACTATTTAGCTGCTAAAGTTGATAACTCGTGGTCAAAAAAAGCAGCAGCGCAAATAAATGAGCAAGTTGAAACTAATGCTAGTGACAATAGTATTTCTGTTAATTTAAACAAACCAGTTACCATATCTAAGAAACAAAAAGAAGCGTTAAAAGAAGTTATTAGATTTAAAAATAATAGTCAAAATGTCTATCAAGGTAAGGACTATGTTTATATTCCTGAATTGTCTGAAGAAGATGACTATGTCTTTAGCCAAAATACTAAATATGGTGAAGTCTTTTCCAATACTGCCCGCCTTCATATTATTGTAAAAAATAATCAGATTGTTTCTTACTCACAGCGCTATGTTAATGATTTGAGTCCAGTGCGTGAACGACAGAATACAATTAGTTCTAAAGCTGCTGTTAATTCTTTATATACATATAGTGAATTACCAAATAACTCAAAAATTATTTGGTTAAAGCAGGTCTATACCAGGTTAATAACAGTTCGAGGAAGTTCGATATATATTCCAACTTGGGTAGCAGCCATTGAGAATAATAATTCAAAAACAGTAACTTTAAAACGTGTAAATGCATTTACGGGTACAATTATTCAAAATAATATAACTGATGATGATGCGAATGGATAAATTAATTTGAAGGTATCAGTTTTATCGAGTGGTTCAACAGGTAACTCAACGTTAATAGAAACTTCTCAGCATAAGATCTTGATGGATGCAGGTTTATCTGGAAAAAAGACGAAGGATTTATTATCTCAGGTAGGCGTTGATATTAAAGATATTGATATGGTATTTATTAGCCACGATCATACCGATCATTCAGGTGGCTTAGGCGTTTTAATGAGACGCTATCCACAAATATCTGCGTATGCTAATTCGGGCACTTGGGACTATTTAATTGAAAGTAATAAGATTGGTAAATTACCAGTAGAACAAATAAATACGTTTGAATCTGGTGTGACTAAGACTTTTGGTGATTTAGATGTAACTAGTTTTGCGACTAGTCATGATGCTGCTGAACCTCAGTATTATGTTTTTACAAGTAGTGGTAAACGCTTTGCTTGTTTAACAGACACAGGGTACGTGTCAAGTACAGTTAAAGGAGAAATTAAAGACGCAGATGGCTATTTAATGGAGTTTAACTATGATGATATGATGCTTAGAAATGGTCCATATTCTTGGGCTTTAAAACATCGGATCATGTCAGATGTAGGACACCTTTCAAATGATCAAGCTGCAGATACATTATTAGATGTTGTTTCTCCTAAGACTAAAAACATTTTTTTAGCACATCGTAGTCAGCATAATAATACACAATATTTGGCACATGAAACTGCAAAAGATTTATTAGTAGCAGGGGATGCAAATTTACCAGCAGATGTTAAAATTATTGATACTAATCCATTACAAGCCGGAACACTCACAGAAATATAATATTTAGCAAATAATTTGACTTGAATTCATAAAAAATTCAAACTTTGTGATTAGGCTAGAGTGAATAGAAAAGGAGAATTTTTATGGCAGAGAATAATACTAAGCATAATACTTTAATTAAAACTGGTATTGTTGGAGTAGTTGCCGGATTACTTGGAGGCGGAGTAGCATATGCTGGATTATCCCAAGTTAATGGTCAAAATGCTCCACAAACTAGCGTTGCGCCTACTGCTAAGGTTGAAAAGTCTAACAGTAAAAATAGTAATCAAATGACTAATGCCTTTAATACAGTAAAAAACTCAGTTGTTTCTGTAGTTAACTTAAAGAGACAAAGTTCATCTGCAAGTAGTGATCCTTTTGGGATTTTTGGTTCTGATAGTTCAAGTTCTTCAAAAAAGAATTCTAAATCTGATTTAGAAACTTACAGTGAGGGTTCTGGAGTAATTTATATGAAATCAAATGGTAAAGGTTACATTGTAACTAATAACCACGTGGTTTCAGGTAGTGATGAAATTCAAGTTATTTTGAGTGATGGTAAAAAAGTGACAGCTAAAAAAGTTGGAAGTGACGCCGAAACTGACCTAGCTGTTTTGACTATTGATGGAAAATATGTAACCCAAACAGCTCAATTTGGTTCATCCAAGAATTTGGAACCAGGTCAACAAGTTATTGCAGTAGGTTCACCTCTTGGAAGTGAGTATGCAACTAGTGTAACTCAAGGTATTATTTCTGCTAAAAACAGGACTATAGATGTAACTAATTCTGCTGGTCAAGTTACTAACCAAGCTACAGTAATTCAAACTGATGCAGCTATTAATCCAGGTAACTCCGGTGGACCACTAGTTAATATGTCTGGTCAAGTAATCGGAATTAACTCCATGAAGCTTTCTTCTTCTAGTGACGGAACTGCTGTTGAAGGAATGGGCTTTGCTATCCCAAGTGATGAAGTAGTTTCAATCATTAATCAATTAGTTAAGAATGGCAAGATTAATCGTCCGAAATTAGGAGTTAGAATTGTATCTGTTGACGAGTTAACAGAATATGGACGTAAGAAATTAGGCTTACCTGATAGCGTTAAATCAGGTGTGTATGTAGCTAGTGTTACCAAGAATGGTAGTGCAGCTAAAGCTGGTGTAAAGGCTCGTGATGTGATTACTAAGCTCGATGGTAAAGATGTTGATAGTGTTGTTTCACTACATACTGCTCTTTATACACATAAAGTCGGCGATACAGTAACTCTTCAGGTAATTAGAGATGGTAAATCACAGGATATCAAAGTTACCTTGAATTAATTGAATATTATTAAATAGAGATAAAAAAGCTATGATTATGCGTTTTGTAAGCGGTAATCATAGCTTTTTCTTAATATTTAAAGTGTGAAACTTGATAAAGTTCGGGTTTATTTCATGTCAAGAAACGTAATAAATTAAATAAGTTGTGGGAAACTGTGGAAAACTCTGTGGATTGTGCATAAGTCAAGATAAAATAAAGTAAATGATGTGGAAAAACTGTGAATTGTGTGTAAATAAAATTGTAATTTTATTGATATTGAACGACTGTTCAAGCTGATTATATAAGGAATAGAGACAAAAGTTTGGAAAATTGATAAGATCTAAAAAAATGTGGAATAAATTTATCAAAAAAGTTATCCACTTTTTTATAAACCACAACTTGTTGAGTCTTAGATCTAAGAACTACTAAATGTAGTTTTTAATAATCCACAAGTAGGGGAAAAGTGGTGTGGACGCTATGTCAATTAGGGGATAGAATAAAGCACTAGATGCATGAAAGGTAAGATAAGTTACAATGAATATAAAAATTGTGTGTGTAGGCAAGTTAAAAGAAAAATATTTTAAGGATGGCATTGCCGAATATGTGAAGAGAATGGGACGTTTTGCAAAAGTAAAAATAGTCCAAGTACCAGACGAAAAAGCCCCCGAAAAACTTAGTCCTGCTGAAATGGAGCAGGTAAAGGAAATCGAGGGTAGAAGAATTTTAGATAAAATAAAAGATAAAGAATATGTATATGTAACGGCTATAAAAGGCAAAGAAAGAACTAGTGAGGAATTTGCTAAAGAAATATCTCAATTAACTACATACGGTCATTCTGATATTACTTTCGTTATTGGTGGAAGTTTAGGGACGAGCGATGCAGTAAATAAACGGGCTGATGATTTGATCAGTTTTGGTAAGTTTACAATGCCGCATCAATTAATGCGTTTAGTTTTAATTGAACAAATTTACCGTGCTTTTATGATTAATAGTGGTAGTCCATACCATAAATAATTATTTAGTTAGAAGTAAGATTGGCTGAAGTAGCAATAAAATACTACTAAAAATAAGCCAATCTTTTTTTGTTAGAGCAACCGGAACAATTACACTTCTAGGTTTATCTTCTTGATAACCATGTGAAATCATTCCTTGGGCTAAACTATTTGACCACGAAATAGCGGCTAAAATCGCTTTAAAGTATAAAGTTGGCGAATAAAAAGATAGGTGATAATGTCGCATATCTCCGACTAAACGAATACGATTAACTTCAGTGTGGATTTTGGGAATAACATTGAATGCAGCTAAGGTACCATAGGCAAATTTGCTTGGTAATTTAAAATTTTGTTCTAAAGAGCGAGCCAGAGAAAGAATACTAGTTGTTTCGGTAAATACTGCGCCTAGGAATACATAGGCGTAAATACGAGTAAATAAGATAGTTGCGTGGTAGAGATTATGGTTTGGTGTGAAGTAATAAATTGTAATGAATACTACAGTTGCCGCAAACAAAGGAATTATCAAAAGTAGTAGTATCTTTTTAAGGCTAATACTTTTGAATAGAAGGTAAATTAAGCAAATACTGATAATAATAAGATTAGTAGTTAAATTTGGGATAAGAGATATTTCAAATGAAATAGTTAGAATTAAGAATAATTTTAGTCCAGGATTCATTTTAATTACCTTTTATTTAGTATAGAAAAGTTTCTGATCTTTTAGGATTAAATGATAGTCACAGAGCTTATCAATTTGATTAAGTTGATGACTAATTACAATTAAGGTATGTTCAGTGTTTAAAAAGTAGTTTTTAAGCAAAAAAATGACGTCTGAGACGCTTTTTTGATCTAAACCACTAAAGGGTTCATCAAGTAGTAAAACCTCCGGATAGGCCATTAACATCACCAAAATTTGTAGTTTTCTTTTCTGTCCACCGGATAATGAGTAGATTACCTGCTTATCTAAATTGTCTAATTTAAGTTTAGATAAGAGTGAAGTAAGTTTAGAACGATTAAGGAGCGGATTTTGATTGTACTTTAAGCTAAAGTTGAGTTCTTCTTCTACAGTAACATTTAAAAATTGATCATCAGGATTTTGAAAAATTTGACCAACTTTTGCTAGGTATGGACGTTTACGCCATTTTTTGACATCCTTTTCTCTAAAAAATAAATGGCCATGGTAAGGAATTACTTTTGTTAAAGCTTTAAATAATGATGTTTTGCCACTTCCATTTTCACCTGTTAATAAAGTGGCTGCTCCTGAGTAAAGTTCTAAATTGGTAGAAGTAATTAATCCTTTGTTTGGAAAAGACAGAGAAAATGAATTAAAAGTATAGGATAAATTGTTTTGCTGTTTTTTATCTGGAAGAGAGAAATGAGTTTCTATTTTAGGAAGAGTAGAAGGTAGTGAAGTTACTATAAAATTTTGATCTTTGATTTCAATAACTATCGGATTTAATTCTTTATAACCAGAAAAATCATGATCACTAATCAAAATAGTTTTTCCTTCTTGATGAAGCGACGATAGAGAATCTAAAAGAAATTTTCGATTATTTGAATCACAGTTTGCAAAAGGTTCATCTAGTAATAGTAAGTCGCTTTCCATGGCAATTAGAACGCTTAAAGCGACACGCTGCTTTTCACCACCTGAGAGCTCAGTTAATGGTCGATCTAGTAAATCTTGAATATGGGTTTTTTTACTAGCATAGTCAATACGTTTTAAAGCGGTCGAACGATCGACTAATTTGTTTTCTAGAGTAAAAATTAATTCTTCTCTAGGTGTAGCCATGGTAAATTGACGGTTTGGATCTTGAAAGATCATTCCCCAATTAGAAAAAGGTTGAGTTAATGATCCTGCGATAATTTTGCCACTAAATTTCGGTTCAAGTTCTGCGATGATTTTTAAAAGAGTGGATTTGCCACTTCCGCTATTGCCAGTCAATAAGATAAATTCACCTTGATTAACTGTAAGATTTAAATCGTTAAAAATTTTGTGATTTTGATATTGAAAGGAAAGATGGTTAATTTTGATTTGTTTGGATAACATGAGCTTTTTCTAAAAGATCAACTATTAATTTAACTAATACACATGTAAATAAAAGCATTGAGAGCCAGCGAACAACAAAGTATAAAATCATGTTAAATGTAGAAAAATAGCTGTAGCCATTCTTAATGAAGTCATACATATAAGTAACAATGGTAGTTGTTGTTGCTGAGAGAAATAGGGTAAACCAATTATATTTACGATAACTAGTAAATGTGAAACCTAACTCACTTCCTAGACCTTGAACAGCTCCAGATAGTAAGTTAACAGCACCCCATTGTTCTCCAGCCAATAATTCAACGCAAGAGCCTAGAAATTCTCCTAAAAATGCAGCCCCGGGAATTTGTACTAAAAAACCAGTTAATGGGCCTGCCATACACCAGATTCCCATCATAATATCATTTGCAAGCATCCCGTAACCGATTGGCGTTAATAAGGCTGTTAGAGCATTATAAAGTCCATCACTAGCTAGATAGATAAAACCAAAAATAATAGCAATTAAAGCGATCAGGATGATATCTCGAAGATGTAATTTCTTCATTTTAATTCCTCCAAGAATAAAAAAAGCCACCTCAAAGAGGTGACTAAATAAAAGTCTAAAAATAAGTCATATTCCCTACGCTGATATTAATCAAACAGGTTCAATGGGTATATTCTCAGCCCGGTGGCACCCCAATACATATGTTTAGCTTACGCTTAATGAAACTAAATGGCAATGAGAAATAATAAAAAGGTTATAATTAAAAGGAGAGTGAAACTAAAGGGGACTGATTGTAATGGCGACACCTACATTAAGAAGTTATTTATCAAGTTTAGTGCAAAATGCTCAGAATAGTGAAATTGAGGCTTCCAGTAAGAGTAGATTTTTGCCCTATAATCTTTATTTAGAGAGTCAGCACAATGACTTTTATGAATACCAGTCTAATAATAGTCAATTAATTTATTGTTTTTCAGGTAGTTGCGAATTAAAGAATGAAAGCAATGATTTTAATTTAAATAGTGGAAATATAGCAATAATCGAGGGTAATTTAAAATATGCAATCCGAGTTATAGATGAGCAAGCAATTATTGTAAAATTTAAGTTTACTAATGAATTTTTGTGGAAAAATTTAATAGGTAAAATTGCTATAAATACCAATAATGAACAAAGATTGAGCACTTTATTTTTAGATGAGCTAGAAAAGACAGGGATATTTTTATTTACAACTACTTCTGTGATGTGGAGTAGTCAAAATTTAAATAATGTAATTCAGGACTATTTCAATCAAGCTGACTTTAGTGGAGCAATTGCATTAGAATTATTTAAAATTATTATTTTACGCAATTTACGTGAGCAGAATTATAAATTCAGTGAAAGAAAAGAAAAAGCATTTAAAGATGAAACTTTAGATCAATATATTGATAAGCACTACAATAACGTCAGTTTAGCCCAAGCAGCCGAGTATTTTGGCTTTAATCGTAATTATTTTTCAACGATGGTTAAAGAAAAGACAGGTAAAAGCTTTGTTGAACATGTTGATGAGAGGAGAATGAGAGAAGCCAGAAGATTATTGGCTCAGCCCAATGTGTCGCTGAAAGAAATTATTGAAACAATCGGTTATTCCAGCAAGTCATTTTTCTATAAGAAATTTAAGCATTATTATGGTATGACGCCAGCGGAAATGAGAAAAAGATTATTTAGAGAAGCTCATATCAATTTGAAATAGATACATTAAAAAGGATGCACAAAACTGTGCATCCTTTTTATTACATATTTTCTAATCTTTTAATTCTATCAGCTGTAGGGGGATGAGTATCAAATAGTGAACTTAATCCACGATTATGAAGTGGATTTTCAATGTAAAGCCCAGCACTTGATGGATCTGGATCTTTCATTGGCTCACTGTTAGAAATCTTTTTTAGAGCAGAAATTAAACCTTGGGGATTTCTAGTAAGCTCAACTGAACCAGCATCGGCTAAGTATTCTCGATTTCGAGAAAGAGCCATTTGGGCAAGACCTGCAGCAAGTGGACCCAATATTAGAGTGAAAATTATCGCTACTACTTTTAATATTGATTCGAGTGGACTTGAGTCCTTATCATCACGATCAGACCCAGTCCACCACCAAATTCTAGAAGCAAAGCTAGAAATGAAGGAAATGACTGCGGCTAAAGCTACACCAATTGTTGAAACTAAAATATCATAGTTACGAATATGCGAAATTTCATGGCCAAGTACGCCTTCTAACTCACTTCTATTTAATTTATCTCTTAATCCACTTGTTACAGCAACATAACTGTGCTTAGGATCGCGTCCTGTCGCAAAGGCATTAGGACTGGGATCGTTGATAATAAAAACTCGAGGCATAGGAATTTGACCAGCAAGTGACATATCTTCAACAATATGCCAAAGTTCGGGATCATCTTCTTCATGAATCTCTCGACCGTGATTCATGCTCATAACTAAGTTTCCAGGGTTTTGAAGAACAATAAAAAGATAAATGAGACTTCCAATAAGTGCAATGGCAATTCCTGATAGAGGTTCGCCATTAATTAGATATCCTAACCCACCACCAACAAGAGCTAGAATGATAAGGAAAATAACAAGCAAGAATGCTGTTTTACGCTTATTGCGTGCTATTTGTTGATAGAGCATCAGAAAACCTAAAATTTAACTTGAGGAACAGATTTTTCTTCAGTTGGTGTTTGAAGGTAATCCATTTTCTTAAATCCATGAATTTTAGCTACTAAATTAGATGGGAATGTTAATAGCTCCTCATTAAACATAGCAACTGTTGAGTTATAAAGCTGACGTGAGTAAGCAATCTTATTTTCAGTATTTGTAAGTTCTTCTTGAAGTGCTAAAAAGTTTTGATTAGCTTTTAGGTCTGGGTAATTTTCAGCTAAAGCAAAAATACTTTTCAATGAATCGGTGATTTGATTAGAAAGTTTAATGGCTTCCTCATGATCTGAATTAGGAATGTTTACTAATTGATTTCTTAAAGAAACAACTTTTTCTAATGTTCCACTTTCATGTTTAGCGTATCCCTTAACGGTTTCAACTAAATTAGGAATTAAATCATTACGACGTTTTAATTGAACGTCGATTTGACTCCATGCTTCATCAGCGTGAACTTTTGCTTTTTGTAAGCCGTTGTAAATACCAATGTAAACGGCTATTAATAAAATTAAGATGATAATAATAATCCATGTTAGAGTCATAGAATAAATCCTTTCTACTATTACAAATATTAGGTTAAAAAGGTTAGGAATATTGTACCAAATAAAGAAAATTTAGAGTATAAAAAAAGCGCAATTTTGCGCTTTTTTATGATATTTAAAGTACAAAGTCTAAAACTATCCATCCTAAAATTGTAAGAACAATTAATCCCGCAAATTCTAAAGCCGAGAACACCCAGAAAAACTTGCGCTTTGATACAGTACCATTTTCAGCAAAACTTTTGAAGACAAGCATATTTGCCATCGAACCAACGATTGATCCAAATCCTCCGATGTTTGAGCCAAGAAATAATGCTTCTGCATAATTAGTAAACTTACCAATTAAAATAGTTGAAGGTACATTAGAAATAAATTGACTTGAAATAATTGAAGTTAAAAAGACAGAGTGTTCAGAGAACATAGTCTTTGAAATTAAGGCAACGATAAATGGAATTTGTTGTATATCGCTAATAAAAATAAAGAAACATGTGAAAGTTAAGAGTAAGGCATAATCGACATGTAACATAATAGATGGATTAATAATAAGAGCAAGGATTATTGCTACAATTGCTGGAACATAAGCAGGAACAATATTAAAAACACCAAAGAAGAAGAAAATTGAAACAGCTATTGTTATAACGACAGGTCTAACACTGATTCGAATATCTTCTAAAGGAACAGTGGGGATTGGTTTATCTTTGACAAAAAAGATGAATAAGAGAACGATAAGAGAGCTAACCAGTAGCAATGGGATTGACCAACTGAAAAACTTAATTGGCGAAACATTATAACGGTTAACAACAAAAATATTATGAGGATTTCCCCATGGAGTAAAGGCAGCACCGATATTAGCGCCCATTCCAATTAGGGTTACAGGTAATATTTCTGGTAATTGGTGTCTCTTAGCAATTGTTAAATACAGCGGTATAAGCGTTAAAACGGTTATATCGTTAGTTAAAAACATTCCTGATATGATAGATAAGAGTGTAAAGATTGCAGTTAATCTTCTCGTACTTTTGGCACTTGCAGTTAATTTATAAGCTAATACATCTAAGACGTGAAGATATGAAAAGATTTGGATAATCGTCAGCATTGCCAAAATTGAGTAAAGTGTATGAAAGTTAATATCCTCAATACGTGGCCTTGCGAAGAATAAGCTTATGATCGTTATGACAACCGTAATTTGTAAAATACGGTCTTTAGCAATATTTTTGATGACGGTCATTAAGGTCCCCTCTTAAAATTAAATCAACACTACTATTTTGAACTCTTTGTAGCAAGTTCGCAACGTCTTTTTTGAATTAGTACCTTATATTATGTATAATTTGAGCATTTTATTAGGAAAAATGGAAATATTCTTGCTATATTTAAGTTAGTAAAATAGATATGGGAGGAATTTATATGGTTGATGCAAAGAATGTTGAATTAAAAATTAAAGACAGTGCAAAAGAAGCTTTAGAAAAGAAAGTAAAACCAGATCAAGTTGTATTGCTTGCTTTAAATGATGGATCTAATGGTTATTCTAAGTTAGGTGGTACTTGTACAATTGGAGCAAATTTTCAGCTAGTTGTGTTAGATCACAAAGATCCAGAATTCTCAATTAAAGTAAAAAATAATATGGATTTAGATTTGTATACATCTGATAAAGAATTAGCATTTTTAGATGATGGATTAGTTCTTAACGCGCGTAATGCTGTTTTATCGTTATCTTCAAATGAAGGAATTATTGATGGAGGAGTAACAATTACAGAGTTTAAAGGAGAAAAACTTTCTGCAGATGAGATGAAAAAATTAGGTGGAAAGATTTGCTAGGTATTGAAGTGACGTGCTTCTTCGTGGTATGATAATAAAAGATTTTCGAAAATTTTATTTGAGAGGAAGTATAGATCTATGCGTAAAGGTGAAAACTACAACACTGGTGTTACACCAAACTTAAGACCTAAGAACAAGAAAAATTCTAAGGCTCGTGTTAAGAGGGCTGCTGAAGTAGTTGCTTTCTTAAATAAAGCTGCTAAAGATGAAAACAAGTAATTAGATTTACTACATACTATAAAGAGAGACGCTGGTTAGCGTCTCTCTTTTTTTGCATGGAACAGTTATATAAATCTCAATCTATTTAATAACATTTTGTTGTAATTAAGTTTTATATTACTATATAAAAAACTTATATGATATGACAAATTAACTGTAGATAGAGATTTTAAGATGAATAACATTTCGAGAAAAGGGCTAGAATTAAAAGCAATTTTTGCCCTTGTTTTGCCGTCTCTTCTTTTAGGAGTGGCAAGTAACTTTTCCCGCAATATTTTTTTAGTAGCATTTTTCACTATGTTTCGTAGTTTTTGGACTATTTATCATCAAACCAAGCATACAGTTCGACATTTAGGAAGAAAGCATAATGTTAAAGGGTTTTTAGCCGTTTCAACCTTAGCATCAATTTGGTTTTCGCTTTTAGCTTCGTTAGTTACTCTCTATAGTGCAACTCATTTTTGGCTTAAGCATAGTAAAACAGTCATTTCAATTACGCCATTAACTGTTTTAGCAGCTTTAAATACAAATGAGTTGACGTGATTAGAAAAATAGAGAAAGATTAAGTTGTTAAATCTTTCTCTATTTTTAATTTGCAAGAGTAGAATGGTTTTGCTATGATAGTAGAAATTTTAGACATTTTTATATTTCTGGAAGGAGTAAGTTTTTATGGGATTAAATGCATATATTCAAGGTTTTAACAGTTTAGAGTCAATCGATCGTGCACCAGGTTATTTTAAATATCAACACCACTCTGTAGCTGACCATAGCTTTAGAACGGCTGAACTTGCTCAAATGATGGGAGATATTGAGGAAGTTATTGGTAAGCAGAAAGTTAACTGGAAAGCACTTTATGAAAAGAGTCTAAACCATGATTATACTGAACGTTTCATTGGTGATATTAAAACTCCAGTTAAATATGCAACTCCACAATTACGTAAGATGATTGGGGATGTTGAAGAGACAATGACTGCTAAATTTATTAAAGAAGAGATTCCAAAGGAATTTCAGAAAATCTATACTAAACGTCTATCTGAAGGTAAAGATGATACTTTAGAAGGCAAAATCTTATCAATTTGTGACAAATTAGATTTACTTTATGAAGCTTATGGAGAAATTGAACTTGGAAATCCAAATCCGGTTTTCATGCAAATGTTTAAAGAAAGTCTGGAAACAATTAAAAAATTTGATGATTTAACTTGTGTTCAGTACTTTATTAAAAAGATTTTGCCAGACTTGTTTAAAGGTGATTTTGCTGGTAAGGATAAGATGCAAAGAATCGCCTTTAGTATTTTATTGATGGGGGAATAATAAGGTGAAATTACAGTGTGCATCCTGTGGTTTGCGGCTGGATAGTCTTCATTTTAAGCAAGAAGGGTTGATGAATCCAAAGCTAACAAGTATTTGTGATATTTGTTTAGATAGAAGTTTAGAAGCTGAAGACTATGAAAATTTAGTCATTGAAAATATTTCCCAGGTAATGCTGTATGGATTTGTAGGTAAGAAAAGTACACCTGAAATTGATTTAGATACTGGAAATCATTATTTAGTTAAAAATGAAAATAGAAAACAGTACGAATCATTTATTCAGGATTATGACGGTAATGAAGTTGCCTTGCAGCAAATTTCAAGAACTGAATTTAACCACGCTATTATTAAAAGTGAAGATGGGAAAATAGATTATGTTCCTAACAGTAATGTTGATTTTGCGATTAACATGAAAAGCATGGGAATTGAAGTTGATTTTTCTTTAAATGAAGTTGATTTTGTTGATCGGGAAAGAATTAGGCATAAATATAATTATCGTTGTCAATATTGCGGGCGCCGCGGCACGAGTGTCGACCATAAAAATCCAGTTTCTTTATCACATAATAACTCGTTTGATAATTTAATTCTGTCGTGTAGTGAATGCAATCGAATTAAATCTAATATGCCATATGTATTATTCACTAAGTTAAATGATCAACTATCGACAGTAAATAAAAAACTAGTTAAGTATGAAGATGCGTTAGCTAATTTAAAAGAAGAATTTCAACAAGCTAAACGAGATTTAGCAGGAAAAGTTCATTTAAAAGGTGTTATTAATGATCCCGAATTAAATGCAATTCGTAAACAAAATAAGAAATTGCAGGATGCAATTGATAGTTTGCAGAGTGATTATAATGCTTTACGTAATGAGCGTAAAACGTACTTTGATGTAGGTTGGAAGTTAGAGAAAGAGCAGAAAAATAGCGAAATTATCTAGGCTAGATTATTGTATTGAAATATAAGCAACACAAAAGGCTACTATTTACTTATAAAGTAAGATAGTAGCTTTTTTTAGATATATTGAAACTTTTGAGGGTGGTTAATTAGTACTATTAAGTTTGCGGTAGCCAAAGTAAAATTGAAGGCAAGCTAATACGACATTAAGCCAATTTAACCATAAGAAGCAGTCAGCTAATGCACCTGAGTGAGCACCGGTCCCGTAATAAACCCAAAAACCAATAATGACGGCCGCTACATTAATCCATGCAAAAGTTTTTTGATATGTTTGTTTCTTTAAGACAAACCACATCCAAATAACATTTACGATAAACCAAATTAGCAGAACCCAAAATACGAAATCAAACATGATGTATTTTCCTTCCTTTTGCTTTTAATAACACATCAATATTAATTAATGTATTGATGCACTTTGCTCTTTTCAGGAATAGTATGGCTCTTAAAACGCCTAATTTCAATAATTTACACTTTGCTAAAAGATTAAAGAATAGAAAATCGTAAATTACAATAATAATTGAACATTTTTAATCAAGCTGCTTGATAGATTAGATCTAATTCTCTTTCAAAGATTTCATCTGGTGTATGATATGCCAATATCTTTCTTGGTAAAGAGTTGCACCAGATTTCAATGTCTATGATGTCTTGTAGTGAATAATTGTCTATTGCTTCTCCCTTAGGAATAAATAGTCCATTATGTCTTTCAACGGTTCCTTTGTCACAAGATATATAAGGATGAGGATAGTAAACTAAAGTATTTGATACGTCTTCAAAGAATAAAAAATAAATAACAAAAAACTGATCCTCTTTATTATAAACATTGAGAATCAGTTTTTTAATAGTTTATAGGCTAAAAGCACATATTATTTTGCTTAAAGCTCATTACTTCTAAAGTTACGTAAAAATTTCTTAGTCTTTTCTTTTTGTGGATCGTTAAAGATCTGTTGTGGAGTTCCTTGTTCAGTAATAACTCCATCGCTCATGAAGACAACTTGATCAGAAACGTCGCGTGCAAATCCCATTTCGTGAGTAACAATGACCATTGTTAAACCAGTCTTGGCTAGTAATTGCATAGTATTAAGAACTTCACCAACCATTTCTGGATCTAGAGCACTAGTAGGTTCATCAAAGAGTAAGACTTCTGGATCCATTGAAATTGCTCGAGCAATTGCTACACGTTGTTGTTGTCCACCAGATAACTGTTGTGGCTTAGCAGTAAGGAAAGGATCCATGCCGACTTTCTTTAAGTTTTCAATGGCAACTTTTTTTGCTTCTTCTTTAGAGCGACCAAGAACCATTTCTTGGCCGATCATGCAGTTTTGAAGCACGTTTTTATTATTGAATAAATTGAATTGCTGGAAAACCATTCCAACCTTTGAACGAAATTGGTTACGATCAAAATGAGGGTCAAGAATGTTTTTGCCATGGAATAAAATTTCTCCACTGCTTGGTTCTTCAAGAAGGTTGATACATCTAAGCATGGTTGACTTACCACCACCAGATGGTCCAATAATGGTCATTACTTCTCCCTTGTTGATATTAAAAGAAATATCTTTTAATACTGTGTGATCACCATATTTTTTTTGTAAATGTTGCACTTGTAAAATATTTTCTTCGTTATTATTGTTCATGTTCAAATCCAGTCTCCTTTGGATCTTCTACTTGTAATTGATTAGCCATTAAGTTGTAGTTCTTTGGACCTTCAAGCTTCTTTTCAATGAAATTAAAGATTCTAGTAATTGAGAATGTCAAGATTAAGTAGATCATTGAAATGATGAAGTAAGTTTGGAAGAATTGGAATGTTTGACTGGCAACAGTTGTACCAACAAAGAACAATTCTGAAACAGAAATAATACTTAATACTGAAGTATCCTTAATGTTAACAATAAATTCGTTAGTAATAGATGGTAAACAATTTCTAATGGCTTGAGGTAAAATAATATGCCACATTTGTTGTGAGTGTGTCATACCGATTGCAGAAGCTGCTTCGAATTGACCTTTAGGAGTGGCATTAATACCACCACGAATAACTTCGGCTAGGTAAGCTCCAGTATTAATTGAAACAATTACTAAAGCAGCTACAGTACGGTTTAAGTTGAGGTGCCATAATTGGGCAATTCCGTAGTAGATAACAGCAGCTTGAACCATCATAGGAGTTCCACGGAATACTTCAATATAAACAGCTAAAATCCAATCAACTATCTTTAGGCCCCACTTTTTACCAGCAGACTTAGGAGTTGGAATAGTTCTAACAATACCTACAAGTAAACCAATGAAGAAACCAACGATAGTACCAACTAAGGCAAGAAGAAGTGTCATACCAACACCGCCAAGGATCATTGAACCATAGCGATGCATAATTGACATAAACCAATTTTCTTTCTTGTTGCCCCCAGCTTGAGGTTGTTCTTTTACAGCATCAGCCATTAATTGGTCGCGCTTTTTATTAGAAATACCATTTAAAATGCTATTAACTTGGTTAAGTAACTCAGTATTGCCTTTCTTAACACCAATTGATGTAATTGAATCATCGTGATCAACTTTGAAACCTTGCATTTTGTTTAAGTTAACGGCAACGATGTTAGGGTTAACTGTCTTGTAACTTTTGTATTCAATATCTTCTGCAACATAACCATCAATAGTACCTGATTGTAAGCTTTGACGCATTGCAGAAAAGCTTCTCATTGCTGGTTCGCGTTTAGCACCATGAAGTTGCTTAATCAGGTCATAGTGTAATGTACCTTGTTGTGCAGTTAATTTTGCGCCTTTAAAATCATTTAAACCTTTTGCTTGAGCAAATTTTCCGTTTCTGCTTGTGATAACTACGAAAGTACTTTTTCTATATGGTTTAGAGAAGTTGATTGCTTTTCTACGTTCAGCAGTAGGAGACATACCAGCAATGATTAAGTCAATCTTTCCAGAAGTTAAAGCTGGTAATAAACCATCCCATTCAGTTTTTTCTACTACAACTTTACGATGTAATTTTTTGCCGATGATTTTTGCAATTTGAACATCGTATCCATTTGCGTATTGCTTAGAGCCGTCGATTGGAACAGCGCCATTTTTGTCTGTTGTTTGAGTCCAATTGTATGGGGGATAGTTAGCCTCCATACCAATTTTTAAAGGCGCTTCTTTTTTAGCCGCTTGAGTTTGATTAGAATTAAAACTAAAACCAATCACTAAACTTAAAATTAAGGCTAATAAAGCACTAAACCATCTTATTTTTGACTTCACTTTGAAATACCTCCAAAAATTATTTCAAATAAAGCCAATACAATAAAAGCGAAAAAACCTCGTTGTTTACCAAAAACAACGAGGTTTGTAAAAATCATCAGTAATTAAACCAAATCATATAGCGCTCCCTGGGGACGACCAGGACAGTATGTAAGATATGCTCTTACATCCCAACAAATTAACCTCACGAAAGAAAATTTGTTTCGGCAATAATCCTAAAACTTATTATCATTGCATTCGTGTGCTCAAATAAATCTTGTGACTCTTGCAACCTCTATTGCATTGGGAATTTATTTAACTGATAAAAAGACTAAACGATTTTTAATCTTTTGTCAAATAAAGCCATGATTTTTTTTGATGTCTTTTTTCTTAATGTCAGAAACATAAGGATTTCCCGCAACTATAAATCTTAATTTCTTCTGAGCCCATTCTGGATCTGATTGATTAATTCCGACTCTTGGCAAAGCAATAATTTTTTCGATTTTGCGTTTATGATTAATGTCAATATCAAAAGGAGAATCCTCTAAACGAAATAAGTCCCATTTTCTACTTGTGATACCCAAGGCTTGCATCATTTTACCAGGCCCATTAGTCAGAAGACGGCCAGTCTTTCCATTTCTATTTTTAGTCATTGTCTCAATTCCAGTTATTGGGTCAATTGCTCTGATTAAAACTCCTTGTGGCTCTCCTTCTTCTTGGCAAGCAACATCAAAGAAAAAATATTGTCTTTGCGAATAAATGTATAGGCTGCCTCCTGGTCGATATAAGCCTTCGTTTGCTTGGCTTCGTCTCCCGCCATAAGAATGTGCAGCGCGGTCTTTTACGCCAACATAAGCTTCTGCTTCAACAATTGTACCCGATAAAATTTCTTTTCCATTATTAAAGGATAAAGTGCGTCCTAATAGATCCTTACTAATTTCGCTAGTAGATCTATTAGTAAAAAAGTCTTTGTAGTTCATGTTAGTTCTTCTTTCTAAAAAAGTTGTACACTCATAATTGAAAGTAAATATATTTTATTTAAAAGGAGTATGTAAAAATGAGTGAAATAAAAGTCATTAGGATATATGATCATGAACAACCTGAAGGGTATCGAATTTTAGTAGATCGTTTATGGCCTCGAGGGATGAGTAAGGTGAGAGCGCATTTAGATGAATGGGACAAACAAATTGGTCCAACAAATGAGCTAAGAAAATGGTTTAATCATGAAGATGATAAATATCCTGAATTCAAGTCTAAGTATATAGCTCAATTGAAGGCTAATCCAGTCACAGCAGCTTTTGTTAAAGATGTAAAAGAAAAATTAGCCAAAGGAAATGTTTTATTTTTATACGGTGCGAAAAATAAAAAGCACAACCAAGCAGTTGTACTTAAAGAGTTTGTTGATAGTCAATTAAATTAAGGCATTTTTTTGCCATGTACGTTTTGACGTATATAGTGAAAAATGATTGTTATGATAACTGTGCCAAAAACAATTCCAGCAAAAACTGCGTCGGGTACTTTAAAGTTTAGTGGTGGAAGTGAAATAAGCAGTTTAGCTGCAATGATTGAAATTAGCACGTAGGCCATTGTTTGAAGTTCAGGAATGATTTCCATTAGTTTAATGATAACTTCTGCAACACCACGCATACATAAAATACCAATCATTCCGCCAACTAATACTACAACTGGGTTATTTGACATTGCTAGTGCTGCTAAAACTGAATCAATTGAAAAAACGATATCCATTGATTCAATTGAAATAACTGTTCTCCAAAATAAAGAAAGATGATGTTTCTTTATTTTAGAGTGCCTTTTTTTATGAGTATTTTTGGCTTTTTCTTTTTGAGCGACTTCTTGAGGGTGCCGAACATCATAGAAATATTTATAAACTAAATAGAGTAAGTATAAGCCACCAAGTAATTTGATTTCCCAAAAGTTAATTAAATAAGTACCAATTCCGATAACAATAAAACGAAACAGGTAGGCACCCCAAAGTCCATATACTAGCGACTTACGTTGTTCATCTTTAGTAGGCAAGACTTGTGTTTGAGCAGCTAAAACGACAGCATTGTCAACAGAAAGCAGACACTCCATTAAGATCAATGTTAGAATCATCATCCAGTCTTGCCCGCTAGTTAAGACATGTACCCAATTATTTGCATCAAAAAAAGGTTGATAAAGTTTAATCAGCTGCATTCAAATAGCCTTCTTCAAGTTTTATTAAACGTTGTTTTTCTTCTTCTCCCATTCTATAACTTCCTACCTTGTCCGGAGCTAAAATTACACGATGACTAGGAATAAAAATTAGAGATGGGTTTAAAGCAACTGCATGAGCAACCGTTCTAACCGATGTAGAGCCATTGACAGCAGATGCTAGGTCATTATAGGAGATGGTTGTTCCATAAGGAATATTTTCAATCATTTTAACGATTTGATTTTGAAAGGGAGTTCCGAAACTTGAATAGTCAATTGGGACAGTAAAAGAACGACGTTTGCCTGCAAAATATTCTTTGAGTTGTTGCACATAAGGAGCTAATTTTTTTGAATCCTGAATAAGAAGGTGGTTAGGATAAAATCCTAAAATTGAAGATTCAATATTACTATTTTTAGAACCAACAAAAGCTAGTCCTAGGTCACTAATAACTATTTCATAGATCCATGGTTTAATTTTAACAAAATCATAGTAAAAAACTTTTGCTTGAGCAAGTGGCATTTAATCTTAACCCTTCTTTTAATTAATATATTAGCTCTACCTTATATTATATAGCAAAAAATAACATAAAGAGTAATTGATGAATTAAATAAAATGTTAGTTAAGATAATATCGATTATATATATAATTTGTCAAATACTTTTTCGGCATCTGAAATGATTGTTGAAACTTCCTCAGGTGTAGGAACGATGGTATTATTGATAACCCAGACCTTTGCATTCGGCTTTTTATAAGCAAGAAGTTGAGCAAAAGGATAAACAACAAAACTGGTTCCAGCAATAATAACTAAATCACTATTTTGAATATTTTTTATTGAATTAATTAAAATATCCTCATTAATCGACTCTCCATATAAAACAATTCCAGGTCGAATGATGCCATTATCTTTTTCATGAAAATATGATTTTTTGTATTCATCATAAGAAATTCTTTCATAACATTTTGTACAAAAAATGTTGTAAAGATTACCATGAAATTCGATTACATGTTTATTGCCTGCTTTTTTATCTAGACCATCTACGTTTTGAGTAATTAAAATACCATTTTTATTGCAACTAGCGGCAATTTTTTTATGAATGATATTTGGTTGAGCATTTGGAAAATACATATTTTCCATTACAAATTGATGAAATTTAGCTGGTTCATGAAAAAGAGTATCTTCACTCAGTATCTGTTCTGGGCTTTTAGAAATACCATTATAGATTCCATTTTTTGAACGGTAATCGGGAATATGAGATGGTGTTGAAACGCCAGCTCCAGTTAAATAGGTGACATGCTGAGCATTATTAAGATCCGCTTGCAGTGTAGCAATTTGTTTATCTAAATCCATTTAAAGACCTCCTGTTTCTATTAATTTTCGACTAACTTAATTATAGAATGATGAGAGGAAAAGTGGTATTTGTTATAATTGAAATAGAAATTTAACGATAATTGATAAATTTTAGAAGGAAAAATATGTCACTTTTATATATTACTTTTGATATTTTGCTGATTGGCTATATTTTTTATAGTTGGTATTGGCAAGCGAACATTGATTATAAGGCTCGTTTTAGGAGTTCATCTGTTATTTGGGCTTTAATTTTCTTATTGATTGGTTTTTACTTAGATTACTTTACTGATCCAACATTACTCATGAATATCTTTATTGCAACATTTTTACTAATGAGTATTATCGATGGTGTTAGTGGCTTATCTAAGAAACGATTAGTAGTAAGTGGATATTTTAAACGCACTGTTAAGTATACTGACATTGCTCATGTAACCTTGATTGCTGTTCCCAATCCTAAAAAGCCAACTGTAATGGCTATCTTTCAGACCAATAATCGCCAAGCGTACTATTTGAGATTCTCTCAACAAATTAATGATGTAATTATAAATATTAGAAAATATTTAGGATCAAATGTTGGGATTGAGGTTCAATCCATAATGTAAGAAAGACTAAGAGCACAAAAAGTGTCTGGGAAAAAAGTCTGCTTTTAGTTAATTTCGGACTTTTACTCAAAAGAAAAATCCTATTAAATCAAGGTTTATCAATACCAAGATTTAGTAGGATTTCTTAATTTCTGAGTTTCTTCCCAGACACTTTTTTATAGAATGGGAGAAAGTAATCTAGAAAATGCTTGTTTAAAACGAAGATAACGAGACCAATTTGTAGTAATATCTAAGGTTAACTCACTACATTTTTCTAAATCTCTTTCAAAAATGCAATTTAATTCCCAGGTAATATTTTTATCGTAAAAAATAGCATCAGCTTCAAAATTTAAGCTATATGACCGGAAATCTTGGTTCATTGATCCAACTGCTGAAAAGCGATCGTCAACCATGACAGTTTTAGCATGAATAAAACCATTATTGTAAACGTAGATTCTAATTCCTTCATGTAGCAAGTAGTTGGCATACCATTGCGTTGCGCGATAAATGAAGGGATGATCAGGCATTGACGGAATCATAATGCGTACATCTACTCCTGAATGGGCTGCAATAACCCAAGTAGCAATCATTGGATCATCTGGAACAAGGTAGGGGGTTTGAATCCATAATGTTTTTCTTGCCATCATCATCATTCGAATCATACCGTTACGTAAGTAAGGAGTAGAAGTATCCGGCCCGTCTGAAACAATTTGTGTGGCTACATCATCTTCTGTGAGTTTATTTTCTTCAATTTTTGGAAAAAGTTTTTCATTAAAAGAGATTGTCTCTCCTTTATCTGTTATTGAAGCATTCCAATCCATTACAAAACGCTCTTGAAGTAACAATGATGCAGAACCGACAATTCTAAGATGAGTATCACGCCAGTAGCCAAATTTCTTACTTTTGCTTACATAT
The DNA here is from genome assembly GCA_947568765.1 of uncultured Lactobacillus sp. Classification (GTDB taxonomy): domain Bacteria; phylum Bacillota; class Bacilli; order Lactobacillales; family Lactobacillaceae; genus Lactobacillus. The sequence continues at coordinate 45,268 of CANOQA010000003.1, read as the reverse complement.
TGATCGCCGACATTAAAGCCACCGGTCCATGAAATTTTGCCGTCTATAACTACGATTTTTCGGTGAAGGTGATAATTCATACGGTATTTTTTTATCATATTTTGAGAAGTGATAAAGGCGGCTACTTCGCCACCTAGATCAGTTAAAGGCTTGAACCATGTTTTTGAAGCTCCAGGCGAACCCCATGGATCATAAATAAGTCTGACTTTAACACCTTCACGAGCTTTTTTTATTAGAAGATTAAGAAATTTGTTCCCTAAATCGTCGTTCATAAATGAATAATATTCAACGTTAATAGTTTCTTGTGCCTCTTCGATGTCTTTAAAAAGTCGTTTAAACTTTTCTTCTCCATCTGTATAAAAACTAATTTTATTATTTTTGGAAAGTGGAGAATCGTGTTTGAAGTTGAAATAATCTATTAAAATTTTAGCCTCTTTAGAAGTATCAGTTGGCCCCGCAGCTTTAGGAATACGCGGGATCATTTTATTTACTTTATCAAGACCAATATGCTTTTGGTTATTAATAGCAAAGAGATTCTCTTGTGACAGACCACGTCCAATAAAGCCATATAGAATAAAACCAAGTACAGGGAAAATTAACAAAATGATTAACCAAGCCCACGAGGTTGCAACAGATCTTTTTCTGTGGAATACAACGTAAAAGGCTAAAAGGGTATTAACTGCCCAAAGAAGAGCCCAGAATTCATTCGAAAAAATAAGTATCCCTCCTGTTAACTTAGTTGTTATCGTCGTTATGTCTACCGAAGATAAGGATAAGTCTAAATAATTGTAACATGCTTGTTAAAACAGCAGCTACGTAAGTTAAGGCAGCCGCAAATAGTACTTTGCGAGCTATCGGCATTTCTTGTGGATCTAAAATAGCACCATTGTTTAACATGCGTAATGCACGATGTGAGGCGTTAAACTCAACGGGTAGCGTTACTACTTGGAATACAAGAACTAAAGCAAAGCACCAAATACCAATTTTAATTAATGTTTGATTCATTCCTAAGACTAGACCTAAAAGAATTAATGGCATTGACAAGTTAGAGCCGAGAGAAACGATTGGAACTAAGGCAGAACGCAGTCTCATTGGAGCGTAATCACTGGCATCTTGTAGAGCATGTCCTACTTCGTGAGCAGCTACACCAACAGCTGCAATCGATGAAGAATTATAGACAGATTGAGAAAGGCTCAAAACTTTATTAGTTGGATTATAATTATCAGTCAAATTACCCGCAACTTCACGAATCTCTACTTCGTAGAGACCTGCTTGATCTAGAATATAACGTGCAGCTACTTTTCCTGTGTAGTTACCATGATTTTGAATTTGATCATAGCGGTTAAAGGTTGAATTAACATTCATTGAGGCCCAGCCTGAAATTGCTACACCTAAGATAATCATCCAAAAATATGGATCATAAAAAAATGGCATATAATACATAGTTGTTTTTCTCTCTTTATAAAATTATTAATCTGTTAACTTCAAGAACTTGTTAATAATATTAATCACAAAGGGATTGTCATGCAAAATACTGTGTTCAGCTGCATCTCCTCGAACTTCTACTTCTTGGAAAGAATGAGCAACTGGAGCAAGAATATAGCGAATCGACTTAGCTGATACAACAGATATAAAGCGGTCGGTATTTGTTTCGTCTAAAATATTTCCGTAAATATTTAAAACTGAAATATCGGGATTGAAGCGTCTTTGATTAAATAGCATCCCTAAGTAAGAAGTACTCATTAAAATTGGACGTCCCTTTTCATTAAGGCGGTTAACATTCGGTAAATCTCCTAAGTACATTACTCCATCAAACGGGCCAGCAATTAATGCACAGTGATCTAAGTGAGGAAAGTTTTTTCTTAAACTAGTCTTCATTTCAGCTTTTATTACTGAGGGTGCACCTAATGAATGAGCAACTGCACTATATTTTTTAAAATGATATCTTTTGCTTAAGTAAGAAAGGGCAGCACGTAAGTAATATGAAGTAGCATAAACGCCAGCGATTCGATCTTTAAATATTAATTGAACAATTGGCTGCTTATCAGCTGTCCAAGTACCTTCTAAGATGAAATTTCCAAAAGGATCAATAGTTGCTTTTAGAAATTTGTCTGTATTTTTAGCTTTACATGCTGCTTCTACCATTTTGTTCGTTGTATAGTCTCCACCTCGAAAGCCATGAACATAAAAAATTGGTATTTGTTCGATAGTAAACTCTGGGTCTTCAATAGAGGAGCTGTCTTCAACTTTTCTTTTGTGTATTCTAAGTAGCCAACGAGTAGGAGTAAAGGTAGCCATTAAACCTAAGACTGACATTCGGGCAATACTAGGTTCCTTATTTTTATGCTTATTATTTTTTTCAACTTCTTCACTATACTTTTTTTGAATAAAAAACATACTCTTCCTCCTTTCTGCTAGCATTAGCGTTAAAATTATTCTAACATTTTATAGTCATTAGTAGGGAAGAGAGATTAAATATGAAATTTTACGCAGTGAAAAAAGGGCGTACACCTGGTGTTTATCGAACATGGGAAGATGCTAAGAAACAAGTGGATGGTTATTCAGGAGCAGAATATAAATCATTTGCTAAAATTACGGATGCTACTGAATATTTGAATTGGAATAAAGAGACACAACCAGATGTTGTAAAGGAAGATTCTTTAAATAGGGCAATTGAAAAAATTAAAGCTAATAGTATTTCAAAAGCTAAAAGTGCAAAGGTACATCAGGCTGCCTCCAATGGATCATCTGAATATTTCGCAACTATCTATACTGATGGTGGATCAAGAAATACCGGTGTTCATAAAGGTGGTCATGTTAATAAAACCGATAAAGCTGCGTGGGCTTACTTAATTGAATGGACAGATGGCCGTACCTATGGTTCTGGTGGAGAATTTGGCGCAACTAACAATAAGATGGAGTTATTGGGTTTGATTAATGCTTTAGAAAAGTTAATAGAACTTGGTTTTAATGAAAAACGTCTCTTGTTTGTTTTAGATTCTCAATATGTTTTAAATGGAATTAATAAGCACTGGATTGAAGGCTGGAAGAAACGTGGCTGGAGACGATCGAATGGGCCTTTGATTAACGTTAATGAATGGAAGAGATTAGACAGTTTGTTAGGTAGTTTTCCAGATAGTACATTTAGCTGGACTAAAGGACACGCGGATAACGACGGAAATATTTTTGTTGATCATGAACTAAATCGATACATGAATAAGATGAGATAAAAGTTTAAAAATTCGTAATATTATAAATAGCGACTATAATAAGAATTGAAAGTGCATAAATTAATTTAAATGAGGTGATATTATGAAAAAGTTTTTTAAAGTAATTGGTATTGGTACAGCAATTTGCACGGCTGTTGGTGTAGCTGTAGTAGTAACCAAGAAAATTATAGATAAAGTTAATAATAATGATGATGTAGTTGAAGATGAAGATCCAGAATTCGTAGACGAAGAAACTGCTGAAAATTCTGAAAAATCTGATACAACTAAAACAGAATAATTATTAAAATCCGCTTGATAAACAAAAAAAGTCTGCAAATTGCAGACCTTTTTTGATGCACTTTTACTAGTAGTTGCTATAATAATAAGTGAAAGACTAGAACGCACGCAGGTACTAGTTTTGACGACGGAGACGGCTATATTTAGCCGTCTTTTTTCTTAATTTATTTTAAAATAATTGCACCGCCGAAAATATTTCTAAACCAGTTAACAATAGAATCAATTAACTTTTGGAACCAGTTGCGGGTTTCCGGGGTATTGAATTTTGAAAAAATGTTTTTAGCACCAGATTGAATTTGGTCAGTTAATTGACCAGCTTGTTGCTGGAAATTTTTATCTTTTAAGGCACCAGAATTTTTGACCTTAATTAAAACATTAATAATTTGCTCTTTTTGGTCGTTGTTAATTGTGTCACCGAGATGATTAATATTAATTTGATTATTAACAATATCTCTAATTTGACTATTAGAAATATTTTGACCTTGTTTAGCCATTTCCTTTTTAGCTCCAGCAATAGCATTATTTAATTGGGCATCTGAGTAGCCTTCTTTACTCTTATTTTGGTTAGTAATTTTACTCAGGGTATTCATTTCTGTTTGTGCAGCATTAATTTGGCTTTGATTTAATGAATTGCCATTTTTAGCATAAGCGGCATATACGCCTGCTAAAGCACCAGATCCATCAATTGGAGTAGCAGAAGTGACATAAATATCAGCGTCTGAAATACCAGCAGTTAAAGCGGCATTTTTATATTGGTTAGCAGTAATTGTTGTAATGTTATTGTGACCATTATAAGGTAAAATATGAACATTAATTCCACTACCAGAGTTGGTCTTTTGGACCATTGCACTTGACCAGACACCAGAATTGTTGGTGAAGTCATAGCCAGAAGGGTTAAGGTATTTGACAAGATCAGACCCAGTAATTGTGATGGTAGTGTAGTTAGTACCATTTAATGATTGTGTTAGGGTATTAATTGTTCCTTGTTTTTGAGAAGAGGTAAGAGATGTACCTAATGTTACAACAGGAGTATTGTTATCATCTGCTTTTGCAATTTTATTATTAGCAAAAGTGGCTAAGCTTAAAAATCCACTTGTTAGAATAGCTAGAAATGCAATTAGTATTTTTTTCATAATAATTATTCTCCTTATGAAAGATACTCATTTTAATGGCTATATTATAACCTAAATAATCAAGTGAATTATGTAAATAAGTATTAAGATGCTATAATCATAAGCAAAAGGAGGCAGACGCCGTGTTACGCCAGCCAATGTTAACGGTAATTATGCCTGTCTATAATATGGAAAAATATTTAGGTCGGGCGCTTGAAGCTTTAACAAAACAAAAAGATAGAAATTTTAAATTATTAATTGTTAATGACGGATCAAAGGATAAGACTCGCGAAGTAGCTGAGCAATATCGTGATCGGTTTCTTTATTTTGATATTATTAATAAAAAAAATGGTGGTCTTTCTGACGCTAGAAATGTCGGAATGACACATGTAACTACACCATATTTTACTTTTCATGATGGAGACGACTGGGTTGATCCTGGTTATACCGCTTTTTTTGTCAGAGCCTTTGACGAACATCCTGATGTTGATATTGTCTCTTGTGGTTTTTGGATTGATTCAGAAAAGCGTCATGAAAGTCATCCAGTAGGAAATAAGACTAGTGGTGGCTTAATTGATAAAAGAGAAGCATATTTAAAAATGACTAATGTCTTTGGGTCACCTGTTAAGGGATATACCTGGAATAAGGGATATAAAATTAACATCGTAAAGAAATATCATTTGCATTTTGTAGAAGATTTGGCATTTATGGAAGATCAAATATTTAATGTTAAATATGTATCTTTAACTAATGGCTTTTACTATAGTTCGACACCTTATTATCATTATTGGCAAAGAGCTGATAGTATGGTTCACGATCTTAATCCCAAGAAAATACCAGATAATTTTAAAGCAAATTATCGTGTTTGGCGTCAAATAATTAAAAGTTTGATGGCAGAGCGTGAAGCTCAAAAAGAAAGTAAAAAAATTGCTAAAAAAGCATCTCTAAATGATTTTGATCATCAAGATTTATAAAAAATAATAGTTAAAAGGGTTCAATATGAAAATAAAAGTTAATGGGGTTGAAATTTATTATCAAAAATTGGGTAAAGGACATCCCTTAATTTTATTACATGGACATCATCAAGACGGTGGAGTATTTGATAAGTTAGTCGCTCCACTCTCTTTGTATTACACAGTTATTGTGCCAGATATGAGAGGACATGGCTTAAGTGAAGGACAAGCTAGTGAGCATTATCAAACTGAAGTAGAAGATTTAAGAGCATTTATTACTGAGCTTAAATTAAACAAACCTTATATTTTGGGCTTTGGTTCAGGAGGTCTAGTAACACTATCTTTAGTGGCTCAAGCGCCTGATTTAGTTTCTAAAATCATTGTTGCTGGAACTTACGTTAATGGTAATGGTGTGAATGCCAAGCATATTGCTGTTAATACAATTCGTGGATTTTTTAAGGGAGATCGAGATAGTAAAGTGGCTTTAACGGAAAGTCATATTCCTGTTGAGACTCTAAAAAGAATTGAAACGCCAACGTTGTGTGTTGTAGGAGAAAAAGACTGGGTTAAGGTTGAACACGTTCGTTGGTACAGCCAACTATTACCTAATTGTCGTTTGGTTTTAATGCCTCGGCAAACGCACTATAGTTATGTTGTTCATAGCTTGAAATTATTAGATTTAATTAAAGATTTTTGTAAAGAGAGCTAGAAGATGATCTCTTTCTTCTTTTGAATTAGGTAGAATTAGTATATAAAGTAGTGAGATTGGAAAAGCAGAAGGTTAAAAAGATGACAAAATAGTAGTTCAAGGAATGAACGGCGAGATGTCAGGAGATGGTGATACGATTTCCATTAAACATGCATCTCCCTTATTTGTAGGCAAACGTAAAATAGTGTTAGATATTCATAGTTTACAAGCTGTTGTATATAAAAAAGCTCATTTATTGATTAACAGTTTTCTAAAATTAGTTCCTAAGGGTGATAATCCAATGATTTATCAAACGGCAAGTTTACATCAGATAAGAAAAGATGAATTAGCTATTGTGTTGAGAGCATATGAAAATACAAATCCACAAGATGCGGAAAATTTTTATACTTATGTTGTTGGTCGTTCAGATCAAATTAAGGCAGCTGAAAAGAATCATTTATAATCTATAACTGAAAAGTAGAGCAAAATAGGAATTTTTCGTTATAATAAGAATAGCTGTTAATTTTACAAGGAAGGGCAAATTAATGAAAAAAGAAGAATTGCACGAAATGTTGCACCCAATGAAATTAATCGGACTTGGTGGAAACCAAGCTCTAGCAGAAAGAATTGCGGCTGCTTTAGATAAGCCATTACTTGAAACTGCTGTTCAACACTTTAGTGATGGAGAAATTCAAGTAAACATTACAGAAAGTGTTAGAGGTTGTGATGTCTACGTAATTCAATCTATTCAAGATCCTGTGAATGAAAACTTCATGGAATTAATGATTGTATTGGATGCTTTACATCGTGCATCTGCTCACTCTGTTAACGTAGTAATTCCTTATATGGCATACTCTCGTCAAGACACTAAGAATCGCTCCCGTGAACCAATTACTGCCAAATTACTGGCTAACTTGCTTCAATTGACTGATATTGATGACTTAATTGTCGTTGACTTACATGCATCTCAAATTCAAGGTTTCTACAATATCCCGGTTGACCACTTACATGCCATGCCAATCTTAGCTCAATACTTCTTAGATAATGGTATTGCAAGTAAGGAAAATGATGATGTAGTAGTTGTTTCTCCTGATCACTCTGGGGCAAAGCTCGCTCGTACTTTTGGTTCATACTTCGATGCTCCAATTGCTATTGTTGATCAACGCGGTGCACGTTATGATGCAGAAGCTCATGATATGATTGGGGACGTTAAAGACAAGACAGTCATTATCGTTGATGACTTGATTGATACTGGTTCTAGAATTGCTTCTTCAACTAGATCAGTCTTAGCTGCTGGTGCTAAGAAGGTTTATGTTGCTGCAACTCACGCACTACTTTCTCAAAATGCGATCGATGTATTGAACGAATTGCCAGTAGAACAAATCGTAGTAACTGATACTATTAAGCATAAGAAGTACCCAGATAGAATGGTTCGTTTATCTGTAGCACGTTTACTTGCTAAAGGTATTGATTACATTTACAATGATAAATCAATCCACCAAATCTTTGATGAGCAAAACAGAATTCAAGGATAATTCACATTTTATTTTAATATTTTTAAAGAGCAGAAAACTAGTATAATTACTAGTTTTCTGCTCTTTTTATTTGCAATAAATTTTATCCTATTGTTGAATGCTCACCAATGTTAATATATTATTAAGCAAAAATTAATATAAATAAGGTGTCAAAGATGAAGAAAGTATTTCAGATTCAGCTATATCTAAATATTTTGATAGCTATAATTATTTTAATTAGTTATCACACAGTTAAAGATTGGATTTACCTTGGAGTTTTAGTTGCAGCAGTTTTAGTAAGTAAAAATAAAAAGATTTCTCAGCTAATAAATACGGTACTTATACCAATGATTTTTATCGAACAAGTTAGAGACTTGGGTAATATTCTCATGCAGCATCTTTCTAAGTTAACAATACTTATCTTTTGGATTTATGCTCTTGTGACCGTAATAGTATTGATTCCAGTCACAATAGTCGAGTATGGGAAAATTAAAAAGCCAATTTGGCGATTGATAGCATCAGTCTGGATGATTAATGTTGTTATTATGTATTGTCATCTTTTAACCTTAAAAAATGTAAATCCAGACGGCTTCTTAATGAGTTTAAATAAATCTGGCTTGGTTTATGCTTTAGCAATTTTAGTTTATGTCTATTTTGCTGTTAAAAGTTGGGGTTATGAATTTTACTTTAATTTACCGACTTTTAAGGGTAAAAAATTGCAGTTGCTTTCATTTATTTTAATTTTTGGATTAGCGATTTGGATTTCATTTTTTGAAGTATTTAGTGAATTTGCTCAGAGATGGCAAGAATTATTCTGGAATTGGGATTTTTCTTTACTTGATCCAACTGAACCGGTCTTTCTAAAAAACGCTTGGTCTGTCTATCTCTACTCAATAGAAGCGGGAATTGGTGAGGAAGCAGCCCGATATATAAACTTAATTTTGCTATTAGTACTTTTCAAAAATAAAAAGTGGCAAATTAATGGTGCGGTTTTAGGCAGTGCAATTCTATTTGCATTACCTCATATTGGAAATGCCTTTGCCTCAGAACTTAAGCAAACGCCACTAGCAACTGCTTTTCAAGTGATTGATACATTTGGCTTTGGGTGTTTTGCGGCTGTGCTAATTTTATATAGCGGTAAATTATGGCCGACAATGATAATCCATACACTACACGATATTCTTGTGTTTTCTGAAACTCCATTGACTCAAGATAGCGTGGACATTTTTGGCGGAAATACAGGTCAGTTTACTCATGTAATTATTAATTTAGTACTTTGGGTAATTTTTGCCATTTTTATCTTAATTAAGAACAGAAAGTTAATAAAGCAGAATGTCCAAATCTTGACTCGAGTTCAAAAAACAGATTTGACAATTTCGTGAAGCAAGTTATAATACAAACAAATAAAATAGCCAATTAATTGACTATACAAGAACTTTAATTTCATAGAATAGAAATACCTCTAGTATAAGTTAAATACTAGGGGTATTTTTGTCTTTAAGGGAGGACTACAAAATTGGATGAAAAGGAGAAGCTAAAACTAAAAAGATCGCTTAAAAGCCGTCATGTAACAATGATTGCAATTGGTGGAGCTATCGGCACGGGTCTGTTTTTAGGATCTGGTACAGCTATTCAAAGTGCTGGCCCGTCAATTATCTTGTCATATTTAGTTGTTGGAATTATTAGCTTTTTTATGATGAGAGCTTTAGGAGAACTAATTCTAGCAGATCCTGAGCAGCATTCATTTATTGAATCTGTAAAAAAATACCTTGGAAATAGAATGGAATTTGTTGCAGGCTGGACGTATTGGTTATGCTGGCTTAGTTTAGCAATGGCTGATTTAACTGCAACAGGAATTTATTTGAAATATTGGTTTAAAGACTTACCACAATGGGTAGGGCCTTTAGTAATCGTTGTTTTGTTAATGCTTGTTAACATGGTTAACGTCGGATTATTTGGTGAACTTGAAAGTTGGTTTTCAATGATTAAGGTTTTAGCTATCTTAGCCTTGATCATTACTGGAGCAATTCTACTTGTTATGCACACCAAAATTGACGGTAGAAGCGTTTCTTTAAGCAACCTGGTGAACTATGGGGGCTTTTTCCCAACAGGCTCTTGGGGCTTCTTAAAGTCATTTCAGATGGTAGTCTTTGCTTTCGTTGGAATTGAGATTGTTGGTTTAACAGCAGGTGAAACGGCTAATCCAGATAAAGATATTCCCAAGGCAATAAATACTTTGCCAGTCAGAATTGGATTATTCTATGTAGGTTCAATGATTGCTATTATGGCAGTTTATCCATGGAATAAAATTATCACTACCACTAGTCCATTTGTGCAAGTATTTGGCGCAATTGGGATTCCTGCAGCAGCTGGAATTTTAAACTTTGTGGTTTTAACAGCTGCTATGTCTGCAACAAATAGTGCAATTTTTTCAACTAGTAGATCACTATATGCTTTATCTCGTGGAAATAATGCTTCTAAGCGATTTGGAAAGTTAAGTAAAAAGGCTGTGCCAAATAATGCGTTAACTTTCTCATCTTTGATTTTATTTATTGTTGTAATTCTTAATTACATTATGCCAGCACAGGTTTTTGATATCATTTCTAGTGTTTCAACGATTAACTTTATCATGGTTTGGATTATTATTATGTGGACACATTTGAAGTATCGGGCGGAAAATAAGAATAACTTGGGTAATTTTAGAATGCCAGGTTTTCCAATAACAAGCTGGTTAACGCTTATTTTTTACTTGGTAATTTTGATAATTCTAGCTTTAATACCGGCAACTAGATTGCCATTAGTAATCTCTATTATTTTCATTTTGGCTCTAGCTATTAGCTATTCTTTATTAGAAAAAAGAAAAAATAAGTAATATTACGTAACATGTAGAGGACTGACAAATAGTTTGTCAGTTTTTTATGTAGTTTTTGATGATGCAAATTATATTTTTCAGTAAGGTTACTGATAGAGGATGCTGTAATAATTGAAATTAATGCTATGAAAACGCTATACTGTATAGGAATAGAATAGTAAAACGAGGGAAAAGATATGGCAAGACAAAAAAATTGGGTAAGACGACATGAGATATTGCGCAATACTTTTATGCTCCTTAAAAAGAGAGGAATGGAAAATGTATCGCTACAAATGATTGCGGATAAGTCTGGTATATCTAAATCATTACTCCAATCTTACTACCCCCATAAGAATCTTTTGATTACGGCAATTGTTACAAACTTTATGACAGCTATTTTAAAAAGTTTGAATTCGGCTGAATTTAAAGACTTAAATGAATATTCAAAAATGAAAATTTTTATTTATTTAATTTTGGAACAAGGAATTCAGGATAAGGGTGTTGAACGTGTTGTTAAAAGCATTTTAAGTGATAATGAGTCATTAGATCGCTGGAGTCAAATTCTAGATGATTGGCTTAAGAAGGAGGGAGTTAAGCATGATTTAGGAAATGATCGTCAAGTTCAGATTGGATTAAGCTTCATTGTTACGGGTGGAGGAAGTTTGTATATAAAACGTAACGAATTGAATTTAGATGCAGACCAAATTTCTGATATAATGGTAAAAACTTTTATGTCGACATTTTTGGCAATGGATGAGTCCAAGATAAATCAAGTCCTCAATGAAGCAAAATCTGTTTTACAAGAATATGAGCTTACTACTTTGACCCAGACTATTAATAAAATGTTTGACGAGTAATGTTAAGGAGGGTCTAGGAAATGGCGGTACGCACACGCAGTGAGATGCGTAGGATTGATCAGGCTCAAACTGTGCATGATAAAAGATCCTTTGGAATTGCGATTTTTACAATTATAGTTTTATTTTTTAGCTTAGTGACTTTTATGAATCCGATTTTTATGAAAAGTCAAATTGCAAAGGAAAGTAATGGAGTTGTAGCTGAGCGATATATAAATCAAAAGTTTGATAATTTTGCGGCAACAATTGGTGCAGATCGAAGCAGTAATAATAGCACGAACAATCTCCTTACTGTTGAACAAACAAGACTAATTGCAAATGCAATGATTGATTATACCTTGGGTATTCACTTATTTAGGGCTGAAAATTCTAGCTTGGCTGGTCAAATTCGTAAAATTATATTAACTAAAATTGATGATAATTCCTCAATGGAAGCCAAGTCAGTTCAAGAAAAACTAAGGAAAAATAAAGAAGGCGGCTTGTATGCTATCATTACAAGTTTTGGCTTAGCTAATGCAACCTTAGCAGCAAATGTTGAACTTGTATTTTTAGTTTTAAATATTCTGGTTATTGTTTTTGTAGGAATAATAACTTATCAAAAAGTAAAAAGCTTGCTAGAGCTAGTTTCGACTAGACGATTGATTCACATGTTTGCAGCTGGTGGAATGAGAGCGTCAATTTGTTTAATTGTAATTTTTGGGTTATTAGCTTTCATTCCAACGATTTTTAATGTTGAAAGTCTTATTCTTAATATTGGTTATTTCTTAGAGATAGCCAGTGGAGTTTTCTTAGAGTTAGTAATTGTGGGTGTAGTGACATTTGTAATTAGTACTATTACATGGCAAATTACTAGTGCTAAATAAGGCTCTATACTTTTTCCTGTTGATGGAGATCTATGATATCCTATCGACAGGATTTTTTATTGCATAAAGAAAGAGGCCATAGCTTCTCCTAATGTAAAATCCTTCTACGACCAATTCATTTAAGTTTACTAGGAGTTTGGACTATGCCCTCTAACAATGCTTGTATTAAATTTCATCTTAATATTGAGGACCCTAACATTGTTTTTTCTAGTTATTTTAAAAAATGTATTAATGGCAAATATCATAATATATATGTAGCTGAGCTTATTCAGCTCCATTGTCCTTACTGCCATTCTCATAATCTCAAACATAATGGTCATTATACTTCTAACGTACGCTTTATTACCGCTGATGCTAGTCATCCAGTTAAAGCAACGCGTGCTGTGTAATGACTGCCTTAAACGGCCTATGGCTCAATCTAACCTTGTTAATAAATACTGTCATATATCTAATGCATCTAAACGTAAGGTCTTAGCTGCTCTGACAGAAGATCGCTCTATGACTGGCATTTCAAAAACTATCTCACTCAAGAGCACGTTGTTTTAGACGGCATTTCTTCTAGCTATTCTAATGGCTGTCTTGAAGGAGTTAATCGTAAGATTAAACAAATTGAACGAACAGCCTATGGCTACAGCAGTTTTAGCCATTTATTAACTAGAATTAGACTAGAAGAAAATATTGTAAAAGAAAAGAAATCAAACAACTATACTTTAGTTGCTTAATTACTTAATCTAAAACTGGCCATCAAAGGATTTGACAAGCAGCCTAAATAATAATTTTAATAGCATATAGAAAAAGGTCTCAGGTTTTTAAACCTGAGACCTTTTTCTAGGAAATGGCGCCGGATTGGATGATCTTAATTGTATTCAAGTAAGTGTAAAGTAGTTAGGGTATAAAATAATTGTAATATGCAACAGCCATAACGGCTCTTGTAAGGGTCCTCAGCCATTTCTCATTACCTATTTTTACAGTAATTAAGCTTTAAATCAAGTTGAAAGGCTTAATTATTCTTAAATAATATAATATGCGTGATTTATATTGAAAAAATATTCTAAAAATATTAATTTATTACTTTATAAAACTTCGTGAAGTATTAATTTATTAATTAAATTGTCTAATCCATTGTTTTTTACCTAAATAATACCAGATTGTATGATTTACCGTAATTGTTTGACCATATGCATAACTTTTTCCCGAAATAACGTGATTAGATGTTTGTTTACGTAAACTTGGGTAAGGACTTGTATAAATATTGCTATCAAGTGAATGCCGATCGATATTTACTACACCAGCAGTTAAATCGGGATTGTTAAAAATATAAAAGTTATGGAACCATTGATTTTCACCTAGGCTGTAATAAGAATAACCATCTTGATAAGACCGCCCGAAAATTGCTGGATTCATTCTACGTTTTTTATTTAGGGAATCACGTAGTTCTTCTCCTTGAAGCAGGAGTGCAGATTTAATGGTAGTTGCTGAGTCTGGATCATTAGCCTGTTTTAAAATTGTCCGAGTTGTTCTGTCTTTGGTATCGTTGATATTTTGAGATGACGAGACTGTATTTGAATTTTCAGTCTTATTTTTATTTTGATTATTATCTTTTGAATTCTCAAGTTTTGGCTGATTTGCGGCTACTTGGTTAAAAAGTTTAAAGCTATACTGATAGACATTATCAATGTTAACACTATATTCATGTCCTGACACTAGCTTAATGTCTCCTAGAAAGTAAGTCAGGATAGTTTTAAAGAAACCAAAACCTTTATTGCCAAAGTTATTTACGTTTGTAGCTTGACTTACTTGTCCTGTATCAAGGTCAGTAACGGTGATTTTTGGCGTTCCAGAAATAGTCTTATCAGATAAATATAAGGACCAGGCAATATTATTTCCCTTAAGCAATTCAATCGGAAAGATACCACTATTTGGATAGGCAACTGAACTTTTGGAAGCTGCTTTGTAGCCATCGCTTGGATAAGCAACCTGTTGTACTGAATAGCGGTAATTGTTTGTTCCATAAGCTGCTCCGATACCAGTTGTAGTAAGACGACTTGATAAAAGCCAAGCGCGGTGACCAGTATCAGAACCATCAAGATTATAAGTATCAGTCAATAAGTCCGTAATTACATCCCCAGCTGATTGATTAGTTACATTAAAATTTAAATTTGAACTTGCTGACACACTCTTGGCAATTGTCCAATAGGTACTACTAATGAAAGCTGGTTTTGTTTCATTAGGCAGTCCATGTTGATTAGTAAATGGATTAGCATTAATTGCCGCCATGACGCTTGCCGTGATTTGAGCATTATCGTTATCTGTTTTGTTAGCAGAGATACTTGGTAAGTCAAATATACTACGATAGAAATTAATATAATCTAGTTGCGAATTAACATAAGAATTAGTAACGGATCCTGGTGAAAAAGGCGTTGTTAAATGAGGGGTGCTTGCATATAGATTACCAGAATTAAAGGATTGTTTCGGTAATTTTGCGTATTGGTTTTGAACTTGATGAACTTCCTGAATTTCATCTTTTGTAAATGTTGCAGCTTGTGTGTTCGTAGCTATAGCGATACATGATGTTGCAGTAAGCGTAATAGCGACTAAAAAAGTAGTTGCTTTTTTTGTAAAGTTCATATTTTCTCCCTTTTTGAGGAACTAAATATTAAAATGTTAGTATTATATATAACTTAATTATAAGAAAAATTCATTCTTTTTAGACTTTTTTTCGAAAATAATGCATTATAGCGTCACGATTGTTTATAATAAGGATTCGAGGACAAAAAGGAGATAAAGATATGACTGACAAAATTAAGGTGGGTTTGATCTTCGGTGGAAATTCTTCCGAATATGAAGTTTCTATCATGTCTGCCCACAACATTTATGAAGAAATTGATACTAACAAATTTGATGTTTATCCAATGTGGATCACTAATGATGGTTATTTAGCTAATGATGAAGATTCTCGTAAGGTATTAGAGAACCCTAAGATGGAAGTAGCTAACCCTCATAAAGTAGCTAACATTTCTAACATTGTTGAATTAAAAGATCGCCCAGAAATTGATGTATTTTTCCCAATTGTACACGGAAATCTAGGTGAAGATGGATGCTTACAAGGTTTATTTAGAGTGTTAGATAAGCCATTTGTTGGGGATGACGTTTTAGCTGCAGCCGTAACAATGGATAAGGAAATGACCAAGATTTTGGCACAACGTGCTGGCGTTCCAGTAGCAAAATGGATTACTATTAAACGTTTTGAATATAACGATGCAGATAATGATAAGCTTGATTACGAACATGTAGCTAGTCAATTAGGTTCTGATTTATTTGTAAAGCCATCAAATCAAGGCTCTTCAGTTGGTGTAAGTCATGTAACCAATGAAAAAGAATACAAGATTGCTTTAGCTGAAGCATTCAAATATGATGATAAAGTTTTAGTTGAAGAAACTGTTCATGGTACTGAAGTAGAAACTGCTGTTTTAGGCAATGATAATCCAATTGTTGCTGGTGTTGGTCAAATTATTAACGCTAAGGATTCATTCTATACCTACGAAAATAAGTATGATGATGATTCAACTTCAACTTTGGAAATACCAGCTAAATTACCAGAAGGAATTGTTGAAAAAGTCAGAAAGAACGCATTAAAAGTATTCCAAGCAACTGAATGTAGTGGTTTAGCAAGAATCGACTCTATGCTTCGTAAAGAAGACAACGAAGTTGTTTTAACAGAAGTTAATGCTCTTCCAGGCTTTACCAATATCAGTATGTATCCTAAATTATTTGAAGAAGTTGGAATTCCATATACTGACTTGATTACTAAATTAATTGATTACGCAATGGAACGTTACGATCACAAGAAGACTTTGTTGCATAAACATGATTAAAATTAGTATGTTTAATAAAGTAAGTAGTAAAGGGAGAATTTAGGATGGCAAGCGACCATAATTTTGAAGAACTTGAGGCCCCAGCAAAAACGGCGGAAGAACTTCATATCAGTGTAGCAACCTTAAGAAAGTATTCCTTAATCGTTGAAAAGGTTACTGGGAATAAGGACTATTATGAGAGAACCAAACAAAAGGCAAGACTTTATTCAGCTAAAGATATTGAAGACTTGAAGGCTTTTAAGGCTCTCTCAAAGAAGTCTGATTTAACCTTACAAGAGGCAGCTAGACAAGTGTTCGCCATAAGTGATAAAAAAACTGAAGAAGCTAAAAAAGCTGCAAAATTACAAAAAGAGGTTGCAACAAATACTGCTACTGTTGATGCTGATCAAGTAGTTAAGCTTTTAACTATGTTACAAAATACTATTGCAAGCCAGAATAAAGCGATTGAAGATTTGCAGAAGCAGGTAGCTCGTGTTGAAGCTCAAAATAAGAAATTAATTGATAGTTCGCACCAGTTAGCTGAGCCAGAATCAGAAGATTCTAAAGAAAAAGTTCAAACTAATGAAGAACAGGAAGCTGCCACCGAAACTACTGAAGAGCAAAAGAGTGAGCAAGAAGCTCATGAAGAAATTTTAAGAAAAGCTAGAGAGAACGAAGAAAAACGTCGTAAGCAAAAGGTAGAAGAAAATATTCATCGTACCTTAGCACAAATGCAAATTCGTCCTAAAAAGAAACACCATTGGTGGGATCGCTTTTTCAAATAAAAATAGGATGCCGTCGGGCATCCTATTTTTATTCGTCTTCAGGTTCAATAATTAGAGATTCAGCTAATAAAACGTCGTTATAAAGACTTAAGATATATGTTCGATACTTACTTTCTTTTTGTCCAATCATTTCTAAATATTCACGCTCTACTGCAAATGCTCTAAAAAAGGCTAAACGTTGTAAATATTGTTCTGACTTAGTCAGGTTAGGTTGATCAATTGTTTTAAGTAAGACAGCCATGTATTCACGAGTTTTAACAACTCGCTTTTGATTAAGTAGAGTGTAAATAACATGCCGCTTTACTCTCTGAGGTAAATACATTCTATGAACTGAGATTAGTGCACGTTTAACCATTTCATTTCTTACTTTATCTACTACAATATGGGCTTCTTCATCACTAACCTCATGTGGAAGAATGAATTGAAAAATTATCGTTGGAACAAGCATGCTTAAAATAATTAATATGGCTTCAGACATGATAACTAAATTGTAGCTTTGAGTACCTAAAAAACGTGCACTGATTGTTAATGCCAAGGCTAGTGTTACCGCTCCGTGAATGCCTCCGAGTGAAAAGACAATGCTTTCTCGTCGGTTATAGTGAATAACCAATCGAGCGTAGGTATAGCGAACTAATAAGTTAGCGAGATAGACAATTATACCAACAGTGATCCATTTTACTAGATCGCTATTAAATAATTTGTTGCGAGAAATTCTGACCATCATTAAACCTAAAATGATAAATACCATACTGTTAAAGATATCAGAAATAAGATTTTCTAAATCGCGACCCATGTGTATTTGTCTAGAGTTAATAAGTAAACTTTGTTGTGATTCCGCATTATGTAAAAGGCCAGCAACTACAACAGCAATAATTCCAGAAACGTGTAAGTGTTCTGCTAACGCGTAAAGTGCGAGCGGAGTGAGAATATAAATTAAATTCTGAGCATTTAAGGAATTAAATCTTGATCTAATAAGAGATTGACGAAAAATAATGATTATCCATGCTAGGGCAAAGCCTAATATACTTCCTCCAACTGAAGATATGAGAAATTCTTGAATAGTTTGACTGTAGTTAATGTAGCCGTTAGCAAACCACAGTAAACTCATGTTAAGCAAGATAATTCCAGAAGCGTCATTAAAAAGTGATTCTGCTTTAAGTGATGCTGTTACTCGTCTTGGCATTCTTAAACCGTTAGTAACAGCCTCACTAGCAGTTGCATCTGTAGGTGTACTAATACTACCAATGATAAAAGCTAATGGTAGACTGATGCCGGCTAGTAAATGAATGCTAAAGCCACTTACTATTAAGGCAAGTAGAACCATAATAACAGTTAAACCAATGATCTCTTTGATACGCCTACCAATATTATGAATTTTGGTTTTTTGTCCCTCGAAAAATAAAAGAGGAGCTACGATCAATTCCATAAAAATCTCAGGATTAAAACTAGCGATTTGATAATTTAAAAAAGGGACTAAACCGATGATGATCCCGATAATCATACTTATATAATTAGCAGAAACCTTGTCAATTGCTTGGGCAATAATGATACTAATTGCGGCCGCAATAGCTAAGGTAAAGCTGGAAATCATAAGTTCCATATTTAGATTTACCTCGAATGAATTACCATTTTTTAATAAATTATAAAAACTTTTAATGCTACTATAGTAGCATATTCAACAAAATTATTAAGGAAGATGACGAAGTGAAAAAGAATACAAAAATTTGGCTTAGTCTACTAGTTTTAGTAGTTGGAATAATCTTCACAATTATAACCTATTTTTCAACTTCTTTTGCAAATAAATCAGTAGCTGTAATTACTGATAGCCAGATTAAAGACGTCTTGGTTGATAAGACTAAAGACAATTATGAAAATAAAGATGAAGTGAGACAGCAGACATTACACTTAAAAATTGTATCGGGAAGATATCAAGGAAAGAAATTTACTGTTACAAATACTTATTCTCTTTCACAAGCTGTTTCGCAGAAATATCGGCCTCATCAACGCGTAATTGTTTCGTTTATTAAGGGAAAGCCAAAATTAGTAGAACCAAAGCGCGATTGGGTTGTGGTTTTAAGTATGTTTTTGACAATTAGCTTAATTATTTTAATTACAGGAAAACAAGCTAGTTTGTTATTAATTTCAATGATTTTAAATAGCATCATTTTCTATTTTGTAATTAAAAGTGATATTAGAGAAAATGGAACACGAATTTTCTTAATTTATAGCGTCGCTACGATTTTATTTACATTTGTTTCATTAGTGATTGTACAAGGATTTAATCAAAAGATGCTTGTCACTTTATGTGCAACATTATTAGGCGTTTTTGTTTCATTTAGCATTTTTTATTTGGTTATGAAACTAACGCATGAGCGTGGAATTGATTATGAAGCAGTTGATTATGCTACACAAGATCCACGTGCCTTATTTTTAGCACAGACAATTTTAGGTGTTTTAGGGGCAGTTATGGATGAGGCAACGGATATTGTCTCTAGTCTTTATGCACTTGCAAAACATAAGTCAGACCTAACATTTAAAGAGCTATTTATTAGCGGACGAACTTTAGGTCAAGAGATTATGGGGCCGCTAATAAATGTACTAGTTTTAATTTTTATGGCTGAGGCCCTACCTATGACAATTTTGTATTTGAGAGATAATAATACTTTGGTCTACACCTTTAAATATACCCTTTCTTTAGGGGTAATCCAGAGTTTAAGCTCGGCGATCGGAATTGTACTGACAGTAATTTTTGCAACTCTATGTAGTGCTGTCTTTTTAAGAAATAAAAAGCAGAGGTGGTAGAAAAATGACAACTTTAACTGCTCTTTTATTAATTCTTCTAGTATTAATGATTATAGTTGGAGGAAAAACTGGCTTTAAGAGCTATCTAAGTGTCGTTATCAATGCCTGTTTACTGATTTTAGTTGCACTACTTATTTCCTGGGGAGTAAATATAGTATTGGTTGGAGCAATATTTATTCCTTTAAAGTTATTAACGATTATTTATTTAGGAACACATGATTATACTGTGGCTAAAAATGCCTTTTTAACTGCTCTGTGCGTGAGTTTAATTGTGATGTTGATAATTATCTTGTTTGAAAATTTAGCGCAAACTCAAGGCTTTGGAGACCAGGCAGGGGAAGAATTAATTGGTTTATCATTAAATGTAGGAATTAGTTTTTCTCAAATTGCAATTTTAGTTGCAATCTTTTCAATGCTAGGAGCAATTGCAGAAGCTAGTGTTGCAATGAGTGCGGGCTTGCTTGAGTTAAAGCGACATGATCCTAACATTACACAAAAGCAATTAATTAGAAGTGGGAATGAAGTTGGAGCGGATGTACTAGGAACGGCCATGAATACCATTTTATTTGGTTTATTTGGCAGTTTTTTACCAATATTTATTTGGTATGTAAGACTAAATTATTCCTTATTTGAAATTTTAAATGATAAACTTTTTGTGGATGAGTTTTTAATTATTGTATATTCGTTTATTGGTGTGCTTTTAACAGTACCATTAACTACAATATTCTTAGCACACACTTTAACGAATAAAGAAAATAAAAAGTAGAGATAAATAGAGGCACAGTAAGATGAAAATAGAGAATTTGACGTTAACAAATTTTAATGGGCGTGAATTTAACGTTACTTATTATAGTTTGCAAGATAATCCGCAACTTCTCCTAAAGAAAAGACCACTAATGTTGGTCTTTCCAGGTGGTAGTTTTAACCATTTGTCATTGAGAGAGGGAGAACCAGTTGCATTAGCTTATGCAGCTCATGGATTTGATGCGGCAATAGTTTCATATAATTTAACTACCGATCCTGGCAGAATTTATCCTGATGCTGCTTTATCTGGTTTAACTGCTGTTGCATACTTTAGAGAAAACAGTGAGAAGTTAGGTCTTGCTAAGGATAAAATTACGACAATTGGTTTTTCAGCTGGCGGCCATGTTGTTAGTTCGATGAATGTAATGGCAGAAAGTCAAAAATGGCAATCTGAATATCATTTTGAGCATGATAAAGTATCACCAAATGCGACTATTTTAGGTTATCCGTTAATTAATATTAAAGATATTGGTTTTCCTTTACCTTCTTATGCTAAGGAAAAAATGCCAACTGCGAAGGATTTATTAGATACAGCGTTAGGAGTTACTCCTGAAACACCGCCTACTTTTATTTTTCAAGCAGTAGATGATCCAGTTGTCTTAATTGATAATACTATTGAATATATTACTGCCCTAAGAAAAAATAGAGTTTACTTTGAAGCACACTTGTTTAATAAAGGAGGACATGGATTTTCTCTTGCTACTCCTGAATTGGCAACTGCTGAACGCAAAGCTGATCCACATCTGGCACATTGGTTTGAATTGAGCCTTGAATGGTTAAAAGATAGAAAGATTTATGTTTAGTTTCACGTGAAACAAAAAACTGTAGAAAAAAGTCCGAAAAGATGAAATGACTATACATTTCCTTTTCGGACTTTTTAATTTTATTCTTTAGCCATAAAGAATAGAACTTCTTTTCCAGAGGCTAAATTATCAGAAGTTGCCAAAATTCTAAGTTTAATTGATTTAGCAACTACGTCTCTTAGGCCAATTACCTTGTTTTTAGCATCGTTTGGCCAATTAATTTCTTTACTGAAGTCGCTAAAGTTTTCTCCGTCTTTGGAAATAGCAACTTGAACACGTAAAACATGACCAATGCGATCACGTGAACGAGGAACGTAAACCATCCGGCTCAGTTTATAAATATGGTTGAAGTTAAAAGTTAAGTCTAGAGGACTATCTTTAGTAATTTGGTCTTTAGAAAGCCACTCACTAGCTAATTTTAGATCAGTTAGGTTTTCGACTGGTAAATCTTCTTCGTTTTCTCCCGTACTTGTAACTGTAACATTTGAAATGGCGTAATCCATCTGATCGCGCTTTGTATGAGTGCCAAAGTATTCTGACCAATCGGATACTTTATTACCGAATTTATTTCTAATTCTGAAGCGGTAGCGTGTATTAGGTTCAAGCTCATGGAAAGTAAAAGTATTACCGTCAATATTAGTATGAACAATTCCGTTAACTTCGATATCGGCCATTATATTTTTATCTGCGAAATTAGTTGGATTAGTCCATGTAATAGTAATACTCTTTGAGGTTAGGCGATCAGTTAGAATTGCAGCACTTCTTGGAGAAGCCATTGCTGAATCAATAATAGCGTGTTGTTCTACTTCGCTACCGTAGCTAAAGTTTTCAATCATTAGCTCGAACTTGTTGTCATGAATATCGACAGCCGGCATCTTCACTCTAAGAGCTGGTTGCAGTTGACCAGTAAAGTAACCAAACTCTTTGCATGGCATGTAATCTTGTTGGTAGAAGATGCCTTCTTCAGCTTTATTAAAGCTATCAAGATCGTTATATTCAGTTAGTGGAACAAATTGATCGTTTAGTTTAAGAGAAACTTTACCAGGATAACGATCAGACATAATATTTAAATTAGTAATTTGTTTCTCTTCAAGACCAGTGTAGCTGCCTTCAGTTGGGTAGACAGTAATATGAAGGTTTGATCCGCTAACAGAGCTAGTGATTTGTGTAGTAGCTGCATGGCCCTTTTCATAATCAGTAGTTTGATTATCATCTTCATATAAAATGGCTGAGCTTTTACTTTGTGGGTAAACAAGTGCACTTCTTAAGGACTCTTGTAAAATCGCACCGCCGCGGACATATACAGGAAGATGCCAGAGTGGGTAATGTAACTTATCGTAAATTCGACCACCAATTAATTTCTTACCAGTAAAGAGGTCAATCCACATTGTGCGATGATCAGGTAAGTAGAGATTATCCTTTAGGGAAGCACCACTTGGATCTTCTCGTCCGTTAGTAATTGGCGCGATTAGTAGGTTATTTCCCAGCATAAATTCATGTTTAACTTGGTTAGTATAGTTAACTCGCTCATGAGGGAAAGCTAAGAAAAGAGGTCTAACAATTGGCATTCCATCTTGAGCTGCGCGGGTAAGAGTATAGAGATATGGGGTGATTTTTTCTCTAAGTTTAAGATAGGCGCGAGTAATTCTAGTCATTTTTGCATTAAATGCAAATGGCGTTTTTTGGATATTACCATAATTATCAATTGAGTAAAGAAGTGGGGTAAAGACTTTCCATTGTAAGTCACGGATATTTACTTGTGCATTACCGCCACCTTCTTTTCCATCAATAGCACTTCCGACATTTGGCTGCCCAGAAAGAGACATACTTAAAAAGCTAGCAATTTCAGTAGCAATTTGATCCCATTCACCGCCAACGCCTTCATTTGCGGTAGTAGCCAAAGTTTGAATAGCACTCCAACCATTACTTGCCATTGCCCAAGGACGATTGGTTTGATTTTTATCAATTAGAGGTTCACTAGCGATAGCAAAGTCCTGCATTATTTTTTCATTAGGAAAATTAGCAGGATCAGTCTTGAACTTTAAAAAATTAGCTGGTGCATCAGTAGGCAAGGATCCATAGAATCCTATTTTTACATTTTGGTCTTTTGCAAAATCGACTAAGTTGTGCATCTCATCTTCATCTAAATCTTGTTTGCTTTCATAGTTAGGAACAAACCAACTAAGTGGAAGATGATAAGAATTGTACCTTTCAATCATTGCACGTGCAGAAAATTGGTACTGTTCTTCTCCATTAAGAGAGGACTTAGCTACAATATCATCATCGATGTGAGCAATCTTATAAGTATTGCCATCTTCAAATTTAATAGCACTATTTTCTTGAGGCTTAGCTCCTGTCCAACAAGTATCAAGGTAATTACCAAGGTAACCCAAGCCTAATGCATATTTCGGCAAGAAAAGAGGTGAACCGGTAATTTTATAGTACTGGCGCAATATTTCTGCTGGAGAATCTCCTAAAAGATAGAAATTATCAAAGAGAGGAGTTTGATGAGTAATAATAGCTGTAGTTCCCTCATCGCTCTTAAAGTTGTAGACACCATCTTTCCAGGTGTTTCTTAATTCTGCAAAACCAGCATTTGACCAGAAAAATCCTTCTGGACAAGCAACAGCACCGGGACCAGTTAAATTAGTATTTTTAATCTCGATAATTTTTCCTTTGTGGCTGAAGCTTCCATTTTGCATCCCGCCACCATAATAGAATTCATTTTTATTTTGACGTAAGAATTCGCTAGAATAATCGCTCCCCAGTTCAATTGGACTACTTTGCATCATGCGGTAGCGATGTAATTGATCGTCAAAAATACTGAAGATAGCTGGATTCTTTTGCAAGCGAAGTGAAAATTGACCGCTTTTAATGGTGAAAGTCTCATCGGTTACTAAAAGCTGAGAATCTTCAAATGGACGCAAACTAAAGTTACTTGCTGCGATAGTTAATGATGGAGTTAGAGGTTTAAATTCTGCTGCTGGATCAACGATTAAACGAAAGATACCTTTAGCAATAATATATAAACGTGCTCTTGTTCCATCTGCAAATTGCAAATCATAGTAGCGAGTACCCTTAGCTACATGGACTAAACGACTTAAATGTTGAGGTTGTTGTTTGTTAGTAATTTCAGACATAATTAGTTTTCTTCTTTAAATTAAATTTTTCATTTACGTATAGTTCATATTATAACGAAAAAATGTGTTTCGTGTTTTTTTAGATTTGACATAAAGCGCTTTCTGGAATATTCTGTAGAAGGTGGTACTAACCAGTTAAAGATTGGATGGGGTTAGAAAATGAAAAAACCACTTTATCAGCAAGTTATTTCAGATCTCGAAAAGAAAATTAAGACTGAAATGAAGCCAAATGATCGATTACCAAGTGAACGACAACTTTTGAAAGAATATGGTGTTAGTCGAAATACAATTCGACTAGCCTTAAATGATTTAGAAAAGCGTGGCGTTATTTATCGATTGCATGGAAAAGGTACATTTGTTTCGACAATTTATCTAGATCAAACTAACTTGGGAAGTATGTATTCTTTTAGTGAGCAAATGTCTGAAACAGGTCATAAGCCGACAACACAAAACCGCACATTAGAACTTGTGACACCTGAAGAAGACGTTGCAAATCAGCTTAATTTAAAAGCTGGTGAGAAAGCATATAAATTAGTTAGGTTACGTCTAGCTGATGGAGTACCACTAATGTATGGAGAAACATATTTACCTGAAAAAATTTTTCCTAATCTAAAAATGTCAGACCTAAAGGAAAACTTATATACAGTGATGAAGCAAAAATATAATGAACAAAGTATTCTTGCTTTTGAAGATGTACAGGCGGTCAATTTAGATGAAAAAGATAGCAAAGTTCTAGGGGTAAAACCTGGAGATGCAAGCTTGAAGATTTTTAGACGGGCAATCAATGATAAAAATGTGCCAATTGAATTTACTATTTCGCTTGCTCGAGGCGATAGGTTTATTTATCGTTCACGGCAATACAATCATTTAGTGTAGTTACGAAAGGATTAGGCTAATGTTTAATAAAAGTGACGCAGAATTAAAAAGATGGGCGCAAATATCACTACTAGGGAAATTCAGCAACAGCCAACTTTATGGAAAGAAACTTTTGATATCTATCAAGAAAAGAAAACAGAGATTGATGATTTTTTAACTAAAATCATCCAAAAATTTAATAAGGTAAAGGTTATTTTTACTGGGCAGAAACTAGTGCTTATGTAGGCAACACGGTAATGCCATATTTAAGAAAACATGGTGACCGTAATAAGTTTGATTTTGTACCTAACAATACCTACACCAGAAAATACTATTTAGATATCTTAGATGAGATTAAAGATGATGAAATTGTTCCATTAGTGATGGGAGTGGGTCAATTAAAGGAAGGTCAAAATTTTGATGGTAAGTTCTTTGCTTTTGAAGGAAAAACATTACCCGATGCTTATTTAGCTTTACCAGACATTATGTTTGGTCAAACAATTGCTTTTCCTACTTCAATCAAAGTAGGAAACACCCCAGATACATCTTCACCAACGGGAACAGTTAATCGTGTTGTTAAGGGCATAACAATTCACAAATTCGTCAAATAATATTCAAATTTTGGAAACATTTTTATTTTAAAATAAAAATTAATTTAAGGAGTTAAATACTATGTCATATTACATTCATGCAGGAAAATTCTTTTTAGAAAATAGAACGGAAAATGGTGGTTATCTTGAAATTCAAGATGACGGAAACTTTGGTTTATATTATCGAGAAGATGAAAAGCCTAGCCATGGTTTGATTAAGGAATATGGCGATCAATGGATTGCACCTGGTTATGTTGATACACACATTCACGGTTTGCTTGATGAAGATACAATGAAAAGCGACTGGGAAGGTGTTAACAAGATTTCTGAAGGATTGCTTCAAGCTGGTGTAACTAGCTGGCTACCAACTACTATTACTGCTAGTGACAAAGAATTAACAGAAACTTGTGAAAAGTTTGCTGCACATAAGGGTGAAGAAACTGGTGCTAAAATTCAAGGTTTGCACTTTGAAGGACCTTTCTTTACTCCAAAGCATGGTGGAGCAGAAAATCCAAAGTACATGACTGATCCATCAATTATGCTTTTGAAAAAATGGCGTAAGGCTTCAGATAACCTGCTAATTAAGATTTCAATGGCACCTGAAAGGAAAAATGCTCGTCAGTTTGTACGTGAAGCAGTAAAAATGGGACTAGTTGTTGCTTTAGGCCACTCAGATTCTGATTTTGAAGATGCTATTGCTTGTGTAGAAGCAGGTGCTAGTGTATTTACTCATACCTTTAACGGGATGAATGGTTTATCTCAACACTCACCTAATATTATCGGAGCAGCATTTTCTTCACGTTTAACAACAGATGAATTAATTTGCGATGGTCACCATGTTGAAGAACCAGCTGTTCGTGCTTTGGTAAATGCACGTGGACCAGAACATATTGCTTTGATTACAGATTGTATGCAAGCAGGTTTAATGCCAGATGGTGACTATGTTTTAGGTGAATTACCAGTTTATGTTAAAGACGGAATGGCACGTCTAAAAGAAACTAATAATTTGGCAGGTAGTATTTTGCTCTTAAAGGATGCAGTTAAGAATGTAGTTGATTGGAATGTCGCAACACCTGAAGATGCAGTTATGATGGCTAGTTATGTGCCAGCTAAGAGCTGTAATTTACTTGATAAGTGTGGTGTGATTAAGCCAGATCATCCAGCTGATTTTGTTGTATTAAACCATGATATGACGGTAAGTGAAACTTATCTAAATGGTGAATCACGTTACAAGGCTTAAAAGAATATCCTTTTATAAGGAACTTTAGAAAATCTTTAAAAGGTGGTCACAACCAGTTGACTGGCAAAACTTAACATACTAAGACTAGAACCTTGGAAATCGCTTACAAAATATTTTACAGAAGTACAGTTCTCGCAACAGCATTTTCAGTAAGTATTAAAGGGATGAGCCCACAAGGAAATTGAAAGAAACTTCCTATATGGTGCAATTCCATGGGCTTTATCGCGTGCAATCCCTGTATTTATTGCCTTAGCATTTGGGCGCGGTTTAGTTCAAACTATTGCTAACTCATTAAACGGAAACTTGAAGTGGTTAGGTACTGGTTTGACAGTAGCTGGTGCTATTCTTCCTGCAGTTGGTTTTGCTATTTTGCTTCGTTACTTACCAGTTAAGAAGCACATTGCTTATCTAATTATGGGATTCACATTTACTACTTTATTCTCAGTTTTGTTCACAAGCATTCAAACTTTGGGTACTGGTATTCAAGCAGCAAATTAAAGGAAAAATGTTATGACAAAAGAATTAGTGTTAATTGGTCATGGTAAAATGGCTGAAGAAGTTAAAAAAAGTGCAGAGTTAATTATGGGTCCTCAAGAACATATTCATGTAGTATGCTTACTTCCGGAAGAAGGACCAGAAGATTTTGAAAAGAAGTTTCAAGATACCATTAACGGTATTCCTGAAGAAGATTTAACAGTATTTTCGGATTTAATGGGAGGAACTCCCGCTAATACAGTTAGTCGTTTGATTATGGGTGGGCAAAATATTCATTTGGTTTCTGGGATGAACCTAGTAATGGTAATTGATTGGCTTAACAGTCAAATGATTGGCAATGATTCAGATGCTGTTAATGCTGGCAAGGTAGGAATTGTAGATATCAATCAAATGCTTGCTAGCATGAAAAAATAGCTTATTTATATAGATGTCGAAAACGACTTGCGTTGGTAAAACCATACGTGGGTCGTTTTTTATAATGAAAAATGTATAAATTTCTGCGTAATAAACTATTGGACATCTCTTCAAATATTCCTTTTTCTAATCCTAATAGTGAATTAGCATGATTTAAATATTTAGAAATAACTTTAATTTTTAATTCAGTTGAATATTTGGTCATAAAAAAGTGCCTCACAATCATTAGATTTATGTCTAACAATTATGAGGCACTTCATTTCGTTTCTATCAGCTTTTTTTGTTGATTAATTTGTTACAATATAAATAATTTAATGACAGTGCGATAATTTACCCTTTTAGAAAGGTCAAAGTATGAATAAATTTTGTCCCCATTGTGGGAAATCAATTAAGCCTACGGATCGATTCTGTCCACATTGCGGAAGGTCAGTTATATCTTCCAATTCTGAGATGCCTAAAAGAAGTGAAATTTACAGCAATAGATTAAAATCCAAAAAAAGAAATATTATTATTGGATCAATTATCGCCGTATTTATCCTTATTTTTGGTGGCTGGGGCTTGTATCAACATGGTCGAAATTCGTCTAATAGCACTGTGATTGGTGGTAATGGAAAATTAACTAGTGCTGAGATTAAAAAGATTCCAAGTAAGCAACTAGCTGCTTGGGCAATCCTTTATGCTGATAAAAAATATGGCAAAAAATGGGGAGAAGCAGCTGATGATTTAAGAAGCGGTCACTTAACAATAGAAAGTTATTCAAAATATCGTTTTGGAGATTATGAGATCAGTGCTACTGACGGAAGTAGATTATATGTTATAAATGATCAGGTTGGCTATTTAGTTTCTAAGGATAATAAAGAGATAACTTATGTTGGAAATAAGTCTAGCTACAGTAATAGAAGTGTTTTAACTCAGATTTATCCAGAAATTAAATCTGAAAACACGGAGAAAAATGTAAATATTTGGAATGATAATCTATCGATTGTTACTGGTAAGTCGGATGAAAAAGCTAATGATCGGAGTTCTAAAACTAACACAAAATCTAAGAAGACTACATCTAAAGACCGGCTATGGTCAAATAACCAAAATGATGAATTAATTAGTTATATGGATGAATTCGGCAATAAGATGCATCAATCTTATGAGCATTATAATGAAGGAGAAGATGATCTGGTAACATTAGCTGGAGAGTATTTCCCACGCGATATTAGTGAAGATACTTACCCATTTAAATTGAGCTCTGGAGATCACGATAGTAGGGATCCTAAAGATATGGAAACTATTAAGTTGAAATGGAATCCGCAAGTAACTAATAAAGATAATGACAGTGATACATATAATGTAGTTGCTATTTTTAATCATAATGGTAAAAGTGCAGAAGATCATATAACGTATCTGTTCTGTTTTTATCATGGAGAACCAGTTGCCTTGGTTGATCAGACGACAAATGGAGGTTATGTGGTAGTTCATCCAACTGCTAACCAAGATTTGACATCTCACTTTAACGAAATCGCGGAGAATAATTAATTTTAGTATTTCATAAAGTGTCTGTGTCTGGGAAAAACTCAGAAATTAAGAAATTATACTAAATCTTGGTGTTGATAAACCTTGATTTAGTATAATTTTTCTTTTGAGTAAAAGTCCAAAATTAACTAAAAACGGACTTTTTCCAGACACTTTTTTCGTAGAGAAAATAGGTCAAAGAGTGTTATTGCAGACTGAAATATTTAAATAAGATAAGTGTGATATCATAAGATGTTAATGTGTTATAAAACAAGGAGATGACAATGACTAAACGTAAGATATGGACTTTAATCGTATCTGTTATTTTAATTCTGGGATGTATTTGGTTTACATTTTATTATGCTAATGGTCTACAAAAGGATACTGTTAAATTCCAAGATGGTACAGTCTATCAAGGCACAACTGAAAATGGAAAACTTCGTTCTGGCGTAATGCATTTTAACAATGGCGATACTTATACTGGTGCGTTTAAAAACGGCCATTTTGAAGGCTTAGGTACTTATAAATCGCATGAAGGTTGGACGTTTAAAGGACAATTTCATCACGGAGTTGCCCAAGGAAATGGACAGTTAATGAAGAAAGGAAAAGTAATTCAGTCTGGGAAGTATGAGAGGGGAGTATATGTTAAACAATGAGAATTAAATGGTTTAGTTTAATCCGAATCACGGGTTTAATTTGTGTGCTTCTTTATCACTTCTTCCAGATGCGCTACACTGGTGGCTTTATTGGTGTAGATATCTTTTTCACATTTTCTGGATATTTGATTACTGCTTTAGCCTTAGATGAGTTTAGCCGGTCTAATAAATTTAGGTTAGGAGATTTTTATTATCGTCGAATAATGAGGATCTTGCCGCCTTTATTGTTAATGATAGCCTTTGTCTTACCTTTTACGCTTTTAGTAAGTAAAGACTATATTACTGATCTTCCTAAACAATTAGCAGCCGCAGTTGGTTTTTCAACTAATATTTTTGAAATTAATACTGGTGGAACTTATGAATCGCGCTTTATACCACATCTATTTGTGCATACGTGGTCATTAGCTATTGAAGTCCAATTTTACTTAGTTTGGGGCTTTATTTTATATCTTTTAACCAAGATTACACCTAATGTTAAAAAGTTCAGAATACGTGTATTTTTTGCATCTGCAGTTTTAGCGGCTGTAAGTGCAACGGTAATGTATTTACGTGCACAAAGTTTAAGCGAATTTTCACCAATTTATTTCTCAAGTATTGCGCATATTTTTCCATTCTTTATTGGAAGTATGCTCGGTTCGATTGCAGGAATTCAAGATTTATTGCCTGCGTTTAGTAATAGTGTAGCAAAACATTGGAATAAAGCTGGTGCTGTTACTTTTATGGTGCTAAATTTAGCGTGTTTATTTGCTTTAGCTTATGTTTTACGCTTTGATCAACGTAAGACTTATATGTTTGGCTTTTTGTTAGCAAGTTTATTTGCGGCTTGTGCAATCTTAGGAGCTAATATTTTACACCGTAAAACACCTAACACTAAGGAACCGTTTATTTTTACTTATATTGCAGACATTAGTTACAGTGTCTACTTATTCCACTGGCCTTTGTTTGTAATTTTTTCAAAAATTTATCCAACTTGGCTAGCAGCTTTAATTACGACAATTCTTTCAGTTCTTTTTGCAAGTGTATCGTTTTATTTCTTAGAACCTTTAATCAGAGGAAAAGCTGTTTCAATTGGAAAACATAAAATTACTTTCAAGCATATTGTAGCTCCATTAGGACTAGGCTTAACACTTGCTATCGGTCTTGGGGTGTATTTATGCCTGCAGGCACCTTCAATTTCTTCTTTAGAAAAAAATCTACTGCTTGGCGGAATTCAGCAGGACGCAGATCAATTAAGTACTACCTATGTTCAAGCAGCACCTAAGCCTCCTAAGAAAGAAAATGCGCAAAATAGTGCACAAGATGATGGAGCAACTATTATTGGTGATAGTGTGACTTTAGGAAGTAGAAAATATCTCTTAGATCATATGAAAAATGTTGATATTGATGCAGAAGGTAATCGTACTATGGATAAGGCCTACAATGTGCTGATGAACGCGCAAAATTCAGGTCGATTAAAACGCAATGTTGTAATTTGTATTGGGACCAATTCTTTAGATGATTATCAACAGCAGACTGAGAAGGTTATTAAAGATCTAAAACCAGGCCATCATTTAATCTTTATTACTCCGCATGATGGTCATGCCGATTCATCATATAATTCCTATAAGTTAGCCGTTTGGGAACGAACTCTTCCTAAGAAGTACAAGTTCATTACAATTGGTGATTGGGACAAGGTGGCTCGGGCACATCAGAATCTATTTGCAGGTACTGATGGAACACACTTTGGAGGTCGAGACGATATTAGTAAATTGTATCTAGACTGCATTAAGGATGCCTTGACTCGTGCGGAGAAGACGCCAGTAAAAAAGTAGGATGAAAAATGGCTTTGCAATAGTTCGCAAAGCCATTTTTGGTAATTTAAATAATATTAATAGATAGTTAGATGGAAAAGTAAAATGAAAAAGAAGTATCTGAATCTCATAATGATAACATTAAGTCAACACAATCTAGAAAATCTAGTCATAGTTCTGTCAATAAAGAACAAAGTAGTTCAGTCGAATTTGTCAATTTAAGTAAAAGTTCTTCTTCAGTCTCACAATCAAACGGACCTAGTGCTAACCAAGAAGAATCTTCAATTGGAGGAGATGAAGGAGCAGTAACAGCATTTTTTCTTTACGTAATAAATTAATGAAGATCCAGAAATGAGGGAAAAGATTATGCTTTACGAAACAAGAATGTTAGAACGTGAACAAGATGCTATTAAAAAACCGGTAGATTTTAATTTCTACCAGTTTATTTTTATTTAAATTAATATACAGCACCATCGTAAAAGTTATATTTAGGACGGTTAAAATCAAATGTAGCTAACTCGCTCATCTTGATTACGTTGTCAGCTACACCCCAGCTCATTAAGTTGATTGATTCACCAAATAATTCATCGGGAATTACAAGTAAAACATACTTGCCTTGAGACATTGCATAACCTAATTCCATCCCTAAACCAACATCTTCTTCTTTAGGAACGTAAACGCCAAGCATGATGTCGCTAGTCTTGATTCCGACTAAATCTCCATTGTAAGTAGCTTGAGCCCATTCTTTGTCATGTAAATATTCAGGATGTTCATCAACGCGAATGCCTTTATATTGGTTTTGAAGAGGCACATAGCTGTTTTCTAAATCAATAGTTGGGTTGGCGTTTAAAGCGCTCATAGCGTCTTTGTACGCTTTGTTTTGGGTTTCAGTAAACCAACCGGCCCCAAAATAAACTGTCTTTTGTTTTGTCATGGAAAAACCTTTCTTTCTTATCGGTGGAATATTTTTTACATTAACTAACTTTAACAAAATTTAGGTAAAAGTAACACCCACTTTTGTGTTTTTGAAATCGGTTTTATATAATAAAAATAGAAATTTTTGCTTAGGAAAGGCGGAATCTACTACGAATACTAAAAAAAATCTTTTCGATCCAGAAGCTGTTTTTGTAACAGATTTAACTGATCGAAATGCAATCTTCAAGACCGTTTCTCAAAAATTATATGACTTAGGCTATGTTAAGGAAGACTTTTTAGGCGATATTATTGAACGAGAAGATAAGTACCCAACAGGAATTTCGATGAGACCATTATCTCGTGACTTACCTGATGTTGCTGTACCGCATACTGAGGGGGACTATGTAAGTACTCAATTAATTGTTCCAATTGCCCTTAGAAACTACTCGACTTTTAATAATATGGTTAACCCTAGTGAAGAATTAAAGGTTAAATTTTTATTTTTGATTTTGAATAATGATCCAGATATGCATTCAACTATTTTAGCTAAAATTATGGATTTCTTTGCTGGAACGCCAGTAGATGAATTAAATGAATTATTCAATTCTGATTCTAATGAAGAAATTTATGATTTCTTAGAAAATAATTTTGAAAATTAAAGTAGAAAAAAGAAGCTGCATTGCAGCTTCTTTTTTTCTCCAGATTAAATTACTAAACTTCCGGATAATTAGTACTTGAAAACGAAAGTGAAAAGTAATCGCAACGTTTATATCCGATTACTAATTCAGCAACTTCATGTGTTGCACTTAAAATAGTTTTCTTAACTTGACGTACAACTGGATAGTCTTTGGCAATCTTTAGTTTTTGACTGATTTCATCGTCTGCTTGTATGATTGTATCCGTTTCTGTAAATGGCTCATCAAATAGATATAATTGCTTATCTTTTTGTAGAGTCTCATATATACTGTGATAGTTATTTGGATCTTTAGCCAAACTTCTATTGATAAATTTGGCTGGAATAAATGAACGGTGTAACATGAAAGGCTTATCGTCAATTAAACGTAAACGTTCAATATAGTAATAACTATCGTATTTTGGTAGGCCAAGCTTTTCAAGTATGTCAGCTTTATTATTTTCTTGAAGTTTTAATACTTCAACTCTATCTTCTTGTTGGTTATCAGAGAAAACTTCATTATCGCTTAGACGAACTAGCTTGTCCTTTCTTGAACGTGAAATAAACGTACCTTTTCCTTGATGACGAACTAAGTATCCTGCCTTAACTAGGTCTTTGACAGATCTGATAACAGTAATCGAAGAAACGTTAAATTTATCTTTTAATTGAGCTTCGCTATAAAATTTATCTCCATATTTAAATTTGCCAGAGATAATTTCTTGCTTCAGCTCATTTTCAATTTGCAAATATTTTGGAATGTCCATAATCTATATCAATCCTCAAGATAGATTCTCCTAAGATCCATGATATCACTGCTTGAGAGCTTCATGGTAGAACGAAGATATTCATTGATTCCTCCGTATTGCTGGTTTAGGACATGTACAGCATGGTCCAAGTATTCTGGATATACTGACTGAATATCCTTAATAGACTGCAATACACGCTTGCTAGAGCCGTCAGCGGCTGCTTGCTTAAGCATGGCGTCAACAAAGCTTTTTGTTGTGATATTTGTTAGAGTATAGTCATATTTGATAGTAGTAAAAGGTACACCTAATACTGATAAAATCAACAAAGCTCCAAACCCTGTCCTATCTTTTCCTGCAGTACAGTGGAAAAGAAGAGCATTCTTGTCTTTATCATTTGTAAGTAAAAGATCAAAGAATTTACGGTAAGCCTTTTGAGCAGTTTGTCCATTGATCATATCTTCATAAGCAAAGAACATATGCTTGAAACCAAATTCAGGATCTTTTTCGGCATTCTCTTCTAAAGCAAAGATTCCCTTAGATGCATTAGTTAGATCATCACTAAAAACTGGATCAAAAACATATTTAGCGCCTTCTGGAACACGATCGGGATGATCATTTTTTTCTTTTTCTGTTCTAAAGTCAACGTCATACTTAACGCCATGGTTTTGCAATAATTCTAAGTCTGATGAAGAAAGATCAGCTAAATTACCAGTTCTAAGCAATTTATTATATTTAATTGTTTGACCGGATACAGTCTTATAGCCTCCAAGTTCGCGGAAATTGCGACCATTTTGGATGCCAATTAATTTCGTCTCATAATTTTCGCTCATTAGTATTTTTCCTCACTATAGTTATTTAAATACAGTATTATTACTTTAACATATTTTTTCTCAGATATTTTATTTTTCTCAGATCTATAAAAAGAAAACAAATTTATTAATTGGTATAATTAATGGTAAAATTACAATGTAAAGATGCAAATTCCATGCGGAGATGATTACTTATGGTAGAAGATTACGACAACATTTTAGTTCCTGTTGATGGTTCTGAAACAGCAGAGCGTGCGTTTGATAAAGCAGTAAAGATTGCGCTTGATAACAATGCTCATCTTGATGTATTGAATGTTATTGATACTCGTCAATTTATGGGAGAAATGCAGGATACTTTGATTTCTGGGGACACCATTTATCAAATGACGCAAGATTCCGAAGAGTATTTAAAGAGTCTAAAAGAATGGGCTAAGGAACATTTTAACTTTACTGATGTTTCTTACCATATTCGTTATGGCTCACCGAAGAGAATTATTGCGGTTGATTTTATTAAGGATCACCACAACGATTTGATTATTATGGGTGCAACTGGTATGAATGCAGTTGAAAGAATGTTAATGGGTAGCGTTACTGCTTATGTTAACCAACATGCTTTATCAGATGTGTTAATTATTAAAACTGATCTTGACAACAACAAGATTGCAAAACCTAAGAAAAAGTATTTTTAAAAAACGAACATTATAAAAAACACTCTATCAGTAATGATAGAGTGTTTTTTTATAAAGTGGATCGATCCAATTCCATAAATTAATATTTACTAGCGCTTACATTAAAATAATAGTATTCAAGTACGAATATTTTTGATATGATACTTAAGAACGAACGTTAGTACTAGGGGAAAGGAAGAACGATAATGATGAATTTCGATTACAACATTATAAACTGTAACCAAGATTCAGTGGCTCGTTCTTGGGCTGATTCCCTCGGGGAATAAGTCTTCATTGGTGTTGGCGTTTTCGTTGTTTTTTTAGCGACTTTTCTGGCTCAATGTGATTAGCTCTTTTTGTCAGCTCATCATATTGGGTCTTTTTTTGTATTTGTCATTTAATGTTTTTCATTAGGAGGAAATGATGAAAAAGTTCAAAAAAGTCTTAGTAGGCCTTTTTGCAATTTTACTTGCTGTTGTTGCAACTGCTTGTTCTAACAAGTCAAACAGTTCAAAGGATGGTTATACACCAAAATCATTAACTATCCAATTTGTACCTAGTCAAGCTGCTAATAAGCTTGAAGCTCGTGCTAAGCCTTTAGAAAAAATGCTTTCTAAAAAGCTTGGAATCCCAGTTCATGTTTCAATGTCAACTGATTACAACACAGTTGTTGAAGCTATGAAATCTAAAAAAGTTGATGTTGGTTTCTTACCACCTGATGGTTATGTATTAGCTCATAAACAAGGAGCTGCTGACGTTTTACTCCAATCTCAACGTTACGGCGTTAAGCAACCTGGTGGTAAGGCAACTAATAAATTAGTTGATTACTATAGAGCAGAAATTCTTGTTAAGAAGGGTTCTAAAATTAAATCTTGGAAGGATCTAAAAGGCAAGAGTATTTCAGTTCAAAACCCAACTTCTTCAGCAGGTTATGTTTTCCCAATTGCTGAACTTGGAGAAAAAGGTTTGGATGTGCCAAAGGATTGTAAGTTAGTTACTGTTACTGGCCAAGACCAAGCAGTTTTGAATGTATTAAATGGTGATACTGACGCAGCATTTGTGTTTGAAGATGCTCGTAACACTGTTAAAAAAGACAATCCTAAGATTATGGACCAAGTTGTCCCAATTTACTTCACTAAGCCAATTCCTAACGATACTATTTCTGTTAGAAGTGATATGTCTAAGTCCTTCCAAAAGAAACTTGCAAAGGCATTTATTGAAGTTGGTGAATCTAAAGAAGGTAAGAAGATTATCGAATCAATTTATAGTCACGAAGGCTACACTAAGTCTAAGGACAGTAACTTCGATATTGTTCGTAAGTATGACAAGATTATTGCCAAGGACAAGAAATAGGCAATTAAATAAAGCTTAGTTAGTAAAAGATAATTGTCTCCTAAAAGACAATTATCTTTTTATGCACTGTAGTCAATTTAAATAATGTTAAGGAGATTTTTAAATTAAATGGCAGCTACTAATCAGCCGATGATTCAACTAAAAAACGTTAGTAAAATTTATGATAACGGAACAGTTGGTTTAAAGGATATTAACTTAAATATTGATAAGGGAGAATTTATAGTAGTAGTAGGTCTATCTGGTGCAGGTAAGTCTACTTTACTTCGTTCAATTAACCGTCTACAAGATGTCTCAGAAGGAAATATTATAATTGATGGCAAGTCAATTACCTCTGCTAAGGGTAAAGACTTACGCGAAATTCGCCGTGATATTGGAATGATTTTCCAAAGCTTTAACTTGGTTAAACGTTCAAGTGTTTTACGCAATGTTTTAACTGGCCGAGTAGGTTACTATCCAACTTGGAAAACAACTTTTAACTTATTTACTAAGGAAGATAAGCAAAAAGCATATGAAGCATTGCAACGTGTTGACTTAGCAGATAAAGTTTATACTCGTGCGGATCAACTTTCCGGTGGACAACAGCAACGTGTTGCTATTGCCCGTGTGCTTACTCAAAATCCTAAGATTATTTTAGCTGATGAACCAACAGCTTCACTTGATCCTCAAACTTCACGTCGAGTTATGCATGATTTGAAGATGCTTAATGAAGAATACGGGATGACTGTAGTTGCTAACCTTCACAGCGTAGAACTTGCTAAGGAATTTGGAGATCGAGTAATCGGTGTTCGTGCAGGTCAAATTGTTTATGATGGTAAGATGAGTGAAACTTCTCAAGCTGTCTTTGACGATATTTACAATGGTGGAAATGGCAAGAAAGGGGAAGAAGATGCCTAAATCTAAGGAACAGCATTTAGCTGAGTTGCCTAAAAAGAAATTCAAAATTATGAACCTTGTATGGGTCGTAATTATGATTTTAGGTCTCTTTCTTTCAGTAGATGTAACAAATACACACATTAGTGTTTTGTTTAATAACTTTAGCCAATTTACTGATATTTTTGTTCAAATGTGTCACCCTGATTGGGGATATGCAGCTACAGCAATTCCACTTTTAATTGAAACAATTAAAATGGCAATTTTAGGAACTGTCATGGGATCAGCAATTGCTTTTGTTTATTCTCTTCTAATTGCGAGAAATATTGTTAAAAATAAAGCAGTTACTGGAATTTTAAGAATAATCATGAATATTGTTAGAACTATCCCAGACTTGCTTTTAGGTGCAATCTTTGTTGCTGTTGTAGGTATCGGCCCAGTTGCCGGTGTTTTATCTTTGACTGTATTTACATTTGGTGTGGTTGTTA
This sequence comes from uncultured Lactobacillus sp., assembly GCA_947568765.1. Classification (GTDB taxonomy): domain Bacteria; phylum Bacillota; class Bacilli; order Lactobacillales; family Lactobacillaceae; genus Lactobacillus. The sequence continues at coordinate 6,674 of CANOQA010000003.1, read as the reverse complement.
AATTGTTCTATGAAGCAATTGAAACAATTGATCCAGGTCCAATCGAAGCTCTAACAGCCGTTGGCGCAAATAAACTACAAATTATTCATTTTGCTGTGATGCCACAAATAATTACTTACTTTATTTCTTATGTTTTATATGCATTTGAAATTAATGTCAGAGCTTCAACAGTTCTTGGATATATTGGTGCCGGTGGTATTGGTTTGTACTTACAACAAACTCTTCAAGTCTTTGACTATGCTAAGACCGGTATGATTATCTTAGTTATTATCGTTGTCGTAGTTATTATCGACTACATTTCTACTAAATCTCGGGAGGCGTTGATGAAATAATGGATACTACAATGAAAAAATTACCTCCTAAACCAGTGGATACTAAGAAGAAGGTTCAACACTGGACAATTGCCATTGTTACTATCATTTTAATTATTTGGTCATTTGTAGGAATGGATTTTGGCGGAATAAAAGCAAGTGCAGGTCAAATCGCAGGAGCTATTGTTGCCGGAATTTTTCATCCAGATTGGTCATATGTATATAACGGAAGTGGTGAAGATTTAATTTCTCAATTATGGGAAACAATCTGTATTGCTTTCTTGGGTACTTTTATTTCTGCAATTATTTCTTTACCTTTCGCCTTTTGGGCAGCTAATACTCGTAATAAGAAATGGTATACATCCCGTTCAGGAAAAGTTGTATTAGCCGTTATTCGTTCATTTCCAGAAATTGTTTTAGCCTTGATGTTTATTAAGGCAGTAGGACCAGGTTCTGCAGCCGGTGTACTAGCTTTAGGTTTCCACTCAGTTGGTATGCTTGCTAAATTGTTCTCGGAAGCAATTGAAAACCTTGAAGAAGGCGCAAATGAAGCTGTTACTGCAGCTGGTGGATCTAAGTTTAACATTATTATGTTTGCTACAATGCCTAACTTAATGCCAGCCTTAATCTCTAATACTTTGTATCGATTTGATGTTTCAATCCGTTCAGCATCTATTCTAGGTTTAGTTGGTGCTGGTGGTGTTGGTTATCCATTAATCATTGCCTTGCAATACCGTCAATGGAACCGAGTAGGTGTCATCTTAGTAGGAATCATCGTCATGGTGGTAATCATTGACTGGATTTCCGGTTGGATTAGAAAGAAATTAGTTTAATCAACTGAAACGAGTAAGATTTATCAAATCTGCTCGTTTTTCTTTTGTCAAATTCTAAATTTTTTTGTAATATCTATCTATAATAATGATAAGTACGGGAAAAAGTGAACTTTTTTGTTATAATGGAAGTTGTATTTCAAGGAGGACAATGATGGATAATTTAACTACCATGACATTGGCTGATGATATTGCATTATCACAAGAAAAAATTATCAATGGCCAACAAGACCTGAATACCAAAAGAATTTACAACGAAATCAATAGTTTAAGTATTCTTGATAAGCCAATCGAAGAATACTTTGATATGACTCAAGATGAATACTACAATAGCGAATTTGATGGGAAGTTAACTTTACTTCATTTAGATCAACCATTACGTGAATTAAATGATCGAATTTTAACTAATCATGTGGATGGATATGTTGATCAAGATGAGATTAATTTAACCTATAATCATGAAGATCCAATGCAAGATGGTAGCTATGACCGCGCTACTGACTTACATGTTCTACTTTACAGCTTGAAAGTTATTGGAGCTGTTAGAGCAATTGTTCCAAATGATTTAAAGAAGGTTTTGTCTAAAGATGCGGTTCTATCATTAGGTCTTGCCGCAAACGCTTTGGCAAATAATTAACCCCAAGGCCATTAACGGCCTTTTTTTGTGTGATGAGTGGGGAAGAGTATCATGAAAATTATCAATAAAACCAAAGGTATGATTGATAAGTTTTCCGGGATGACTCGGAAGATGATGCGAAATAAAAGTAATATTCCATTTGATGGAATGCAAAAATATATGACTGTCGGTGAATATAACGTTGGAGCTTCAGAGGGAACGCCTCACGGTGAAGAATATAAGCTCATTGTTTACAAGGATACTGACAATGTTTTGCATCAAGCTTTACGTTCTGTTGATGCTTCTGATTTAGCACCAGCGTACGTAAGGAAATTTGATAAACGCTTAAATCGTTTTACTGCGTTTGTTAACAAGCAAACAGGTCGACGTTATATCGTTGAAGATCAACTAGATCAGTTAGTAGATTATGTGAAAAAGCATAGCCGAGATGGCTATAACTCAATTAATATCGGTGTTTTGACCGATACACACTATAAAGATGCTGATAGTATTGATTTTTATGGACATAACGGACTTCGTCATGTTAAAGAGTTTAATTATCTTGAAGATAAAGATGTTTTAGATTTAAAGGCTCATTTAGGTGATTGGATGGATGGATCCGATCCAGGATTAGTTGGCGAAGCAGAGTTGATATCTTTGTCTAGAACGTTTAGATCTAAAAAAACTAACTTTGCTGTCATCAAAGGTAATCACGATGAAAATGATAAATTTGATGAGCACCATGATCTGAGAGCTAGTTTTCCGGAAAATGAATTTGAAGATATAATGTGGCCAAGTATGTATGCGCAAGATGGTATTCACTATATCACGCGCAAGCACGGGGTTGCATATTTTGATAAAGATGATGTCAGAATCATTACGGTCAATACATCTGATTTACCTTATGAGCTAGATGAGCAAGGTAAGAAAAAATACGATACTAAACTTGCTTTAGCGATTCGTGAAGATCAGATGCAAGAAATTATCGAAATTCTTGAAAATTCAAATGGTAAAACAATTATTTTCATGAGTCATGCAAATCCTATTACTCGCAAGGGAACGAATGCCTTGAAATTTAATGGGCGTTCTCTACATGAATTAATGGTTGCCTTCAATCAACGTGAAAAAGGCTATCTTAATTCAAGGGATGTTCCTCCTGAATTTACCCTAGCTAATAGCTTTGATTTCACAAAGATAAAAAATGCAAAAATAGTTGCATATTTATGTGGACACCGTCATACTGAAGACCAATATCGCATTAACGGTATACAATATATATTTTTTAATTGCTCGGCTCTAATGGGCCCAAACCATGCGCTTACTACGCAATATAATAAGCGCTGGAATAGACAGATGGATCATGCTAATGAAGCAGCTGGATATATAGTAAATGTTGATGTTCAAAGACATTTATTACAAGTATTTGGATATGGGGCTGCTTCTAAGAGACGATTCTATCGAATTTAATTTTTGAAATGTAAATAGCTTATAATAAGACTACTGTTTATTTTGAGGTGAAAGTTACTTATGTGTGGAATTTGTGCGTTTTTTGATCCTGAATTAAAGGATAAAGACTGTGCTATTCAAGGAATGATGGATACAATTAAACACCGTGGTCCATCTTCCGATGGAAAATATACTAATGATCAGGTGGCTTTAGGTTTTAGACGTTTGTCAATTATTGACCTTCGTGGTGGAAGTCAACCAATTTTTAATGAAGATAAAAGTAGAGCAATTATTTTTAATGGGGAAATTTATAATTTTAAACCATTAAGAAAAGAATTAATTGATGCAGGTCATACCTTTACTACTAAGGCTGATACTGAAGTTTTGCTTCACGGCTATGAAGAATGGGGAATGGATGGCTTATTGAAGAAAGTTCGTGGTATGTTTGCTTTTGTAATTTGGGATGACAATACCAAGACTTTATATGGTGCTCGTGACTTCTTCGGAATTAAGCCAATGTACTACTCAGACCAAAATGGTAAGTTAATTGTTGGTAGTGAATTGAAGAGCTTCTTAGCTTACCCAGGCTTTAAAAAGGAATTAAATACTGAAGCAGTTAAGCCATACTTAATGAACCAATATAATGACTTAAAGGAAACTTTCTTTAAAGGTGTTTACCGCTTCCCAGCAGGTCACTGGTTCGAATATAAAGATGGCAAAATGAAGACTCATCAATACTGGGATGCTAAGTATGTTGAAAATAGCTTAAGTTTTGAAGAAACCTTAGACAAAATCAATGAAGACTTAAAAGAAACTGTTGATTTATACAGAAATGCGGACGTACCAGTTGGTGCATTCTTGTCTGAAGGTATTGATTCTTCTTACTTAACTAGTTTACTTGATCCTGAAGATGTCTTCTCAGTTTCTTTTGATGATTCTACATATAATGAAGCATCAAAAGCTAAGGCACTTTCTGACTTACACGGCTGGAAATTCTTTGCAGATAAAGTTGATGCAGATGAAGCAATGCGCGACTTCCCAGAAATGCAATATCACATGGACGAACCAGATGCTAACCCATCTATTATTCCATTATGGTACTTGTGTAAATTAGCTAGAAAGCATGTTACTGTTGCACTTTCTGGTGAAGGTGCTGATGAATTATTTGCAGGCTACGTTAACTATGGAATGCATACCCATAATGATGTAATTAAGGTCTTTACTGCTGGCCTTAAGAAATTACCTAAGAAGAGTCGTGTTCGTTTAGCTCATAAGATTAAGAAGATGCCTAACTTCCCAGGTAAAGTCCATATGTACACTAACTTGGCAGAGCCAAGTGAATTTTATGTTGGACAATCTGTCATTTATGATATGGACTATCCAACTATCTTTACTTCTAAAGATGCTAATGGTATTTTGCGTGATAAATATAAGAATGATCTGACAGTTAACGGTATTTATCAAGAAGACTTTAAGAAAGTTAAAAATATTGATGAAGTTAAGCAAATGCAATATATTGATCTTCACCACTTTATGCTTAATGATATTGAGCAAAAAGCAGATAAGATCTCAATGGCTCACTCTCTAGAATTACGTGTGCCATATCTTGATAAGAAGATTGCAGAACTTGCTAACTCAATCCCAACTAAATATTTAGTTAACCGTCACGATACTAAATATGCTCTTCGTAAAGCATCTGAGAAGGTCTTACCAGAAGAATGGGCTCAAAGACCTAAGCTTGGTTTCCCAACTCCAATTAAGCAATGGCTTAAGGAACCAAGATTTTACAAACAAGTTAGAGCATTGTTTACTGAAGACTTTGTAGATGACATTTTTGACCAAAAGAAGATTGTTAAATTGCTTGATGATAATTACAAGGGCGATGGTTCAGCTCGTCGTCAAATTTGGGCTATTTACACTTTCTTAGTTTGGTATAAATTATTCTTTGTTGATTATGATGAAACTGTTAAGAAGTATCAACATGTTCAACCAGAAGTAGCAGAATTAATTGAAAGTGGCAGACTTGTTTAATTAAAGTTAGAGAGAAGTACGGATACAAAATGGTACAAGTAAAATTTACCCCTATTTTATTAGGTAGTGATATCAATGTTTACGGAATGGCTCGCTCCTTCAACGAGGCTTATGGAATTAAGGTTCAAGCTTGGGCTGCTAGTCAATTAGCAGCAACGCGCTATTCTAAAATTGTTGATGTAGAAGTTCATGAAGGTTTTGAAGAAGATCCAGGCTTTATGAACGTTATGAAGCAAAAAATTGAAGAATACAAGAACCATCCAGAACCAGTTATTTTAATTGCTTGCGGAGATGGATACGCAGAATTATTAGCTAAGCATAAGGATGAATTGAAGGATACTTTTGTTGTTCCTTACATTGATTATGATTTGTTAGAGAAGCTAATTTCTAAAGAAGGTTTCTACGAAATTGCTGAAAAGTATGGTCTTCCATATCCACACACTAAGATTGTGACTATGGATGACTATAAGGCTGAAAATTATTTGAATTTACCATTTGATTATCCAGTTGAATTGAAGCCGGAAGATCCAGTTTCATGGTTGAATTGTCAATTTGAAGGGCGTAAAAAGGCATTTACTATTCACGATGAGGCAGAATTAGTAGATATCGTTGGTAAAATCTACACTCATGGATATACTGAAGACTTGATTTTACAAGATTTCATTCCAGGCGATGATTCTAACATGCGTGTTCTTAATGCTTATGTTGATAAAGATCACAAGGTTAAGATGATGTGCTTAGGTCACCCACTTCTTGAAGACCCAACTCCTCAATCTATCGGTAATTACATGGCAATTTTGCCAGCCTTCAGTCAAAAGCTTTACGATACTGTTCAATCATTCCTTGAGAAGTTGAATTATACTGGTATGGCTAACTTTGACATTAAGTACGACCCAAGAGATGGAGAATACAAATTCTTTGAGATCAACCTCCGTCAAGGTCGTTCAAGTTTCTACGTGACTTTAAATGGTTATAACTTAGCCAAGTGGTATGTAGATGACTATGTTGAAGATAATTTAAAGGACAAGTCAACAGTTTATGGAAATAAAGACGGTGCTAACTATATGTTGTGGCTTGGAGTTCCAAAGAAGATCTTTAAGGAATATGCTTACGACAACGGTTCAAAACGCTTAGCTGAAAAGTTAATTGATGAGGGGCATTACGGTACAACTGTCTTCTATGATAAAGATCGTAGCTTAAAACGTTGGTTATTGATGCACTACATGTTCCATAATTACTATGCTAGATATAAGAAGTACTACCAAGTAAATAAGGGACAATATTTTGAAGAAGAAGCTAAAAAATTAGAAAAACAAGCTCTTCGTGATGGTCAACAAGAAAACCATGAAAATGAAATTTAACTAGAAAAATACTGCTGAGAATTTTTGATCCGTACCGTGTCAAGTAGACAGTTAAAATATATAAAATGATTGATGAACC
>CANOQA010000002.1:0-215306 GCA_947568765.1 uncultured Lactobacillus sp. | reverse complement strand
AGCTTTCACTCATACTTACTGAGTTGCTCAAACTCTCGCTCATGCTTACTGAGTTACTTAAGCTTTCACTCATACTTACTGAGTTAGATAAGCTTTCGCTCATTGACACTGAGTTACTCAAGCTTTCGCTCATCGATACTGAGTTGCTTAGACTTTCGCTCATGCTTACTGAGTTACTTAAACTTTCACTCATCGATACGGAGTTACTTAAACTTTCACTCATTGATACTGAGTTGCTTAGACTTTCGCTCATTGATACTGAGTTGCTTAAGCTCTCGCTCATCGATACTGAGTTAGATAAGCTTTCGCTCATACTTACTGAGTTGCTTAGACTTTCGCTCATTGATACTGAGTTGCTTAAGCTCTCACTCATCGATACTGAGTTGCTCAAACTCTCACTCATGGATACTGAGTTGCTTAAACTTTCACTCATTGATACCGAGTTACTTAAACTTTCACTCATGCTTACTGAGTTACTTAGACTTTCGCTCATTGACACTGAGTTACTCAAACTTTCACTCATTGATACCGAGTTACTCATGCTTTCACTCATTGACACTGAGTTACTCAAACTTTCACTCATACTTACTGAGTTAGATAAGCTTTCACTCATGCTTACTGAGTTACTCATGCTTTCACTCATACTTACTGAGTTGCTTAAACTTTCACTCATTGATACCGAGTTACTCATGCTTTCACTCATTGACACTGAGTTACTCAAACTTTCACTCGTGCTTACTGAGTTGCTCAAGCTTTCGCTCATACTTACTGAGTTACTCAAACTTTCACTCATGCTTACTGAGTTGCTCATGCTTTCGCTCATACTTACTGAGTTACTCAAACTCTCGCTCATTGATACTGAGTTACTCAAGCTTTCACTCATTGATACCGAGTTGCTCAAGCTCTCGCTCATGCTTACTGAGTTACTCAAGCTTTCGCTCATGCTTACTGAGTTGCTCAAGCTCTCACTCATGCTTACTGAGTTACTTAAGCTTTCACTCATGCTTACTGAGTTACTCAAACTCTCGCTCATACTTACTGAGTTACTTAAGCTTTCGCTCATGCTTACTGAGTTACTCAAACTCTCGCTCATTGATACTGAGTTACTCAAGCTCTCACTCATTGATACCGAGTTGCTTAAACTTTCGCTCATTGATACCGAGTTACTCAAGCTTTCGCTCATTGACACTGAGTTGCTTAAACTTTCGCTCATCGATACTGAGTTACTCAAACTTTCACTCATACTTACTGAGTTAGATAAGCTTTCGCTCATTGACACTGAGTTGCTTAGACTTTCACTCATTGATACTGAGTTACTCAAACTTTCACTCATGCTTACCGAGTTACTTAAACTTTCACTCATGCTTACTGAGTTACTTAGACTTTCGCTCATCGATACTGAGTTACTTAAGCTCTCACTCATACTTACTGAGTTGCTCAAGCTCTCGCTCATGCTTACTGAGTTGCTTAAGCTCTCGCTCATACTTACTGAGTTAGATAAGCTTTCGCTCATACTTACTGAGTTAGATAAGCTCTCACTCATTGATACCGAGTTGCTCAAGCTTTCACTCATCGATACGGAGTTACTTAAACTCTCGCTCATGCTTACTGAGTTACTTAGACTTTCGCTCATACTTACTGAGTTACTCAAGCTCTCACTCATGCTTACTGAGTTGCTTAGACTTTCGCTCATTGACACTGAGTTACTCAAGCTTTCGCTCATACTTACTGAGTTACTCAAACTTTCACTCATGCTTACCGAGTTGCTTAGGCTCTCACTCATACTTACTGAGTTACTCAAACTCTCGCTCATGCTTACTGAGTTGCTTAAGCTTTCACTCATTGACACTGAGTTACTCAAGCTTTCACTCATTGACACTGAGTTACTTAGACTTTCGCTCATACTTACTGAGTTACTCAAGCTCTCACTCATGCTTACTGAGTTGCTTAGACTTTCGCTCATTGATACTGAGTTACTCAAGCTTTCACTCATCGATACTGAGTTACTTAAGCTTTCGCTCATGCTTACTGAGTTACTCAAGCTTTCGCTCATGCTTACTGAGTTACTCAGGCTTTCACTCATACTTACTGAGTTTGATAAGCTTTCACTCATGCTTACCGAGTTACTTAAGCTTTCACTCATTGACACTGAGTTGCTTAGGCTTTCGCTCATGCTTACTGAGTTTGATAAGCTTTCACTCATCGATACTGAATTGCTCAAGCTTTCTCTCATTGATACTGAGTTACTCAAACTCTCACTCATTGACACCGAGTTGCTTAGGCTTTCACTTTCTCGTTCACTAGCACTAGTTGATTCACTTTCAATAATAGCTGTAGAGATACTTTCCGACGTTCTTATAGAATCCGAAATACTTTCTGAGTGTTGAGTTTCACTAGTATATTCTACCCTAGTTGTACCTGACTTATTAATATCGGCCATTACATTTTTAACAGCCGTTTCACCATTATTTTGCTCACCAATAGTTATCCCAATTGTATAATTTGTTCCGTTAACCGTACTTCGATTATTAGCAAAATAATTTGATCTCTTAGTTACCCCATTCTTAGTTACAATTACGTTTGTATCAGTAGCATTTATTGTAAGATTTGAAGAGTTAGTAGAGTAAGTCGTTCCAGTCGTTGTATTTAAAATCACATGAGCTGGATCATCAATATTTACCGTATTATCCGATCCACCGAAGTAGAAATTAGTATTACCAGAAAAAGTAGTATTAGTTGCTGCTTCAAAGTTGACAGTGTTATTCGTACTTCCACTCGCAATGTAAATATTTGCTCCACTGGTACTTAAATTAATATTTGAATTTTTTCCAGCAGTAAATTCCGCCTCACCATTAGTTAAAGCAATATTACCGACATTATTCCAAATTTCCCCACCTGAATAACTATAAGTATTATTAATTCTTAAAGTAGCATTTTCACCAACTCGTACAGCATGTTCTCCATTATTGGCCAACATTGCCACATCATACGCCGACATATTGTTATTAATGATTAAGCTCGCATTGTCATCAACAATTAAGTCGTTTCCGGCATAGAGCAAAGTGCTATACCCAACAAAATTAGCAGAACTCGTGTCATAAGTATTGCCATTATATCGATATGAGTTTACTCCATCAATTGTAGTATGACCTTGAATCTCAAAAGTTTTTAGATAGCCACTAGAAGCATAAGTATCTGCAAAAACTGCCGCTCCACCAGTAGCATGGACATTATCATATATTAATGTTTCTGCACCGGAATTAGTAAGGGCAAAGCCTCCACAATTATTGGCCGTATAAAGATTAAGAGACTTAATAATCGTGGTAGTCTTAGGTGAAGCAGAATTATTGAGCCAAATACAATTATTGCCTAAGTTAAGGTCATGATTAGCACCATCAATTGTCAGATTACGAGGAGGAATTTGAATACTTCCGATACTTGACTGTCCTAAATCAATGTTAGCTGTCAAGCGAATAGCGTTTACAGTTGAATTATTAAGAGCATTTTGAAATTCAGCACTAGTGCTTACATCTACTGCATTTTCATCATTAATTTGAAGTAGGTTGGTAAAAACACCAGTTAAATTCAATTTATCTATCTGTAGTTTTTTATTATTAGTTTGTGTTTTATTATCAGAACTATTGTTAATAGAATTTTGAATAACTACAGGGATTTGAAAATTCTCACCTATAAGCTGTCTACTGCTCAAACTTAAGCTATTTATTTCACTAGTATTACTTTGAAAAGGACCTTGACTTCTATCAAGAGAGGAGGTCTCACTAGAATAGAAGTTTCTTATATTTGTTTTATTACTAGATCTGTTAGTATTTGAGCTTGAAGTAAGAGAGTTTTCTTCACTTATTTTTTTATTCTTCGAAGATTTAAAAGTACTGTGCGTCTCAGAATTAGATATCTTTTTTTGAGTATTACTTGAAGAATTTAGTTTACTTTTAGAATAACTTAAAGACTCCGAAAGACTCTGCGAATTACTTAATGACATAGATTGTGAAATCTGTTGCGATTGACTCAAAGAGGTAGATGCGCTCCGAGAGATTCTTAAGCTTTTTGAACTAGAAGTAGACATACTCTTAGCTTCTGAATTACTAGTACTGACTCCATTTTCATCAGATTTACTGTTTCCCTTTTTTGACAAGTCAGTCTGCGTACTTTCAGATACTGATCCAACTATTTGTGATTTAGCATCTACAGAAGTTTGTGCAGCATATACACGATCATTAGGTAAAATTGCTGCCCCTGTAGCTCCAGTTCCCAGAATTGCTGCTAAAGCTGCTAGTTCTTTAAGATATGGGTTAGAACTGTCTCCCGATTCCTTTAAACTATTAGGATCGACATATTTATTTTTTTGATTCTTCTTAAATTTTTTGTCTTTCATAACATTTCCTACTCGTTACTATAATATTACGATTAATTTTATTTATTAGAAGCATTTCAATTGTTATTATTACATACTCTATAATAGCTCTTTGGTAATTAAATAAAAGAAAAAAGGTTGATAAATCAAAGAAAAAATAGAAAATATTTTTTCTTTGATTTATAAAATTTTATTATTAATAAAAAAGCAAAAATAATATAACTTTATTCGTTTTTTATTATTCAACAAGTAAAAGACAATGGTAAACTAAAAAAGAACAGAAAAAAATCAGTCCGTAATACTGACGAACTGATTTTTTAATTTATATTTTAACTATTTGTTTGAAAAAGTATAAATCACAATAAGACTAGCCTTCTTTTATTTAACTATCATTTGGATTAACATCAAAAGTAAAATTATTCCAAAAAGTAATCCCATAGTTATTTGTTTCCAGGGAAAATCATTCTGCTTTTTTTCATAAGCTTTTCTCTGGTTCTCTTCTACTTTTTCTAATCGCTTCAACGCGTGTTGTTCCACTAACGTCGATTTTTTCTTTTCTTTATTCATTTCTCAAATCGCCGATAACCTCTTTATACTGTTCAACACTTACATCCCCAGCAAGTAAACGTTGCTCATCAATAAGCTCTCTCATATTATTTGTATCAGATAAAGCATCTGAAATCTTATCTGCCATCTTATCAACTTCATTCGGCTTAAATACATTTTCTGAACTAATAAATTGAGAATTGTGCAAAGTATTTTCAAATCCCAGAATTAATATATTTTGTTCAAAAGCACCACGAACCGCATCCAAAATTTCATTACCATGATTTATATCTAGATAAATATCACTAGTTTGATACAATTCCTGAATTTGTTTAGTTGTGGCATTAGGGTATAAACGAACATTGTTATACTTTTTGAAAGCTAATAACTTAGATGACATTTCAGTAATAGCCGCAATATTAAAATGAATATTTGGCATTGCTTGAACTACTTCATCTAAATGTTCAATCTGGTCTGAGTTAGTCAAAATAACTGCTTCAGGACGCATTTTGTTTCCTCTTGGATGAGGATAAATCATACCTAAAAATCTAAAATCAACATTTTTATCATTTGGTAATTTATTCTTCCACGTTTGCCAATCTACATAATTTTGGAAAACAATATGCTTAGTTCTAGTACTATTGTCCATTAAATACTTCATATTACCTGGTAGATCGTTAGTAATCTTTTCATGCCAAAACAGCGTATCACTACCATCATTTTGAAGGCCTAAACTTACCATCATTGACTGATTCAAAGTATTGTAGAAAATATGATCAAGCTGGTATTTCTTTTTTCTTAAATAGTAAGTCACAAATTGAGCTAAATTAGCAAAATATCGTTCATTATTTTCTTCATGTAAAAAGATATCGCCAGAAACTAAATATTGTGTAATAACTTCTTTTTCATCTTTATTAAAGTACCGCTTTAAAACTTGCTGTCCATTGTTAACATAAGTTTTAGCAAATAGCTTTCCCTGACGATTATAGTGATCAATCCAGCTCAAGTTACCATTCTTATCAAGCCAATGAACTTCTTTAATTAGCCTAGTATTATCAGTAGCAAGGAAGAAAATATCTGCTCTCTTTTCATAAAGATCATAGACTTCTCCCTTACTTGCAGTTGCTACAATTCGATGAAATTCTGGCACCTTTAGACGGTTAAAGTACAGGGGAGTATTTTCATCACCAAATCCGCAATAGAATTTAAAGGGAGAGTCTACCTCAATTGGTAAAAAACCATCATCATTAATTACCACAGAAGGAATTTTAAGATTAGCAAAAAGCTGTGATCTTAGAAAGTCGGTTGATTCTACGTCTAAATTTTCAAATAAATTAATCATTGACCAATTCCCCCACTAATTTTTCCCATTGTTTAGCAACATTTGCAGTTAAATAAGGTTCTGCTATTTGATATGATTTTTTATTAAAGCTGTCTACATCACTCTTAGTAAACATCTCGATAATTGCCTTTGTTAAAACTTCTTCTTTTCTAAAGTCAGTCCATTCTTCATTATATGGTAAAAGCATTCCATTTTTTCCATTTTCAATAAAAGTAGGATTACCATAAGGAACATCAAAGCCAATCATTGCTAATCCAGATCCCACAGCTTCAAGCAGTGAGAGACCAAAGCCTTCGCTTGTTGAAGCGGCAATATAAGCAGGATAGTTTCGATAGACTTTTGTTAAATCTCTTTGTCCCATAATATGAATATAATCTTGTGCTTGATTTTGATTAATTAAATTAGTAAGCATCCCTGCTTCACCGCCAGTTCCATAGATATCTAAAGAAAGATCAGGGACACTATTTTTAGCTGCTACTACTGCATTCACAATCCAATCAATGTGCTTTTCTTTTGCTAAGCGAGAAGCTGTAATTAAGGAGTGCTTCATTCTTCCTTGTGTAGGGTGCTCCAACTCATTTAAACTTCCCACTGGAATACAATCAATACGCGGTTCAATATTATAGTATTTTTTAAATTGATTTTTTAAAATCTTCTTTTGTTCATTTGTAGCTACAATAAAGCTATCGACATATTTCGCATGTTGGAATTGATATTCATAAAAATTATTCCATAAGATATTTTGATCTGTGGTATAGTGCTTATCAAAATGATCAGCATGAACTACCACCACTAATTTAGCTGGTCCATGGTTTTCAAAAACTAGTTGACCATTAATTAAGTTCTTATCTTCATCTTCTCTGTCTAGAATAATTACGTCTTTTTTAGTAAAGTTCAATTCTTTAAGCATTTTCAGATAAAGGTCATCTTTACTATAAATAACTTCACCATTTGCAAATTCAAATGTTTCTTGATCACCATTTAAATGTTGTGTATAAGCAATTGTGCCATCTTCATTATAGAATTCCCGAAAGGTAACCCGATTATCTTTATCTGCACCTAAATAATACTCACAGGCATACTTAGTGTAAGAATAAAAGTCTCTCTTAAGTAAAGTATTATTTTTAACATAGCTAACCTGATCAATGGTACGTTTTTCGGCATCGCTTAGTCGAGCTACTAGCTGTAGGCCATCATTTAATTGATAAAATACTTCTTTTCCAACAGTCTTTACATTACTACTTAGTTTTTTTAAATTGAGTTCGTTTTCTAGAGTATCTAAAGAATAATTAGACGTTGAAATCTTTACATCAGTAAAGAAGTTATATAACCAGATAATATTGTCATTATCAAAACCCAAATTGGCGGTTAAATCTCCGATATTATTCCCTAAAATTAAATCTGAAAAAATAAATTTTCGTTCAATTCCCACTTTATCAAAACTTTGATCACGATATTTTTGAGCGTATTCTACTCCAGAGCTAGCCCAACCTATTCCTAAATTTATGTTATATACGGTCATAATTTTCCCCTACTAATTAAATACTACAACTAATTGTCCTTTTTCATTCGTAAAAATCTTACTCAATAAAAGATTATCAAAGGTAGACAAGGTAATTTTATCTAGGAAATCTTTATACGCTTCAAAAGCCTTTTCTTGGTGGAGAAGATCTTGCGGTCTTCCACTTCTTCCCCATTGCTGTGCATTAACCTTTATTTTTTCAATTCTATCTACTTGATCAATCCAATTTCCATCCATTGATGAAATAATCACTTGTTGGTAAAAATCATTTGCTTGTTTTTTGTTAATTAATACACGCTTTTTCTCATCAAGAATCTTGTAAGCTAATTCTTTCAAAAAGTCTTTAATCGCTTTTTTAGTTTTCAAATTATCCGGTACATTAACCTGTTGATAAGTAACATGCTGGTTAATAAAGTACTTTAAATCACTCTTATTTGATAAATCCTGTTTTTCTAAATAAAGATTCAGTGCATTATCGATGATCCGATCTACATCTTCCTGTAAATCATCAGTGTTCATAATTTTGTCTCTTCTAGTATAAAAATTCTTCCGTTGAAGCGATAAAATTATTTCCATCTTATTAGTTTGACTTCTCATCAACTCATTAAGATCTTCTTTACGGGTTCTCAGCATGAGCAAACTAAATCGAATTCGCGGACCTGAGAGAAGAGTAATATCCTTTCCCTTTGACTTCTTCTTCATTAATTTGCGGTAATATTTCTTCTGACGAGGAGTATTATTAGAAGAAATAAATGAATCCTCTAAGGAAATCAGAAATTGGCTACTACCTGGATCTCCTTGTCTGCCAGCACGCCCCGCTAGCTGCAATTCCACCCTTTTAGGTAACATTTCAGTTCCAATTACTGCTAAGCCACCTAGTTCCTTAACTCCGGGTCCTAGCTTAATATCAGTTCCTCTACCAGCCATATTTGTTGCAATAGTTACAGCATTTTTTTGACCTGCATTTTTAATAATTTGCGCTTCATAGGCTGCATTATAGGCATTTAAAACATTATGAGGAATACCAATATTGAGTAATAGTTCTGAAATAATTTCTGAATTTTCTACAGAACCAGCAACAAGTAACACAGGCCGACCAGTTTTATGCATTTCTACTACATCATCTACAGCTGTCATTAATTTATCTCTTGTAGTTAAGAAAATAAGTGGGCGATAATCTTTTCTAATTACCGGCACTCTTGTAGGGATAGTTACCACTTTTAAATTATAGGTCTGTAAAAACTCTTCTTCATTAACTTTAGCAGTTCCACTCATTCCACTTACTTTATTAAACAATGCAAATAAAGCTGGAAATGTTATTGAAGCTGCTGTTTTCTGAATTTTAGTCAACTCAACCTTTTCTTTAGCTTCAACAGCCTGGTGAATTCCTGTACTTACCTGAACTCCACGTTTTAATCTACCGCTATCTTCATCTAACAAGACCACTTCGCCTTTTACAACTAAGTAGTCATGTCCTCGTCTCATAGTTAAGTGCGCACCCATCGCTAAAATAATATGGCGATAAACACTCCTGCTCTCATTAGAAAATAAGCTATCTAGTTTAAAAAATTGCTCAGCTTTTTCAATACCGTGGGCTGTTAACCAAAATAATTGATCATCCTTTTTAAATACATAGTCCACCTCGGGATCTAATAGTCTTACAAACTGATCTGCCAAATGATATAGATTTGATTGAACATTAGGACTAGAGGAGACCACGAATGGAGTCTGTGCTTCATCTAATAAAACCTCATCCACTTCATCGACAATAACATAATTAAATGGGCGTAAATATTGATTTTCTTTGGAGCTGGCAAGATTATTAAACAAATAATCAAAAGCTAAAGAAGAAGCAGTAGTATATACAATATCGGAGTTATACCATTTTCTTTTAGTTTTAGCAGTTATTTTCTTTTTACTATCTTTCTCTTCTGCAAAAGCTAAGCTAACACTTAAACCTAGCCACTCATAAACTGGAGCTAACTCTTTTTTATCACGAGATGCAAGATAACCATTTGGAGTCACTAACATTGCGCCTTTACCTTCTAAAGCATTTAGATAAAGAGCCATTGTCGCAACTAAAGTTTTACCTTCCCCAGTTTTCATTTCAGCAATGGAGCCATTATGTAATACAATTGCCCCTAAAACCTGTACATCATAGGGGAACATCCCCAAAATTCTTTTATCTGCTTCCCTTACAGTGGCATAAGCTTCTGGTAAAATATCATCTAAACTTTTACCTTCTTTAAGTTGCTTTTTAAAAATAGCAGTTTGTCCTTGCAGTTCTTCATCACTCATTGCCTGCATTTTAGGACCTAATTTATTAATTTTATTTAATAATTTCCTGGCTTTTTTTAGTCTTAACCTATCTGTTAGCATTGCATCATTCCTTAAAATAATTAATAGCTTCTTTTACCATTCGAACTTGATCAGGTTCTCGATAATTTTTTGAAAGATATGTTTCCTGCAAATTATGATATCCTTCATCTACAAAAGCCTTCGAATACACTACCGTACAGTTTAAGGTGTTGGAATTTGCTAAGGATTCATCTATATCAGCACTGCTGCTAAAGATGACTAATTCTTTATCTTTATGTTCATTAATATAATCTTTCAACAGTTCAAGACCATGTTGTTTATTTTGCCAACTCAGATATCCAATAGTTAAATTGGCTCCCACATAACTCTTAATCTTAAATGGAGCAATAATTCTAGCTCGTTTAGAATCATCAAGTAGAATAAGCCCTTCTTTTTGGGAATTTTTATTTAAATAAATAGGATGAGGATAAAAGTCATTAAAAACTTCTTCTAAATCCAAAGGAGAAATTTGAATTTTTTTAAAATTAATCTCTTCTACTCCACCACTAATTATTTCAATAGTGTATTTCACCGCTCGAGTTGGATATTTAAACTTTTGTTCTAAATCAGTGAAAATAACCTTATCAATTTCATTTCCCTGAATATCAAAAAAATGTATTCCAAAAATTGCACTATTTTCCGGCTTAATCTTTGCACTAATTTTTAACAAATATTCTTGTCCATTCAGCAGGAGTGGTAAACTAGGGACTTCTTTTGCTGCCTGATAATTTGCTATTGATGACCAGCTAATCAGAGTTTTTCCTGAAGGCATCAATTTATTCTTAAAAGTGACTTCATTTTTAGCGTTTTTCTTAAATGCCGTTCCATATAAATATGTCTCTGACATTCTATCCCAATAAACTTGATTAATTACGTTTTTCATTATCTCGACCAAAATCTTCTCTTAATAGTTCATTTAAACGATCAATAAACCAGTAGTTAACTTGTGGATCATCATTATGTCGTCCGGGAAATCCTTTAGCAGAAAACTGGGCTGCTTGCTTTACAGCAGGAGACTCTTTTAACTCTTTTACTGCTTTATCGTCATAGTCATCATTAATCATATAACCAGCAAAAAAGCGTGTTTTTGAAAGATCTTGCTTATCAAATTCTTTCCAAAAATTCTCATCAATTTTTTTCAAGTCATCTCTATCGGTAGCTGGACCGATCCCTTTATCAATATCGAACATAGTTTCAAATTCGTCGGGACGATCTAAGGCAGTCCTTGAAGCAATATAGCCCAAATTTACCAAGGGTTTTGCAACATTAATTGCATGAGCACTCATTTTAGCTCCATATTTTATCGCAGGGTATGTTCCCATTGAAATTCCATTTACTAGTAGTTGCGATTCATCAAACCCCAATTCATTCAATTTTGACTTAATTGTTTTAATAATTTCTTGCTCAAAAAAATTATCCTTATCGTCATAAAATTGACCAATATTTAATCGCATATCAGTAAATAAAAGCATCGGTGCTTTTAACCCTTTAAACAAGAAATATGCCTCAAAACCTTCTGCTTCACGCGCACCTGAAAAATATACATTTAATGGGGGCTTCAAGTCGCCAGGATTAAAGTAATAGGCAATATCATCCCTAGTCTGAGGATTAACTATTCTTTGCCCACCGGCAATGAAATTTCCGGCCCCATCTCGGCCCCAACGTGAATGAAGCACGCCAATGATTAAGTCGCCGCTCCCCTTAACTTCTAGATTTAGGGTTGCAGTCCGATAGTGTTCAGATGCTTCAATTTGAGAAAAATATTCATCTTTATTAAAAGAGCTTAGGTCGATTACTCTTTGTTCTTTGACATCTCCATCTGTACCAGGTTGTTGAATAAAAATTCTCAGTCTAACTTGAAAATTGAAATTCTTTAATGAAAGCCAAAAATTGATCTGCTTATCAGGATCGATAAAGACCCCACTTTTATAGGTACCTAAATTTACCCATTCATTATGGGTATCTAGATTTAATTTAAGATGACCCTGTTCTTCAAACTCATAACTATTAACTACATGCTCATTTAATTTCAGTTGACTTGGAAAAATCCTTAATCCGGATTGTCCAGAGAAGTACCGAATTGGAAGTCGATCAATCAAATACTGCGGTTCTTCTTTTATTTTTTGAGCAGCAATACTTTTCAAAAAATATTTTTCATGATCATCCAATTCTGTATTTAAATTAGAACTGTATAAAACATGATATGGGGATATCAATTGCTTTAACTTCTTCAACTGGTCATTAGTTAAGTTAGTTTTACCAGTAACTAAAATTACATCATAACTTTTTATCCCCTTTTTCTTCGTAGCCTTTTTTTCTTCAAAAGAAAAGTCGTTAAAATGCCATTCCATATCTTCTGGGATTGTATATTTTTTCTCCCAGTTATCATTACCTAGTTGCAAAACTCGCATTCTACTCCGCTTTCCTCTCTTTAAATACTTCTTTCCATTTCTCAATGATGTTTTCTTCGGAATACTGGTTCATTAATTGTACGTTATATACTACTGTCTGATTCCAACTATTTAAATTAGTTAAATACTCATCAACTACAGGTAAAAGCTCACTTATTTTCTTTATAATTCGTCCATTTTTATTATCCACAACAGTGGCCGAAGAAAAGTTTTGCACTTGTGGAATTCCAATACTTACACCTGATATTTGCATTAATTCATCCGCTTTTCCCCAATTTATTAAAAGTCTCATTTTATCCAAATTACTTAGTACATCTGAAATATTAGTTAAACGGGTATGCACAACATCAAGTTCTGGTAAACTCACTTCATCATCAAGTCCATCAATTGGAGCATTTTCTGCTTGTTCTGACTTTCCGAGAATAAAACTGTTTTTGTTTTCTTCTTTTATTTGCTCAAGAATTTTATTCACATGATCAGCTTTCCAAAAATTGTATGTAAATATTTTCAAGCTGTAATTATCTGGATTTTTTAAGATGTAGTTACACAGCTTTTGAATGATTTGATGAATATCTTCGTCATTTGCATTTTCCGCAAAGAAGCCAATCTCCTGTACATTTTGTCTTTGACTATGACCAAGACGAAATTCCGAATTAAAGACAGGAATAACTGAAATATCGAACTGTTCTCTATAATTTTTTTCTAGATTTTGTTTAATTTCATTGCTACTTACAATTACTTTTGCCTTAGCCAGGCTACCTATTTTTTTACTATAAGGATGGTGTCTATTGATTATATATAAAGGTTTATATGGCTCAATGATTTCATTATTAAAACTACTCTCATCATCTACTGTTACAATTATTTCATCATTATTCTTAGCATTGACCTTTAAGTATCGACTTAAAATCTCATCAACCAAATCTGTAATATTTTCATATTCTCTTCTTTTACAAAAATGCGTTTCTGGATTAACCGTGATTTTGTCAGTGGTTTTGTCCTTTTTAAAACGCCAATTACCGTATGGATCAAAGTAGATAGTTTTTTCCTCATCATCTTGATTAGAGATAAAACCACGACTATCTATACCCAAAGTAAATGCTTTATGCTCGTCATTTTCAGGATAAGAGATCCTTAAAATATGACCATCAATATCATAGAAAACTGTTGCATATAGTTTATTTTCTAAAACAATTAAGGTTCTAAAAGGACCATAATCAAAAATTGCATTTTTAGGCCAGTTAAAATCTTCTAATTCTAAAACCTTATTTTCAAATCCATGAACTCCTTGTAAAAAATCATATACAGAAAATAGGGTATTAGGGAAAAAGGCAATTTGATTTAATTTACTCAACAATTGAGGCTGATAGTCTGTAATTATCAGACCAATTTCTTCGTCAAACTTTTTTAAAACAGTCATGTATTCTGCTGCGTCATAGTTTTCAATACTTGGAATATTAATTGACCAGTCATTGTATTGTTTATGCCATGCAGGAATAAAATATTTCATTATTAGTTATCCTTTAATAAACGATCATAACGATATGGGAACAAAATAGTATCAATTTGATCTTTAATTCCTCCCATAAACATTGTAATCATAACAACATTCATTGGAATAATAGCAAAGCCAGCATAATTACCTAAAAAATTACCCCCATATAAACCAAAAACAAGTTGAAATGCATTTAAAACGGCTCCCGGAAAGGCAATAATCCATATTAGACGGTTTAAATATCGTTGTGTAGGACGTCCAGGAGCAATATTTGGAATATAGTAGTGATTATTTCGAAAACTCTTGGCTTGTTCTTTAGGATCGAAATTTACAAAAGTGAAGAAATAAAAAATCAATATTCCCATTACTGCAGAAAAAGAAGCTTGAAATACCCAATTATTGATCAAAGATGAAGAACTAAAGTATCTTCCCACCATTAAAGGAAGGGTCAAAATAGCCATTCCTACCATATACATCATCATGGCAGCCATGTTTAAGCCTAACGGCACTGTCATCAAATTACTAGAGGCAGGAAGACTAGGGTTAACTACTTTTAAAGGATAGGAGGCTTTAGTAAACGCAAGCCAAAATTTTATTAGTAACAAAATAAAAATAGCTAAAGCTGCTAACCAAACCCATGCATATTTCATGGTTAAAAGAAGTTTTACATTACTAATTATATTGGGAATAGCACCATTAAGAATGCTTGTTAAAATAACTGGTGCACTTGCTCCAACCCCATATTTCATATTGCGATAACAAAGCCAAACTACTAAACAAGACCCAGCACTCAATATCAAGATCATTTCAAAATCTTCTAAACCATTCCGTCGATTTGTAAAAGCAAAGACTAATAGTGCTGCTTGAATGATAGTGATAATCATAGTTAAAAATTGCATCAAGTACTGCACTTGTTTCGGTGACAAGGCATCAAAACCAAAGGAATGAGTAAAACTTAGCAGCTGAATAATTAACATCGAAAACATTAATGGATTCAGACCGATTGAAAAAATAGATATCTGTGTAAAATTAGCTCCACTAAATGCCCCTAAAATTGAAATAGGAGTATTTTTTACAGCTTCCATATACTGTTTAGTCACTTCTGCAAAAGGAAGAGGAATGTATAATCCCATTACATAAATTATTACTATGAATAGACTAAAGCTTACTTTCTTTATTACATTTAAAAGATTTTTCTTTTCCAAATGAACTTCTCCTCGATAAGTGAATTGAACGATACTACTCTTTCAAAGATATATTTCTTCTACACATATCCTTTTATATTTAGTGTTATATTTTTCAAGTCTATACCCTATATACTACATTATAATCAAAAGCACTTAAGTGGAAATATATAAAAAAATAAAATAATATAATTTGTTATTTTTAAGAATTGATTAAATTTTACTAATTTATAATTTTATTCTTCTTCCCTAAGTAGATAGCCATTCTTTTTACGATTATATTACTATAACCAAATAACTATAATTAGTAACTTAATTCACAATATAATAAATAAAGGCTGGCTATAAATAAGCAATAGCTTATTATAAAGCTTTTCAGCTCTTATATTTAATCCTTTTTATTTGTAGTTTGTGAAACATGAGACTAGTATACACATGAGCAGATTAATAAATAACATATTGATTTTGTTTATTGTATATATTTAAAGGAGAGAGAAAAATGGAGAATTCTCATAAAGCAGGATCTGCCAAAAAGCAAGCCTTTATCTCCATATGGACCCTAACTCTAATGAACGTGGCAATTATCGCTGGTTTAGGTAATGATGTTCAAGAAGCCTTTTATGGTTTATCGTCAGTTACCTATTTTGCCATCGGTGCTATTTGCTTCTTCATTCCTACCGCCTTAGTAGCTGCAGAGCTAGCCTCTGGCTGGAGCAACCGTGGCGGTATTTTCCGCTGGGTCGGTGAAGGTTTAGGAAAAGGATGGGCATTAACTTGTCTGTTGATTTTATGGTTTCAAGTTATGATTAACTTCGGGATGGGGATGCCGAGTTCCGCCGCAACCATTTTGTTCTACACGCCTATGTATAACAAGGCAGTTGCCTTCGCTCAAAATCCTACTCACGTTGTTTTAATCATGACTGGATGGATTATTTTATATTGGATTATGGCTATCATTGCTAATAAAGGTGTTAAAACTTTTACCACTATTACAAAATATGGTGTCTTAATTGGAACACTTATCCCATTAGCAGTAATGATTATCCTAACAATCGTTTGGTTGTGCCAGGGACATACCCCCGCTATTTCAATGGCACCAAAACAATTAATTCCAAAATGGAATGGAATGAGTACTTTAGCCCTCGCAGCTGGTGTATTCTTCTCTTATACTGGAATTGATGAAAATGCCGCCTTCATTAAACGATTACGGCACCCTGAAAAAGATTTTGTATCTTCAATTTTTATTACTTTAATCTTAGTATTCTTAATCTTCGTAGTAGGTACTGTAATCATCGCAATGATCGTTCCAGAAAAACAAATTAATGTTTTATATTCATTAGTTACGGTATTTAAAGTTCTTGGTGAAACCTTTGCCTTTCCTTGGTTGTATCTAGTTCTAATGTGGGTCGGACTTTTCAATTTAGTTGCTTCTACTGTGACTGAACTAGCAGCTCCATCAGTTATGCTTGCCCAAGCTGGTGGTAGTGGCTTTTTACCAAAATGGTTACAAAAGAAAAACAAGCATGGAATGCCTGCTCGACTAGTTTATGTCCAAATGGCTGGAATGACTATTATTGCATATCTATTCAAATTAATTCCAAACGTAGAAGGATTCGTAATTTTATTAACACAGTGTGTCACTGTTCTATATCTTTTCTACTACATTCTAATGTTCGTCGCATTCTTACGTTTACGTTACCAACAACCTAACCGTCCTCGTTCATTTAAAGTACCTGGTGGTAAGGTAGGAGCTTGGATTATTGCCGGTGTTGGCCTCATTTCATCAATTTTCGGTATTGTTCTTGCCTTTTATCCACCAGCACAAGTTAAAGCAGAAGTCGGATCTCCAGTAACTTATATAATTGTTATTGCAGTTTTAGTTGCGGTTGTATTACTTACCTGTTTAGGACTTTATCTTCTTTCTAAAAAGCATCCAAATTGGGTAAATCCAAAAAACGAATTTGCTCCCTTTACTTGGGAAATTGAAGGATTACCAAAGCCTGAAAACGTTACATCAAATATTCCTACTGTATTGATGTCTAAAGGACAGAATCCAATGGGGATGCCGATTAAGCGCCCATATAAACCTGATCAACAAGTAGCTAAATCAGTAGTTGATGCAGATGAACGGAATGAGTCAGTTGAAGAGAATCAAAGCTAATTTATAATAGACTCAAAATATATTTCTATCCTGTTGATGAATATTTCTTATATTTCATCAACAGGATTTTTTGTTTAAAAACCTTGCTTAACTTTAAATAATGAGATGAAAAAAGGAATCAAACAGCTCTTTTTTAGCTGCTTAATTCCTTTTAAGATCTATAGAAGTTTTAATTTCTTCTCTTTTAGAGATATTTCTTGTACCTCAATTCTATTTTTTCTTTTTTCTATCAAGACTTAATCCCAGTAATCCAATTCCTACTGCAAGTGCTCCAGAGATAATTGCAAGCATATCTTTGTGCGCACCTGTTTGAGGTAATGTGTGATCATTCTTCTTATTAACCTGAGCTCTATTTCTTGATGCTTGCTTCCCTACCTTCTTTTGCACAGTATTCACAATATTTGTTTTGCTTATCTTAGTAGTCGAAACTTGTTGCTTCACTGCCGATACTTTACCAGAATCCTTCTTATCTGCAGGTTGAGATGGAATAGTAGGAGTTTCTGGTTCTTGTTGTTTACTGTAACCAATTCTTATAGTTTGATCCTCAGTATCTGGAGTCACTACTTCTCCTGGTACTTCATTCGAAGTATAACCTGGAATTTCTGGGGCATTGTATTTATCCCAACTACCGGAAGATTTGGCCCATTCTCCGTATGTCACTTCGCCATCTACTGGATCAGTGTACTGTGGACGGGTGAACGTTACTGTTTGAACTACTTTATCTTCACTGCCATCTGGAGTTTCAACAATGATTGTTCTTGTCACTGTCTTAGTATCAGTAGTTTCAATCAACGGATTCTTCGTGTACTTCACAGTCACCGTCTTATCTGCAGTACTTGGAGTCACTACTTCTCCTGGCACTTCATTTGAAGTGTACCCTGGAATTTCGGGAGCAGTGTATTTATTCCAATTACCGGAAGATTTATCCCATTCTCCGTATGTTACTTCACCATTTACTGGATCAGTGTACTGTGGACGGGTGAACGTTACTGTTTGAACTACTTTATCTTCACTGCCATCTGGATTTTCAACAATGATTGTTCTTGTCACTGTCTTAGTATCAGTAGTTTCAACCAATGGGTTCTTCGTGTACTTCACAGTCACCGTCTTATCTGCAGTACTTGGAGTCACTATTTCTCCCGGCACTTCATTTGAAGTGTACCCTGGAATTTCGGGAGCAGTGTATTTATTCCAATTACCGGAAGATTTATCCCATTCTCCGTATGTTACTTCACCATTTACTGGATCAGTGTACTGTGGACGGGTGAACGTTACTGTTTGAACTACTTTATCTTCACTGCCATCTGGAGTTTCAACAATGATTGTTCTTGTCACTGTCTTAGTATCAGTAGTTTCAATTGCTGGGTTCTTTGTGTACTTCACAGTCACTGTCTTATCTGCAGTATCTGGAGTTACTACTTCTTCTGGTACTTCATTTGAAGTGTACCCTGGAATTTCGGGAGCATTATATTTATTCCAATTACCGGAAGACTTGTCCCAGTGGCCGTATGTTATCTCACCATTTACTGGATCAGTGTACTGTGGGCAAGTGAAGGTCACTGTTTGAATAACCTTGTTTTCGCTACCATCTGGATTTTCAACAATGATTGTTCTGGTTACTGTCTTAGTATCAGTGGTTGTTACAATATTAGGTTCAACAACAAATCTAGTTACACCATTTTCAATGGTAATTTGTGTTGGAACATTAGAATTTACTAACTTGTAATTTTCTGGAACATTTTGCTTTACATCAAAGTCAACTTTCTCACCATAGTTAGATGCATCCGTACCAATATTGTCAATAACCTTAATGATATTTCCATTACCATCAACATATTCAATCTTTTGACTAGCAGCAATAATAGTGTACTTAAATTCATCAGTCACATTAACAGTGTAATTTGAATTGTTGATTTGCAGTTTCTTCAAACCATTTTCGTTTAAAGTAATCGTGTAATTGCCTACTTCAATCGGAGCACTGCCATCTGAAGTATTCCAGCTAAAGTCATCTAATGTTAAACCAGCTCTATTAAGGTTGTGACCAGTTAAGTTGTCTACCAATGTTGAAAGATCAACATTTGCTGGTTGTCCATCAGAAACTTTAGAACCATTACCTGATAAAGTTATATCCATTTTAGCTGGAGTAATTGTTAAAGTACCAACTTCTTGTTCAGTTGTTGGCCAGTTGTAGTTTGGATTGAGTTTCTTAAGTTTATCAACACCTTCAGGAGTTAAGTAAACTGTATAGTCACCAACATCAGTTGGATCTACTGGACTGCCGTCTTTACCCTTAACTATAAAGTCGCCACTTGTTAAAGTACCATCTGAAATTGTTGGAACTGGACCAGTACCTTCAGGAGTCAACATAACTGGGAAGTTATTTGGATCTACTACTTGTGGACTTCCTGTGTATGTTTCTGTTTGACTACCATTTCCTGAAATCTTGATTATAGCTGGAGTAATGGTAAATTTAGCATTTCCACTTACTGCAGTATTCGCAAGAGTTACGTTGCCAGCACCATATTTTGCGGTAAGAACCTCTTGCAAGCGGCTGATTCCAGTATCATTCAAAGTCAAAGTATAAGTACCTACATTAGTTGGATCTGATACATTCCAATCGTAATCTTCCTCTTTCAAGGTATAGGTAAGCTTATTACCATTAATTCCATAGATTGTAACATTAATATCTCCGCCATTGTAGAGATCTGTCGTACTGATAGCTTGTCCATTATAGACACGACTATTTTCACCGCTTACAGTTGCACTGGCTTGAGCTGTCTCAATTACTAACTTTCCAACCTCTTGTTCAGTTGTTGGCCAGTTGTAGTTTGGATTGAGTTTTTCAAGTTTCTTAATACCATCTGGAGTTAAGTAAACTTTATAGTCACCAACATCGGTTGGATTTACTGGCTTTCCATCTTTATTCTTAACCACAAAGTCATTACTTGTTAAAGTACCATCTGGAATTGTTGGAACTGGACCATCACCATCAGGTATTAACGTAATTGGGAAGTTAGTTGGATCTACTACTTGTGGACTTCCTGTGTATGTTCCTGTTTGACTACCATTTCCTGAAATATTGATGTTATCCTTATTGATCGTGAAAGTAGCTTCTCCTTTAAGATCGGCATCTGTAATCTTAACGTTACCTTCGCCCCATTTACTATTAATTGCACTTTGTAAATTAGCAAGTCCCTCCGGACTTAGCTTAAAAGTGTAGGTACCTGCATTAATTGGTGCATCCCCATTCGGAGTATTCCAAGTATAATCGCCATTTTGTAACTTATAAGTTACAGTTTGAATACTGTTTGGAATAGTGATGGTTACTTCAACGGTTCCATCTTTTGCATTAATTTCCGGAGTAGTTACTGGTCGACCATCGTAGATCTTAGATGAATTACCTGAAAGATCTGCAGTAGCTGTTGCTTCAGTAATTACATAGCTGCCTTGACCACTAATTTTTGCATTAGCCCAATCAAGATTTTCTTCATTATTACTATTTTGCAAGATCTTATTCTTACCTGATTCAGATAATTGAATCGTGTAGTTATCCACATTACTTGGAGCAGTTGGATAAGTAATACCATCTTTTACCCAAACATAATCGCCCTTTTCAAGAGGGATAGTTGGATTACTTGGTGCAGTAACAGTGACACTTGGTTGAGTCTTGTAATCATCAAGAGAAATTGGTGTACCATCAAATACCTTTTCTGCTCCTGCATTAAATTTAATGCTTGGAGTAGCTTTTTGAATTTCAAAATTACCAGTACCAGCATTATCAAAGTTGTAACCATAATGAGTTGAATCAACCTTAGCAATGTTTTCCTTACCTTGTTCTGATAATTGAACCTTATAAGAGCCAACATTAGTTGGATCTTGACTTGAAACAAATTCCAAATCGCCAGCAACTAACTTGTAAATTTGACCATTGCCAAGAGTTACTTGGTAGCCATTAACATTAAGATCACTATTTGTAAATGCATTACCTGTATAAGTTACTTCTTGATCACCAGTTAAGATAACAGACACATCAGTGGCCTTAGTTACTGTGTAAGTACCTTTTGCAGTATTTACCCAATCATAATTATTAGTCTGTGATTGAAGCTTTTCAAAACCAGCTTCGCTTAGAGTAACAGTGTAAGTTCCTAGCTCAGTTGGTACAGTTGTTGTCTTATTTCCATCCGCGTTAGTAAATTCAAAGTCACCTGCTTCTGCAGAAAGACTTACACCATCTGGAATATCAACAACTACTTGATTGTTAGTCGAAATACTTGGCTTGAAGTTATTTGCATCAAACGTATTCTTACCATATTCAACAGTTTGACTAGCTGGTTGAGCAAAGTTAACTGTAGCTTGTGCTTTATTGATTATGTAACTTGCATTTTCATTAATTGTTACATTTGACCAATCAAGATTTTCTTCATTTACTGCTTTAACCTTAGCAATCCCATCTGATGTTAAAGAAACAGTATAGTCACCAGCATCACTTGGAGCAGTAGTAAAGGTTTTACCATCCTCAGTCCAAATATAATCAGTACCAGCAATTAAAGTTACATCATGCGGGCCAGGAGCAGTAATCGTCAAGATTGGTGTATATCCACTAAGTGGGGTACCATCGTAAACTTTTTCACCTTGACCAGTAAATGCGGCACTTGGAGTTACCTTAGTAATATTGAAACTACCTACTCCAGTATCATTAAAACTATATTCATAGTTTTCACTTTGAACAGCAGAAATATTCCTCTTACCTTGGTTAGACAATTGAACAGTATAAGTACCAACATTTGTTGGATTTTGATTTGGGGTAAATTCTAAGTCTCCATCAACTAACGTGTATTCTATGCCGTTGCCCAAAGTTACCTTGTAGTCACTAACCTTAATATTGCTGTCAATGTATTCCTCAGCACTATAAGTTTCATCTTGATTACCTGATAAAATTACACTGGCGTTAGCTTTTTCAATAGTGTACTTCGCACTTCCAGTAACTTGATTATTGGCAATAGTTACATTACCGTTACCGTACTTATCGTTCAATAGATCTTGTAAGTGACCAATTCCAGTACTATTCAAAGTTAAAGTGTAAGTACCAACATTTGTTGGATCAGGTACATTCCAGGTGTAGTCATTATTTTGCAATGTGTAAGTAAATTCTTGATCCTTGAGTCCAGTAACTTTAACAGTGATCGTTCCACCATTATAGATATCATCAAGTGAAATAGCTTGGCCATTGTATGTCCGACTATTTTCACCACTTACAGTTGCGCTTGCTTCAGCCGCATTAATCTTATAAGTAAAGACATTCGTACCTAGAGTTAAATCATAATTTGGATTTGCAGTAGCAATCTTCTTAATACCGTCTTCATTTAACTTAATAGTATACTCACCAACATTAGTTGGAGCCGTACCACTAGACCAAGTAAAGTCATTAGCATCAAGCTCAGGAATTACTAAAGCTTGCCCGCTAACTGTATTAGATGAAGAAATTGCATCCCTAAGTTGGTCTATTGGAAATTTTACGTCAGAACTAGTATAAGTGGTTTCGCCACTTCCTGACATTTGGTAATCAGCCTTAGCTTTAACAATTTCTAAGACACCGTTACCAGTACTATTCCAAACATAGTTTTCACTAGTTGGAATAGCTTTTTTAATCTTCTCAATGCCTGAGTTAGTCAAGGAAACTTGATAAGTACCTGGTGCAACTGGTGAAGGAGTAACTGTGTAGTCACCAACTGCTAGAATACCAGCAGGAACAGTGAGCGTCATCCCATTATCAGTGGTAATAGTTGGTACAAAATCAGGTGGATTTACTGGAATTTCGATTCCAGTCCAACTACTTGTTTGCTTATTTTTATCAGTTAATAAAATAGTAGCTTTAGCTTGGGTAATATCATAAGTTGCACTACCTGTAATTGCATTATCAGCCCAATTAATGTTGTCGCTATTGCCATAATGAGCTTTAATGTTGGCAATGCCCGTACTATTCAACTTAATAGTGTAGTCCCCAACATTAGTTGGAGCATCACTTAATTTAGTTGAACCATCTGCGCTGTACCAGTCATAGTCACCAGCTTGAAGTTCGTAGGCATCTTGAGTAGTGCCCGGAACATTTGCAGTAACCTTGATATTGCCATCTTTTGTAACTTCGATATTTGTTACTGCCTTACCATCGTATGTCTTAGAATTATTTCCTTCTAACTGGGCAGTTGCTTCTGCCTTTTCAATTGTGTAGTTAACATATGACTTACTTGGATCATAGTTAATTGTTAAGCCGCCAGCAACTTTATTTAATTTATCCAAACCATTTTGATTCAAAATAATGCGGTAATTACCAGCATTAGTTGGAGCGTTAGACAAAACACTACCTTGGCTATCTGTGTATGAATAATCATCTGAAGTTAAGTTAGCATTTTGAATAGCTTGAGCAATATTTGGAACAGGAATATCGCTATTTGATGAAGCAGCGGTATGAGTAATTGCATTAATTACATCGGCAGAAACTGGTTGTTCACTGCCATTGTAGGTATTAGTTATAAGATCGTGATTGATAGTTAAATCAAGACTGACCTTGTTGTACACCACATTAACGGTTATCGAACTCATTTCTGGAGTAACCACTACTTCGTTAATTGCTGAAACTCTACCATTGTGTAGCGCAACTTGATTATAAATTTGTCCATCAGCAAACGTGACAGAAGTTGGAGGGTAGTACCCTTCTGGAAGGTCCTCTAATGCATTCCAGCTTTTCCAGTTATTATCGCTGCCATCAGCTATGGTCCATCCGTTAGATACAACTTGATCAGGATTATTTGGATCAACATAACCAATAATCTTACCAGTTACAAGATCAACAACTGCTGTTCTTGTAAAAGATACATTCTGAACTTCTGATTTTATAGATGAATCAGCTGGTAAGCCACTTACTTTAATTGTACGAGTAATAGTTTCTAAAAGTGGTGTCTTGTCCGTATCAGGAACATTACTTGGCCATTGATCTGGAGTGCTTACCTTCGCAGTCTTATGTGTTACATAGATCGTCAATTCAGTATTATCTGGACCAAAAGTTTCTGGCACAGTACTACTATTTGAACTTATTACATAGTGTTGCTTTTCCAAAGCACTCTTAACTGCTTCATACGCAGCTGATGCATCAGTTGGAACAGTGCTTCCTTGATTTCCAGTAATTGCTTGGCCATTACTTAATAAATCAGTATTTGACTGAATAATTACCGGATTTGATGGATCGTTTTCATCAATTACTTGATAAGTGAGTGTACGTTGAATTGGCACAGCTTGTAAGTTAACAGTGGCATTGTTATAGAAATATTGAACCTTTTCCCCAAAGATCGGTGTTTCTTCTGGTGCATTAGTTTGCCAAGTTTTTCCACCAGATTGCAAAGTTGCGGACTTAATTTCATAGTTAGCAGGAATAGACGATGCTGCATTTTTATTTACTAAATCAATAGCTTCTTGCTCCGTCAACATTGTATTGTTTTGCGCTAAATTGTAGCTAGTACTTAATTTAGGAAGATCAACTGTCTGCAATTGCCCATTTTCATCAGTATATTGTAGCTTGAAGTTAATATTAGCTGCACCAGTTACGGTAATATTAGCTGGCTTTACTTTGTTAGGTGCAGTACTTGCATTGTACACTGCCAAACTGCTGACAAACGGCTTAGTCGTATCTGAATAGAAACCGGTGCTGAGATAACCAGTCTTACCGGCATCATTTACCAAGTTAGGGTCTGTTCCAGTAAATACCAAACGATCTGAACGTTCGTTATTACTTAAAGCTGCTACTTTAATGATAATTGACTTAATTTTAGACCAATCAGTTACTTGATCTGCTGGCACATATCCCGTTTCGTCTGGTTTAGTACCATCAGGATCGCTATTCTTCTTAAGATCACCTAACTCAGTAGAATATAAGAATGTATAGCCTGACTTATCCCCATCATAAACAGGGCGACCACTTAATTGAAAAGTAAAACTAGTATCTGAAGCTTGTGGTAGGTTTACCAAAGCAACAACATTAGTTAAATTACTTCCCGATACATTAATCAATCGAATTCCATATTTCATTTTATTAGAGTCATAAAGATTGGTGATCCCAGAATCAACCAAAATATCATTTTGATTACCCTGAGCAACGCTAGCAGTGTTAGCCCCACCAACTTGATTAATAGAATAGGGTGCACTTCCAATGTAGTAAAGACTAGAAGTATTCCCCTGTACCCAATCTGGATTAAAAGTAATACCACTAGGAGCAAAATTGCTTGTGTTATCAGGATTATAAGCAGTGTTCGTTAATTTTGTGGTCGGACTAACAATATAAATCATGCCTTGATAGGTGCCGTTAGTTCCATCCGGTAAGGTATTAAGGTGAATTCGATTGTTGGCACCTTGACCAGCAAGAAAGTTATAACCAGTACCAGAGTAATCAATCTTTACAACTTGGCGAGAGAGTCCAGAAATTTCTGTTGGAACAGTAAATACTGATAACTTTGGCGTACCAACAACACCATTATTAGTATTAGGTATGAACTGAAACAGCTTAGTGTAGTCGGTTGAAAAATCATAAACTGAGAACCATTCTGGCAAAACATAGTAAAAAATCGGTTCATAAATATTGTTGGTTTGTCCTCCGCCAGCGTATACAGAAAGATAGCCCACATTAGATTGGCCTGTTGCTGTGTTAGGTTGATAGCCAAATATACCTGAACTTGAAGTTAAATCAGCTGGTGAAACGACATTCTGACCAAATCCTGTCGTACTAGTCAAATATCTAGTTACATTTCCTTGTTGAACTGTTCCAGTAAAAGTCATCTTAGCAGCTAATTGTGTGCCTGGTTTAACTGTATCTGGGACCGCACCATATGCTTCAAACGCATTCACAGACACAGTAGTTTGATATGCAAAATTATTAAGTGGCAAATTAGTAGCAGTACTTTGATCTCTTTCAAAGTCATCCGGACTAACCACAATGTTAGTAATTACCCCAGTGCCCGTAATAGTTTCACCGGCATTTACTTGTCCTTCACTCGTTGTACCATCTGCGTAAGTAAGTGTGTACTTATAATTAGTTGTACCAGGAATAGTAGGTGTTTTTAGTTCACTTACACCTAGTTCCTCATCAAAATTAAAAGTAAGGTTACTACTGTAATCGTTGTATGAAGCAATTGATTCATTAGTAATACCAAAGTAAGCAACAATTTGTTTATGACCATTATTTAAAAGCTGATTACCATTATAAGCAGCTTTAGCATAAAGTGGCATTTGGCCCAATGGTATTTCATCATTTGCACCATAAAAATCTTGACTTACTGTTGGACCATTCCAAATTTTTGTTTGACTACCATCATCATTAAGCTTTTGCACAATCGTAATAGGAGCGTCACCCGTATAAGTAGTAGCGGTAGCTGGCATGGCAATGTCATATGAACCAACAAGTTGGTATGCCGGTCCGCTATTCCAGCTTTGCGTACCAGAACCTTTTGGTACAGTAACAATAACGTTATTACCTTCTTGAGTAATGGTAGTTTTATCCCCAAAATTATTAAGTTGCATTGTAGCAGATTGATCTAACACATAACCTTTAGGCATTGGAATTGTAATTACGGTGCCATAATTAACGGCACTATTAATTTTTTGAGAAGGATAAGGCGTGTTGCTGTAGTCTTGTCCTGGGGCAACTCCGTTAGTTTCATTAATCGCTAATTGATAAATTGATTCATAATCAGGAATCATCTTCTTTAATGCATTTTTATCAGTAGAATTTGGATCAGGCTTACTTAAAGAAAACTTCGGATTCCATACAGGGTTAACATCAATATGAAATTCGGCTGATGTTTGTTCTACTCCATTAACTGTCCAAGTAATATCCTTAACCGTAGGCTGAGCAATTTGCATTGGTGTTGGTTTGCCACCATATCCATTATCAGGGGGAATCGTAATAATTGGATTAATAACTCCTGAAGCGGTGAAGTTATAAGTAACTACCTTATTATTACCAACATCTTTTATAGATGCACTACCATAATTAGCATCGATGGTTGGTTGGTTTACACCGACAATGCCATAGCTTGGAATTGAAATAGTTACGGTATCACCAGCGAGAACATTTCCTGAAAGTAAAACCTTAGCTGGTTGATCACCATCTATAGTATTTCCCCAAGTATTTCTTGAAATATATAAAGTATAACGTCCATCAGTACTTGGAATTGTTACCGTTGCATTTTCTTTAATTTCATCAGCTTCAGCAATATTTTCTTTTGTTGTTGATGCTGCTAACACACGAGCTCTAGAAGCATTAGCATTTTTGAGCATAGAAGACGAAGCTGCGTCTTCTAACTTATTAGCACTACTATCGTCTTGGGTTTTACTTAAATCGACATTAGCTGTGTCTGACGTTATATTATGGCTATCAAAAGTTTTTTCTATAGTAGCTGTATGTGTATTTTTGTTATTTTTCTCTACATTAGTATTATCTTTTTGCTCTTCAGAATTTTTCGTATTTTCTACAGTATTTTCTTTATTAGAATCTCCTGTAACTTTATTTTCATCATTAGTCTTTAATTTATCTACCGATGCAGAGTTTTTTTCTTCTACAGCTGATTTGTTCTTATAATTACCTGTATTTAATTCATTATTTTCAGTAGCAGATGCTGAAGTTTTTACTTTTTCATCATTATTTTCTGATGACACATTTTGCGTAGCATTAACAGTACCTACATCTTCTTTCTTATGTGTAGATGTAGCTTCACTAGCTATTCCATTTACTTCATTAGAAGTTGAATAAGTATTTTTATTTTGATCATTATCTGTTGAATTTACTATGCTGCTATTAGGAGAAGCATCTGTAGTAGCTGCCTGCACCCTATTCGTTTGACCTTGAGTACTTACGCCTAAGATTATTGTGGATAACAATACTGAGCAAGCCCCTATGGTTAATTTTCTAATACCAAAACGTTGCTTACTATCGTTATCTTTCGCATTAAAAATCATACTCATCCCTATACCTTTCTTTAGTCTATGCTGTTATTTAAATTATACCCAATTTTTAATATAATAACATCCACTATGCTTCTTTTTATCTTTTTTCCATAACAAAATAAAAATGAGAAGGTTTTTACCTTCTCATTTTTTATTACCAAATATGTAGCAAACGTGTGGGATCAATCTTACTTAAATTAAATTGATGAACATGCTGGTGTTCATTCTCTGGAAATTCTTTTACAAAATCAGCAATATTATATAGCCCAGTTGAATAAGACCAAACTCCCTTTACTTTTCGAATAGGATCTAACATTTCATTTCGAATTGGATATGCAGAAATTAAAAAGTGCTTATGGTGGAATTTAAATACAAAATATGGAAGCCTAAATTGCTCAATTACTTCTTCCCTAGTTTTACCTAAAGTTATAACGTTTCTATATGTTCCGTATTTCTTAGTAAATTCATCATTAAAAGAAAAGTAAAAGTTGGAAATATGCACATGTGGGAAATCTTCTGGTCTTACCTTATCTGGTACACAAATCACATGTGAATAATGATCTAAATTCTTTTCTTTTTGACCTAAGGCCCGTTCCATTCCATTCGGCAAAATTGAATAAGCCCAAGATGGAACTTCCGGATGAGCTTTATATTGCTCATACATCATTTTAATTACGTCAGGTTTCACCCAATCATAGTGCATTCTAACCTGATTACGCTGCAGTAAGCTTTCTAAAGTGTTATTTTGCATTAAATCGACTACAAATAATTCATAGCGATACTTTTCAACCCATGGACGAAAATGTTCAATTTTATCTGGCGTAATGTGAGTTCCATCGACAATGATAGTTTCTCCATAGGCCATCTTATGCTGTACCAAATTATCAACCATTTGCTCTGTCCGTACAGTAACATGGCGTGGAATAACTTGATGCAGGTGATCTGTACTTTCCTCATAATAAACTGTCAAATCAGCTAACAGCAGCCTAATTTCATCACGAGAAATAGCGTAAGGCTGCAAGTGGTGACGAGCAATAAAGGAAGATTTACCAGATCCAGGTGCTCCTCTTAGTAAAAATATTTTACGCATTATTTTCTCCTACTCTACAAGAATTTGTTCAATTATACTCGTAAAAAATTTTACCATAAAAATACCTATACAAACTATTAAAAAAGAGTAGACCAGTCGGCTACTCAATCAATGTAGAACTTCCTTCTTTACAATATGCAAATCAGTATCAAAAGTATAAACAATTGGCTCCGCATTGGGAACTTCTACTTTTACAATATCTTCATTACTAATATCTTCAATTTTTTTAATCAAGGCACGTAAACTTGAGCCATGGGCTACAACTAATTGATCATGGCCTGCCATTAATTCAGGTGCAATATGATCCCAAAAATAAGGCATTAATCGCTCCTGAGTTTGATGTAGACTTTCTCCTTGAGGCATTAGACGCATATCATACTTTTGATATCTACGATCTTGCACGGGCTGCGTTAATAAAGGAGGCACACTGTCAAAACCACGTCTCCATTCTAAGACTTGCTTAGTGCCAAAAATTTTCTTTGAAACATCCTTATTAATACCACGAAGTGCTCCATAGTGACGTTCATTTAAACGCCAAGTCTTAGTAATAGGTAAATATAAAAAGCTGCAAACATCTGCAATAATATTAGCTGTCATAATTGCACGCGATAAGACAGAAGTATGAATATGCGTTGGCACAAATCCGGCTATTTTTTCTACCTTAAGACCTGCATTTTTTGCCTGTTCAATCCCCTTTTTACTTAAAGGCACATCATTCCAGCCCGTATAAACATTGTCACGATTAGCTATACTTTCACCATGCCTAACTAAAACTAATTTGGCCAACTTTCTTCTCACCCGTCTCATTTAAATCATAAAAAACAAAATAATTCCAGTAATGGTAAAAACGACACCTAAGATTGTAAAAGAAATGATATCAACTTTACTATCAGATGGAATACCAGTAAGCAATTTCTTTGTTCCATTAATAGAATCACTTTGAATTTCTTTCGTTGTTACTTTATGTTTCTGATAACGGTTATAGGCTGTATATAAATCCCATAATCCAATTAATAGAACTATGACTGCAACCCAAATATTTACCTTCATTTTATTTATCATCCTTGTGTATGCTTGTGCCATTTACTTTTTGGTCTAAGTTTCGAACTGCTTTCTTAAAAGCATTTACGGAATTCTGATAAGCTTTTCCACCATTTTGTTTCAAAAAATCCCCAGCTTGTTG
The DNA here is from genome assembly GCA_947568765.1 of uncultured Lactobacillus sp. Taxonomy (GTDB): domain Bacteria; phylum Bacillota; class Bacilli; order Lactobacillales; family Lactobacillaceae; genus Lactobacillus. The sequence goes on along the minus strand of CANOQA010000002.1, from coordinate 184,653 downwards.
GCCTTTTTCAGTTAAGTGGTCTTTGATATCAGGCCAATCATTTTCCGCAAAATCTTTAAATTGGTCTGTAGCTTTCTTTTGATAATTTTTTAGATTTTCTTTTAGATCATTAGTATCGAATTTCATTTTTTCTCCTTAAAAATAAAAGGCTTTGCCCCTATTTTACCAAATAGCAGCAAAACCAGATTAACTAATCTTCTTTATCATCAAAAATCATTTTATCACTAATTCCACGTGTGCATTCTGCTTGAAGTGTCACATGGTTAATTCCAAGCGGCTTTAATTTTTTTGCAATTTCTGTGTATATCTTTTCTAATTGCACAGCATCTAAATTTTTATCCACATTAATATGTGCGTCTAACATCGTCACATTGTCTGAATATTGCCAAACATGCACATGGTGAATGTTATTTACATGTGGACAAGATAAAACTAATTCATTTATCTTATTTAAGTCAATGCTAGGATTCGTTTCCATTAAAATATTAGCTGCTTTAATAGTAACTTCATAAGCTTCTTTAAGTAAAAAGACGGAAGCTGCTATCGTTAAGACTGGATCGACCCAGTAAATTTTCCAAATTGAAATCACAATCGCTCCAATAACAACTGCTACACTAGTTATTGCATCTGAAAGCATATTTAAAAATGTAGCTTTTGCATTAAGACTCGTCTTAGCTTCCTTCATGACTACTAGCATTGAAATTAAATTAGCAGCTAACCCAATTAAAGAAACAATTAACATGATTTTTCCTTTAATTGGTTCAGGATGACTAAATCGTTGAATTCCTTCGATAAATAAATAAATACTGATTACTATTAAAATTATCCCATTAGTAAAAGCTGCTAGTATTTCCGCTCGATCATAGCCAAAAGTCTTGCTATTATTTCGCTTCCTCTTAGCAATTAAATTGGCCACAAAGGCCAAAATAATTGATCCAACATCGCTTAAATTATGTACGGCATCCGAAAGCAGAGCAAGTGAGCCTGAAACGGCTCCACCGATAAATTCCGCAATTGTAATAATAATATTTAATAAAGTTACCCAAAAGTAACGTAGTGATGATTTATCCTTCATATTTTTTCTCCATAAATATATCGAATTTGGTATACTTATTGCAGAAAGTATAATATTCCATTTTTGATATATTGTCAATGAGGTTTTAAATAATGACACAATTAGATACAAATCTAGTTAATGAAGCAGCTAAAATCTATAAAGTTTTAAGCAATAGTAGACGAATTTCAATTTTATTTTTTTTACGGAATGCTTCAAAAGAAGTCGATGTCTCAACAATTGCTACTACTCTCACCCTTGCGCAACCGGTAGTATCAAAACAATTAGGCATTTTAGAAAAATACAATTTGGTTAAACATCATAAACATGGAACTCATGTCTTTTATTTTTTAAATGACCCTGATGTTTTATCAATGATTGATGCCATGATTGAGCACGTAGAACATACCGCAAAAGAACATCCCACAAATTTATACTAAAAAAGATGCAACTTGATAGCTGCATCTTATAAATTTGGAATATCAGTGTTTTTTACACCATAATTAATTATTTTAAATTTTCCATTATTATCAATTATTCCACGCGTTACGCTACCATTATCTGGAAAAGGAATATCGTGATCATGCGTGGTTCGGTCCCAGTATTTAATTCCCAAGGTTTTAATAAAATCTCCATGAGACACAATTAAAACTCTTCCTAGTCCTTTTGTTTCTTCAGCTAGTTGACTAACTGCTTGATCCATTCGATTATCAAGAGCTTCTGCATCTTCTGCTAAATGACGTGGATCAGCCTTCTTAGTTGCTTCACGAAAGTCATGAATCCCTAATGTTTGAATAATTTTTACCACATCATTTGTTGGTTTCATCCCTCCAGCTACAGCAACTTTTTCCCAAGTTTCGTCAATATCGTCACCTTCAAAAGTACCAAAGAATACTTCACGAAAAGCTGGAAGTTTTTTTATTTTACCAATCTCAGAAACTTCATTTGTATCAGCAATTAAGTGAACTGTATCAATGGCTCGCTTTAAGTCAGAACTATACATTTTATCAAAATGAACCTGAGATAAATTAGATGCTGTTACTTTTAGGTCATTAATTCCTTTTACAGTTAGTGGAGAATCAGCCCATCCTTGAACTTTATTCAACTGATTAAACATTGTTTCCCCATGTCTTACTAAATAAACTTCAGTAGCCATTTTTACCCTCTTTTCTTAAATTGTTTCACAAATTTTCTTTCAATTATCTCAATGTTAACAGAATATTGCGTTAATTCAAGTATTTTTAAAAGCAACCCTATATTTAGTGTTTCACAAAATTCTTAGTACAACATATCTTAGTTTTATCTATAGTTATATACGCAATTTTAAGTTTATTTTTTTAATCTTTAAATTAAAAAATACTATTTTAATGGGTTAAAATAAAGATTGCATAGTGCTTAATAAAAAGGAGGACTTTTTTATGACAAAAGTTGCTGTTGTCTTCGCAGATGGCTGTGAAGAAGTTGAAGGGCTTAGTGTCGTTGATGTACTACGTCGCTTAGATATTGATTGTGACATGGTCGGTCTTGATAAAAAAGAAATTAACGGAGACCATCATATCTTACTAACCTGTGATAAAGTTGTGGATGATTCACTTTTAGAGTATGACTTAGTGGCTTTTCCAGGTGGAAGAACTGGAGCGTTAAACCTTAGAAACAATGAAAAACTAGCTAAGCTTATGATTCAAAGAAATAAAGAAGGCAAATGGGATGCAGCAATGTGTGCCGCTCCAATTGCTTTAGGTCACTACGGCTTGCTAGAAGGAGCTAACTACACCTGTTATCCCGGGTTTGAAAAGGAAATCGAAAAAGAATGTCCAAATGGTCAGTTTAGTACTGATATTACTGTTGTGGATAAAGAACATAAAATCATTACTAGTCGTGGACCAGCTACAGCCTGGGCCTATGCTTATACAATTGCCCGCACCTTAGGTTATGACACCAAAGAATTAGAAAAAGCAATGCTTTATGACTATCTAGCTAAAAACATTACTCAAAGTCTGTAATTAAAAATTTAATATCGAAAAAAGAGATCAGGTGCCATATCTGATCTCTTTTTTCGTATATAACAGCTAAAATAAGCAAATAGCTTTTAATCTATCCCTTAAATTAAAAGCTTGTGTAGTTAATAGCAAGCTTACGGTCTTGTCTCAGCACTGCACTACACTTAATTACAATTAATTTTTCTCTAAGCACTTACTATATTTATTATAACATCTTTTATTTTAGATTAAACTAATTTATTTTATAAACGTGCAATTTGATAGCCATTTCTTAAAAAATGTTCCATTTCCTCTGGTTCTCTACCAGTTAAGCGATGAAAATCATCAGATGTTCCACTAAGAAGTCCTTTCGCTCCTCCGGCGTACATTGATGCAAGTTCTTTTCCGTCACCTTCAGCGGCATAAATCTTTGCAAATTCATCAGTTGTTACAGGTGCATAGCCAATTTTATGGTCAGTGATCCGAGACATAATGTATGATAGCTCAACCATGTTATAATTTTTGTCCATACTTAATAGATATGTTTGGCCTTGATCGCGCATTACTGGCTGCATAGCCAAACAAGCAATTGCATGAGCACTATCATTTCTTGTAATAAAGGATAGTGGTTCTGCCCCAACTGGATAAATAATATTTTTTCGTTTAATTAGTTCTTCTAGATATGGAACCAGTGGATCCGCATACAAACTATTTTTTATAATACTGTATTCAATTCCTGAGCTAGCAAGTCTTCTTGGTACATATGCATAAAATGGAGACATTACAAATGGATTATTTTCTTGATCTGCAAAAAAACTTACAAAAATTAATTTAATTTTTGCCTTTTTTACCACTTGAAGTACATTCTCAAATTCTGTAATTCTTTTTTGTAAATTATAAGTAATGCTTGGAATGTAAATGACAAGATCAATTCCGTCAACAGCTTTTTCTAACGTATCCAAATCAAAATAGTCTAGTTTTACTTTTTCCACAGCTAAGTCACTAAACTTATCAGCCTTTTTTAAATTATGAATTCCAACTCGGATGTTATTTTCCGAAGTCATTGTTCTAAGCCAACGAGTAACTTTTTCTCCTAAATTGCCCGTTGCTCCTGTAATTAAGTATTTCATATAAATAATATATAACCTTTCTTAAGATTAACTTTCTATATTATTATAGTTCAAAACCTTTAGAAATCCTTAATGTTAGTTTAAATATACGGTTTTAGTTATTAAGTTATTACGTCGTTTAATACTTTTCAATTTTTAGAATTAAAAGCAATAATTTGATAGTCTACTTTATCGCCATTAAAGTTAAATTTGGCAACAAAGGGCATAATCGGTTGAATTTTTGAAAAAGCAGGATATTCAAAACTACTATCAAAATAATTAATTATTGTTCCAATGGCTGTTCCATGACTACCAATAATTATATTTTTATCCGGATAATCAGTTAAAAGATTTTTTAACGCGTTTATATTTCTTTTTTGAACATCATTCAAAGATTCACCATTTTCTAACTTATAGTCAAAATCAAACCACTGTTTTTGACAATATTCATGAAAATTAGAAATCCACTCATCGCCAATTTTACGTTCACAAAATTCCGAAATTTGGTTAATTTTTAAATTTCTACTTTTAGCAACTGGCTCAATAGTCCTAATTGCTCTTCTAAAAGGACTTGAAAATGCCACGTCTAATTTCTTATTTTTAAAGTAATCAATTAAAAATTTTCGATCCTCTATCCCTTTTGGGGTTAAATCTCTTGTCAAATCATTATGATTGCTTAAATCTGGTTCAGCGTGTCTTACAAAATAGACTGTTGTCATTATATTTTTCCCTATCTAAAATTTTCATAGTCTAATCTCTCTATCAAACAAATTCCGCATATTTTCATTAAAATTATGAGCAATAAAAACAATTGTTGCCTCAGTTTGCAATAATTTCTTTAAAATCTTAAAAGTAGCCTGTTGATCAATAGCACTTGTCCCTTCATCAATTAAAATTATTTTACTGTCATGAATTTGTGCACGGGCCATAACGATCTTTTGTCTTTGTCCACCAGAAATATTTAATTTGTTTAAGTTTAACGGAGAATTTACGCCATCTTTAAACTTTTTCATGTCATCATCTAAGTTGACATCCCTTACTGCCAATTTTACTCGATTATCAAGCTGACTATTAAACATCGTAATATTTTGTTTAATTGTCCCAGGAAAAAGATTAGGTTCTTGTGGGATATAGCCAATTTTAGACATATCAGGTGTAATAGGATTGCCAGCCCGGTCTTCAAATTCTATCGTTCCATAACTAGGTTTAATAATTCCTAATAGTAATTTAAACAAGGTTGTCTTCCCAGATCCCGAATCACCAGTTAAGAGAATTTTTTCACCCTCTTTTATATTTATGTCCGGATACTTCAACATTTCACCATTAGGAAATTTTAGAGATAATGAATTAGTTTTAATTACGGAAGGAATACTGGTCTCTTTTTTATTGGCCGATTCAAGTCGTGCTGTATCTTCACTAATTTTATTCATTAATGGTTTTGAAGAACGCATCATTGTCAGTCCTTCAATAGTTTCTTGCATTCCAAAAGCCACATTATCTGCAAAATTTTGTACTGATAAAATCGCACCAAAAATGACTAACTTTTGTTCAACTAATACACCAGTAAATCCTAATAATAGAATTGTCGAAATCAAAGCACTAAAGCCATTTAAGATACTTAATATCTGTTCTTGAACAGTTTGATTAATATTTGCTTTTTCTAGTTTCCTTGATGCTTTGCTCTGCACTTCTAATAATTTATTACCTGCAAAGTATCTTTTTAATTCACTTAAACCAGAAAACCATTTACTCAATATATCAAGATATTCTTTATTCTTATCGGAAACGTTAATTGTAGCTTTCTCTATTTTTTTACTAATTAGTTTAGGTAAAAAATATGAAATAGTATCTACAACTAAACTTAATGCAAAAATTGACCAATGGATTGTTAATAACGCAATCAAAGAGGTTATTAACATCGATCCATAAAAAGGAACAGTTACATACCACTCAAAAAAGTTATTTTTTACAATGTTGAAATCATTAGTTAGTCTATTTTGAAAGGCGGCTACTTCATGAAATTTTTGATCTTTAAAATAATGCTCGGCTATTTCATCGCGTAATTTCTTGAAATATTCTTCTTCTTGAACATTATTTAAATATTGAACAAAATAAATCACTGATTGAGCAAAGAACCAGCATAGAGCCATTAAGCCAGTTGTAACTATAACCTCATTCCAATTTTCCTCTTTAATATAGGTCAGCCAATACATCTGTATATAGCCAGCCAGAATGCCGCTCATCCCTGATAAAATTGATAAAATAGTAATCCAAAAGAAACGAGTCCTATTAGTATTAATAAATCCCCGAAAAGACATTTAATTCACCTCTTTATTCAAATGAATCTCTCGATCAAACATATTAATCGACTTTTGCGAAAGATTATGAGCAATCATAATAATGGTTTGTTTTGACTTCAACAATTCTTTTAAAATCAATAAAGTTGCCTTACTATCAATAGCACTTGTCCCTTCATCAATTAATAGCAAGCTACTATGATGAATGTTAGCTCGAGCTAAAACTATTTTTTGTTTTTGACCACCAGATAGGTTTTCAGAGTCTAAGTTAATTAAAGTTTCTAATCCCTTGGGAAACTTTTCAATATCAGTAGAAAGATTTACCTTCTGGATCGCCTTATTAACTTTCTTATCTAACTTGGAATCAAACATTGTAATATTATTTTTGATAGTATCGGGAAAAAGCGTATTATCTTGTGCAAGATATCCTATCTCTTCTGGATTCGGTATAAATACTTTTCCTCCTTTATCTTTATAGCTAACTTTACCCATTTTAGGTGTAACTTCACCTAGTAAAACTTTAAATAAAGTTGATTTTCCACTACCACTATCTCCAGTTAAAAGTATCTTTTCCCCTTTGTTAACGACTATATGTGGATAAGAAATCCTTTCTCCATTTGGATAAGAGACTTGAAGATCATTAATTTCAATCTGGTTAATTCTTTTATCAGAATGGTCTTTTATATTAAATTGCACTGATTCTTGCAAGTTAAGAATCTTATGGCGCACTTTCTTAGAAGATTTAATTTGGTTGAGGCTTTCTGCTAAATAGGTAACAGCATTCATAATTTGATTTGCAAAAATTCCAGAAGTGATTATGGCACCAAAGACAATCTGTCCTGTCGCATACAAATATATTGAAAGTGCTAATAACAAAATAATACCTATTAAAGATACTAGCGACGTAAGTGCAGTCGCCAAATTTCCCCAGAAACAATCATTAATTGTAGCTGCTTTTAATTCCGAAGTTGATTTTTTTATTGCACGTTCATAGCTACCAAAACTGGCATATCTTCTTAATTCATCTAATCCTCGAGCCCATTTCTCTACTGTATCAAGCAGATATTCATTTTTTTGAGTAACCTCAAAAGTAGCTGAAGACGTCATTTTCTCAAAAAGTTTCGGTAAATAAAGACCAACAAAAGACAGTAACAAAGTTAAAACAACTAAACTCCAATTAAAGGTAAATAAGACTCCTAGAGAAAAAGTAATAGTTAATATCCTGCGCCATAAAATGAGTAAAGGATTGGTATATTTATTAGTTAATTCCTGAATATTCGAATTTAGATTATTTTGAATTTCAGACACATTTTCATCGTCATTAACAAATAGATATCTAGTAATATTATTCCGAATCTGATGAATATAGTCCTGAATTTGATGAGCATATAGAACATTACCAAGGGAAGTTAAAATTGTACTTATAAATTGCAAGCTAGCTGATAAAGTAATAAATATTAAAAATAAATTTAATTTATTTTTCTTTATATAATTAAATGCAGGCGTCATTAAATATGTAACACTTGTTGCACTGGCTGTCTCTAGGATTAATAAGATACAAATACTAATGAATCTTATTTTATTTGTATTAAAAATACCTTTAATGTTCATTTGTACTGCTCCCAAATATTAAGATAAGTTTAATATTATTACTATTTTATGAAATATTCAATCTATCTTTTTGTTTCTTATTAAATTTAGATAGAATAAAAGACCCAAAAGTACCTCACTTTTAGGTCTTACTTCACAGCTATCTATGATTTTGATCTGTCTTCTCTCAATTTAAAATACTTCCATTGATTGGTAATGGCATCCACTAAGGATAATCCAAAGCCAACTCTAACGAATGTGCGCAACCATGACCACGGTATCATATTAGAAAATATCGAAGCTATCAACAGTACTAAACAGACACTATAAGCAACATATAGATCCTCTTTCAGATCTTTTTTATTAAGATTAGATTATACTTTAAATAATTTAATCTTAAAATCCCCAATTAAAATCATTCTATTTTTCCACATCTAAATTACTAACCTTATCAATATTCTTAAATTTGGATATTAGTTTCCCTCGTCATTGTTCTCAGTCAATGAATAACCTATTCTTTCAATTACTACATCTCAATTATAAAGATAAACTATTATCTTCTAGTTCTTTTATAGCCCCTACTCGAGCTTCAAAGAAAAAATTTGCTATTTGGAGAGCCGAGTATTTCGGATGTTTTCTCCAGTACTGAATTACTCCTATCAATGCAGAAATACTGTAATAAGAAAACATTTCCTGTTTATCTTTAGGCATATGAAGAAGCGTATAAGGATGAGACTTTATCTCTAAGTTAATCAAGTAGGTCATAAGCTTGTTAGTAAAACCCAAATTTGCATTTGTACCCATCAAAATATGAAGCAAGGAGAAGTTTTCTTGAAAAACTTTTAAAAAATCTGTTAGTGCTGTTAAGTCAGGAGATTCAGTTGGACTTTGAGTTTTTAGCTGGAGATTAAGGATCATTTTAGAATGTGGAACGTCAAGCTTATGAAGGAATTTTTCTTCGATCTTTTCTAATATGTCCCATTTATCATTATAATGACGATATATCGTGACACGATTTACATTTGCTTTCTGAGCAATTTCCTTTATAGTTACCTGATTAATATCCTTTACTTGTAAAAGCGATAATAAAGCATTCTCAATTTTGTCATTAGTTTTATTGTTTTTCATCAATGCAACACCTTGTTACTTTTTGTAGTTTTATTATATCCCTATTTTCCTTAGAATATTTGTAATCTTAATATTGAAAGGGATGTATATATGTTTAAACTATTAAAGAATAAATTTGTCTGGTTACCTATCCTAGTTGCTTTATTTATTGGAGCATACTTTTCAATTACAGCAATTCCTTCAACTCATATGAAGGTTAATGATTTACCTATTGCTATAGTTAACGAAGATCAAGGTACTACTGGAAAAAATTTAACTAAGCAAATAACAACAAAAAATTCATCTAACTCTTCTAAAATGAGCATTAAATGGACAGTTTTTAATTCTCAAGAAGATTTATTAAAAGAAATGAATAAAGAAAAATATTATGGAGCAATTGTTATTCCCCAAAATTTTTCCTCTAATCTTCAAAGTCTAATGACCCCTAATCCCAAAAAAGCTAAATTAAAAATCATCATTAATCAGGGTATGGGAACTACCATTACGACACAGGTAAATACGGCCTTAACTGAAATGACCCATCAAATTAATACTGCCTTAGGCAAGCAACTACTACAAACTTTATCTAAAAAAATGCCTGCCATACCAGTAGAAATGGCTTCCAATTTAACTAATCCACTAACTATAGAAACAGAAAAAATTAATAAGACCGGCGATTTAGCAAATGGAGGCGCTCATTTCTTCCAATCTGTTTGGCTAGGATGTTTAGAAACCTCAATGCTTCTTGGATTTGCCTTTTCAAAGATTAAATTTAAATCTCTTCGAGAAAAATTTAGTGCTTTAGGAGTTCAGCTACTTTCTGCAATTATTTCATCCTTTGTAATCGGATATGGAGTGATATATCTACAATCAACAATTCTTAATGTAACTATTCCTAATTTTACTTTACTTGGTTTATTCCTATCACTATGCGCATTCTCGTTCATTATTTTTATTAACGGCGTAGAGTCTTGGGTAGGATTAATTTCAATTCCTATTTTTATGTTACTTTTATTCTTCGCTGCCCCATTGCTAACCGCTATACCTGAATCATTAAATGGCTTTTACAGTACACTGTCTAATTGGTTACCTATGTCCTACATGTATAGAGGTGTCAAAAGTATTATGTACTTTAACAACTCACCTTCTCAGTCAATAATTATGGGTTTAATTTATACTATAATCGTTGGACTAATTTTAGTAATAAGTGCTCAATTTAAAAAAGATAAGAAAAAGGAAGTCGATGCTTAATGAAACTGTTCATCTTAGGGGCCACTGGCCGAACTGGAAAAGAATTAATTAAACAAGCAACGGAACGTGGATATGAAATAGTAGCATATGTACGTTCACCACAAAAATTAGTACCACAGGACAATCTCAAAGTTATTCAAGGCAATCTCAATGAAACATCAAAAATGGAACACGCCTTAGCTTCTTGTGATGCTGTTTTAGTAACTCTCGGCAATCCTGTAAATGACAGTTCAGCTAATTTGTTTGAAGGTCTAATGCCTAATCTTATTAAAAGCATGCAACACACAAACGTATCTCGAATTATTAGTCTATCTAGTTTAGGAACTGGAGATACAATTAAGAATGTCTCCTATCCCTATAAACTGGGTGTCAAAACTTTTTTAAAAGGAAACCAAGCTGATCATGAAAAAGGAGAACAACATCTTATCCATTCTAATTTGAATTGGACTCTAATTTATCCAGGTCCCTTATTTAATGGAGATAAAACTTCCCATCCTTTAGTAAAAAATGCAGCGTCTGGATATAAGATGCCTGGTGCTCCTAGAACCAACCGAGCCGATGTTGCTGCCGTCATGTTAGATCAATTAAATAATAAATCAAGTTATAAACAAAAATTAATTATGTGTTCAAAACAGGAGGACTGAAAATGAACAACATACCAAAATTAAAGGAGATGTTATTAGCAAGTCACTTCACAGTAGCTATCACAGGAGCTGGAATTTCCAATAATTGCGGAATCGCAGATATGGAAAAGATGAATGTCTTAAATGCTATCGAAACTTCTTTAGCTCCCCTCGTTCAGATGCATCCCGAACACTCTTACAATTTGTTACGTAAATCATTTTTAAAAGGAATTTTCGAAAAAGGACCTTCTCTAACTCATCGTAAAATTTCCACTTTAGAAAAAGATGGGTTAATACAAGGTACAATTACTACCAATATTGATCATCTACATTCTTTAGCTGGTTCAACACAAGTAGCAGAAATTCAAGGTTCATATGCTATCAACAAATGCTCTCAATGCGGACATCATAATGATAATATTGAAATTTGGAACAATGGGCATGCGCCCCGATGCTCAAAATGCAATGGCTTAATGTTATCCTTTCCTGTTTATTCTCATGTTGGTGTCTATGAAAAGGCAATGACCCAAGCTAAACAATGGATGACAAAAGCTGAATTAGTACTAATTGTTGGCTCTAAAGGAAACTATAGTTACTACTTGAATAATTTATCTCCCTCAACCTCTATTATTCAAATAAATCCTCAAGTAACTCAATTTGATAATATTGCTACACTAAATATAAAAGATGAAGCCGATAACGTCTTCAAAAAATTATAAATAATACTATACGCAAGCTAAAAACCACTTATATACATTTTCCTGTTGTTGAATATCTCTGATATTCTATCGACAGGATTTTTTTACGTAAAAAAAGAGGCCATAGTCCTCTCTTACTTAAAATCCTTCTTCGACCAATTCAATTAAGTGTATGGAGATTCAAACTATGTCCTCTTTAAATGATTAAATTAAATTTACTCTTGATATTGAAGATAAAAACATTATTTTTTCTGATTATTCAAATGAAAATATTAACGGTAAGATTTACAAAATATATTTAGCTGAGCTGATCCAGCCTACTTGTCCTTATTGTCGTTCTACTCATCTTAAGCATAATGGTCATTACGTTTCTAACGTTCATTTCATTACTGCTGATGCTAGTAAGCCCGTTACTATCGGATTAAGAAAACAACGTGTTCTCTGCAATGGCTGTTTAAAAAGATCTATGTCTCAATCTAATCTTATTAATAAAGGCTGCTATATCTCTAACACGTCTAAGCGAAAAATACTTTCTGTTCTTACTGAAGATCGTTCAATGACTAGTATTGCTAGAAAACATAATGTATCTGTCAACACGGTTCAAAGAGTATTAGAAGCCTGCTCTTCTAAGTTCTATGATGACTTTGATCATCTCCCTGAACACTTAGCTTTTGATAAATTCAAAGGTGTAGGCAAAAAGCTTCACTTTATTTGTCTAGATGGTAATACTCACAAAGTTGTTCAAATTCTTAGAACTCGTTTCAAATCTGATATTCTACGCTATTTTTACAAGTTCACTCCTAAAGCTCGTGCAATGGTTAAAACAGTAACTATGGATCTTAATTGTTATTATCCTTTAGTTGCTAGAGAATTATTTCCAAATGCTCAGATAGTTATTGACCGTTTTCATATGGTTCAAATGCTTGCTAGATCGTTTAATATTTTCAGAGTTCAAATTATGAAGCAATTTAATAAAAGAAACCGTGAATATAAGCTTTTAAAGTCTCCTTGGAAGCTTTATCTCATGAAATATGACAAACTTAATAAGACTACTCCCTACTACGATTGGCACTTTAAAGACTCTCTCACTCAGAAGCATGTTGTCTTAGATGGTTTAGATTGTGACCAAACCTTAGAAAATACTTATTGGGTTATGCAAGACTTTATGACTGCTATTCAGGATAACGATGAAAAGAAAGTTATCCATCTACTTCATTCAAAACAAAGTGTTGGTAAACAAATGCATCAAACTCTATTAACTTTTAAACGTAATTATTCTGGTGTCCTAAACGGTATTACCTCAACTTATTCTAATGGTTGTCTTGAAGGAGTTAACCGTAAGATTAAACAAATTGAGCGTACTGCTTATGGCTATAGAAATTTCAAACATTTATTAATTAGAATTAGACTCGAAGAAAATATTATAAAAGAAAAGGAATCAAACAGCTATTTCTTAACTGCTTAATTCCTTCTTAAAATTATCTATCAACAGGATTTGCAAAAGAGCCCTTATATTCTCATTTAAGGATGGTATTAAATTTCAAAATAATATTAAAGATTCTGTCACTTAAACTATGTATCAGTAATGTCACTCTCTGTTATCCCAACGTATTTTCAATAGAAGTAGTCTTTTTAAGATAGAAAATACTGATAATTACTTAATTTTTCTCAACAAAAAAGACATCCCTTTCGAGATGTCTTTTGCATAAAACGTAATATAAAATATTAACGCTTTGAGAATTGTGAAGCTTTGCGGGCTTTCTTCAAACCTGGCTTCTTTCTTTCCTTCATTCTTGGGTCACGAGTTAACATGCCAGCCTTCTTAAGAGGACCACGGAAATCTGGGTCAACTTCAAGAAGTGCACGTGCAATACCTAAACGAATTGCACCAGCTTGTCCTGAGAAACCACCACCGTTAACGTTAACTAAAATGTCGTATTGACCTTCAGTTTCAGTTAATGCTAATGGTTGCTTCATATCTTGAACCAAGTTAGGGTATGGAATGTACTTAGTTACGTCTTCTTTGTTAATGGTAATTTGACCGTTACCTGGTACTAAACGTACGCGGGCAACAGAATCTTTACGACGACCAGTTCCAGCGTAAGCTGCTTGTTGTGCCATTATTTAAAACCTCCTAGATTAATTCGTTGATGTCTAACTTTTCAGGCTTTTGTGCTGCGTGTTCGTGGTCTTCACCAGCGTAAACATGCATCTTCATGAATTCTTGGTGACCAAGAGTATTCTTTGGCAACATGCCTTTTACAGATAATTCAACTAATCTTACTGGGTTCTTAGCTAATAATTCACCGGCAGGAGTAGCTCTTAAGCCACCACGGTAATCTGAGTGGCGGTAGTAGATCTTATCAGTTGCTTTTTTACCAGTCAACTTCAATTTAGCTGCGTTAACAACAATAACATAATCACCAGTATCAACATTTGGTGTATATTGAGGCTTATTCTTACCTCTTAAAATTGATGCTACAGCAGTTGATAAACGACCAAGTGAAACATCAGTCGCATCGATAACATACCACTTACGTTTAATATCACTAGTTTTAGCTAATGGGGTAGTACGCACTTTAAATTCCTCCGTTTTTCTTCTGTTTGACAAACAATAAGTTTCCGGGGCCTATCGTGGACAAACATACGTATACTAATTTACGTCGTTTTGCCTGAAAAGTCAATCCTTTTTAAGGTCCAAACGATATTTTTTAGGAATATCTTCATAAAAAACTTGTTGTAAATATAGTCCACTGGCTGGTGCAGTAGTTCGAACTTCTTGTCGGTCTTTTGCCTTTAAAACTCTTGGTATATCATCAACAGGTCTTTTTTTATTGCCTATTTCTAACAAAGTTCCAACTAAGATTCTTACCATGTTATATAAAAAGCCATTTCCAATAAAATCAAAAATGATCTGCTTTTTATCTGGGTCTGGCGTAATATTCACATAGTAAATTGTTCGCACCTTATCCACAATTTGTCCACCGCTAGCAGCAAAACTAGTAAAATCGTGTTCACCAATCAAATCTTTAGCTGCCTGCTGCATTAGCGAAATATCTAAAGGATAGGGATAATGCCCGGTATAAAAACGATTAAAAGGGTCTGTAAAACGATGTTGATCTACTATATATCGATACCATTTTCCTTTAGTTGAATATTGAACATGAAAATCTTCATCAACAATTTCACTTTCAAAGAAAACTGTGTCAATCGGCATGAGGGCATTTAAAGCAAGCATCATATTTTTAGCTGGGATTTCTTTTCCCGGATAGTCAAAGTGAATAACTTGTCCTTTAGCATGAACACCAGCATCAGTTCTTCCAGATCCGTGCACTACCACTCTTTTTCCTTTAGTCATCTTTTTTAATGCTTCTTCAATCACGCCTTGGACAGTTCGTTCATTCGGTTGAATTTGAAATCCATGAAAAAGATGACCATCATAGGCCATGGTTAATTTATATCTTGTAGTCATTAATTAATACGTCCTTGTAAGTAATAAAATTAGCGTCAATAGTGCGAAATAGCCTAAGTTAATCCAATCATACTTTGACCACTTTAAAACTCGATAGCGGGTCCTTTTTGCCCCTTCTCGATAACCTCTTGCTTCCATAGCCGTAGCCAAATCAATTGCAACAGTTAAGGAACTAATAAATAAGGGAATTAAAATTGGGATAATCGAATGAATTCTCTTAATTAAGCCTCCACTATTAAAATCGGCTCCACGTGCTCTCTGAGCATTCATAATTCGTACTGCTTGATCTAATAATGTCGGCACAAAGCGAAGCGCAATAGACATTACAAGAGCAATTTGAGCTACTGGAACTTTTAGGTAGCCAAGAGGTTTTAAGATCCATTCCATTCCATCTGCAATTTCTAATGATGTGGTCGTCAGCGTAAGAACTGTCGAAATCAGAATAATCATTACAAAACGAATAAAGATAAAAATAGAATTCTGAATACCATATTCACTAATGTTGAAAATTCCCCACTGCCAATAAACTTTTCCACCTGTAGTAAAAAACAATTGCAAAACTGAAGTAAATAGAATTAACCAAATTAATGGCTTTACTCCATCCCAAAATACTTTAGGCTTTAATTTTGTTGCCCAAACAGCAAGTAAAGTAAATATCGATAAAAAGAAGTAGGACAACCAATTATTAGCCAGAAAGATAATAACAATAAATAAAAATGTTGCAATTATCTTTCCTCTAGGATCCATTTTATAAACGATAGAATCACCAGGAATATAACGTCCAATAATAATTTTACTCATCCATGTCCCCCTTCTTCTTTAGCTCATTTGCAACTTTACTTACTAACGACTCAATAGTTAGTGGCATCTCTGAAAATTGAAAACCACCTTTTTGTAGCTCCCGAGTTAGTCTACTAGTTGCGGGTTCATCGAGATAGTGTTTTTTTACCCACTCCTGATCAGAAAAAATCTCTTGTGGACTAGCATGTTTTATTAAATGACCATGATCAAGGACTAACATATCATCTGCATATTCACTAATATCATCCATATTATGTGAAATTAGAATGACTGTATGGCCAGCTCGTTGGTACTCCTTAAATATCTCAAACATTTGCTTCTGTCCTTCAGGATCTAGTCCAGCTGCAGGTTCATCGAGACATAAAATTTCTGGTTCATACGCCATCACACCTGCAATTGCCACACGACGCATTTGACCTCCAGAAAGTTCAAAAGGAGATTTATCCATCATATCTTCAGAAAGACCTACTTTTTTAATCCACTCTACTGCTTGCTCTTTTGCCTTTTGTTCTGAAAAGCCAAAATTAAGTGGACCAAACATCACGTCTTTAAGCACAGTTTCTTCAAATAGTTGATTTTCAGGAAATTGAAACACTAAGCCTACTTTTTTTCGAATTGCTTTTAGTGACTTGCTTGAAGTATTTGCATTAATCTGCTCACCCGCTACAGTGATTTCACCCTTACTTGGAAGCAATAAGCCATCAAAATGCTGCATGAGAGTAGACTTTCCACTTCCGGTATGGCCAGCAATTGCGACAAAGGATCCTTTTTCTATTTTAAAAGATATATCTATCAATCCTTGAGTTTGAAATGGGGTTCCAGGTGCATAAACATAATCTACATTTTTGAATTCAATTGACACAAATACTTCACCAACTTTTCCTCACTATTGACTTCTCGAGGGATATGAATTTCTTTTTTTATAAGTTCATTTTTAACCTTATAAAATAAAGGGAGCTCTAATCCGGCACTTTTTATTAAAACCTCGTTTTCAAATATCTCTCTTGGAGAGCCACTAGCCAATAATTTTCCTTTATCTAAAACTAACATCTGTTCTGCTTGTACCGCTTCATTAATATCATGAGTAATAGAGAAGATAGTCAGACCATTTTTATTTTGCAAATCTCGTATAAGACTAAGAATCTTCGCTTTACCTGCTGGATCTAACATACTAGTTGATTCGTCTAAAATTATTAATTTTGGTCCAATCGCTAAAATACCGGCAATAGCTACTCTTTGCTTTTGACCTCCAGACAAATATTGAGGTTCGCTTTTTTGAAAGTCAAGCATATCCACTTGCTCAAGTACATCATGAACAATAGTCTGCATCTTAGAACGAGAAACTTGACGATTCTCAAGACCAAAAGCTACATCATCTTCCACCGTAGCACCAACAAATTGATTATCAGGATTTTGGAATACAATTCCTACACGGTCTCTAATATCCCACATTGTTTTCTCTGTCAGCTCAATACCATCAACGTTAATTACCGTTCTAGGATTATCATTGGGTAAAAGAATGCCATCCAATAAACGGGCAATTGTTGATTTTCCGCTCCCATTATGACCTACCAAAGTAGTCCATGATCCTCTAGGAATTGAGAAACTAATATCATTTACAGCAGGTACTTTACTATCTTTATAGGTAAAAGAAAGATGCTTAACCGTTACTATATTATCTTTCATAAATATTCACTGCTCTTTTTCCATAATATGTCATTGTATCAATTATATATAAAAAAAGAGCAAAAAAAAATCATCCACAAAGAGGGATGATTTAACATCTAAGCTAGACTAGGCAAAAGCCACCATCATCACGCTTATTCTCACTTTTGTGAAAGATTTATAAAATAATATTATATTTTACCTAATTAAACTAATTCAATGATTACCATTGGAGCAGCGTCACCCTTACGTGGGTTAGCTAACTTGTACATTCTGGTGTAACCACCATTACGATCTTTGTAACGAGGTGCAATGTCACTGAAAAGTTTTTGAAGTGCTGATTTTACAACAACTGCATCTTTTTCTTCATGAATATCAGCAATTTCATTACGAACAAAAGCAGCTGCCTTTCTTCTAGCACTTAAATCACCGCGTTTACCTAAAGTAATCATTTTTTCGGTAGTTTTGCGGATTTCTTTAGCACGGGTTTCAGTAGTAACAATGCGTTCGTTCATGATCAATTGAGTAGTCATTTCTCTAAGCATTGCTTTTCTGTGTGCACTATCGCGACCTAATTTACGGTATGCCATGAGTTTTCCCTCCTTATTATTCCTACTTAGTCATCTTGACGAAGTGATAGACCAAGATCGGCAAGTTTATTCTTTACTTCTTCTAATGACTTACGTCCTAAGTTACGTACGCGCATCATATCTGCTTCAGATTTATCAGTTAATTCTTGAACAGTATTAATTCCTGCACGTTTCAAGCAGTTATAGGAACGAACAGACAAATCAAGCTCTTCGATCGTCATCTCAAGCTTCTTTTCGTTCTTATCGTCCTCTTTTTCTACCATTACATCATCAAACTGCGCATCCATATCAGTAGACATAAATACTTTGAAGTGTTCTACAAGAATCTTCGCAGCGAAACTAAGGGCATCATTAGGTGTGATTGAACCATCAGTCCAAATTTCTAAAGTTAATTTGTCATAGTCATCTCTCTTACCAACACGAGCACTTTCAACTTGGTAGTTAACTTTTTTGATTGGTGAGAAGAGTGAATCAACGGGGATGACACCAATAGGCATGTCATCTGTCTTGTTTTCACTTGCGGGAACATAACCACGACCAGTCTTGATCGCAACGTTCATATGCAAATGGCCACCATCAGCAATACTACAAATATATTGATCTGGATTTAAGACCTCAATATCAGAGTCGACCTTCAAATCAGCAGCAGTTACAATTGCTGGTCCAGTTACATCGATTTCAGCAATTTTTTCTTCATCTGAGAGTGACTTTAACTCTAGTTTCTTCAAATTAAGAATGATCTTCGTGACGTCTTCTCTAACGCCAGGAATTGTTGAAAATTCATGTAACACACCATCAATCTGAATGTAAGAAAGTGCCGTACCTGGAATAGAAGTAAGTAAAACTCGACGGAGTGAGTTACCTAAAGTAGTCCCGAAACCGCGTTCCAGTGGTTCGACAACAAACTTACCGTATGCCTCCTCTTGGTCTACTACGGTAATATTTGGTTTTTCAAATTCAATCATTACTGGGCCCCTTTCAAAACGTAATGTCCTGCACGCAGGAATAAACTAGACACGACGACGTTTTGGTGGTCTGGAACCGTTGTGCGGCACTGGAGTAACGTCGCGAATAGCAGTGATTTCAAGACCTGCAGCTTGAAGTGCTCTAATAGCAGCTTCACGACCTGCACCTGGGCCTTTAACTGAAACTTCAACATGCTTCATGCCTTGATCCATTGCAGATTTTGCAGCTGCTTCTGCGGCCATTTGAGCAGCAAATGGTGTAGACTTACGACTACCCTTAAAACCTAAAGCACCAGCGGAAGACCATGCGACTGCGTTACCTTGTACATCAGTAATCATGACCAAGGTATTGTTAAACGTAGAATGAATATGAGCAACGCCGCTTTCAACATGCTTCTTTACACGGCGTTTACGTGCTGTTTTCTTTGCAGCCATTAACTTAACCTCCTATTTAATAAATTATTTTCTCTTTGAACCCTTACGAGTACGAGCATTATTCTTGGTATTTTGACCACGAACTGGTAAGCCACGACGGTGACGAATACCACGGTATGAGCCAATTTCAACTAAACGCTTGATGTTAAGGCTAACTTCACGACGAAGATCACCTTCAACACGGTACTTGTCTACTTCGCTACGTAATTTTTCTTGATCTTCTGGAGTCAAGTCATTAGTACGAATGTCTTCAGAAATACCAGCATCTTTACAAATCTTTTTTGCAGTTGGTTCACCAATACCATAGATATAAGTTAATGCGACTACAACTCTTTTATTTCTGGGTAAGTCAACACCAGCAATACGTGCCATTAAATTGCACCTCCTAATAAAAATATCTAACTATTAACCTTGACGTTGTTTGTGCTTAGGGTTTGCAGAGCAAATCACCATAACACGACCATGTCTTTTGATAATCTTGCAATGTTCACACATTGGTTTAACAGATGGTCTAACTTTCATGTTTGCCTCCGTAATTACTTAATAAAACGATACGTAATCCTACCCTTAGTTAAATCATATGGTGATAATTCAACTGTTACTCTATCACCAGGTAAAATTCTAATGTAGTGCATTCTAATTTTACCAGACACATGAGCTAAAATAGTTGCACCATTTTCTAATTCAACTTTAAACATAGCATTAGGTAAGGTATCAACTACCTTACCCTCAACTTCGATGACATCTTCTTTTGCCAAAATTGTTCCTCCACATGAACAAATAGTCACACTTAGGCATTATAACACGGAATTGTAAAAAAACAATAACAGACTAGTCTTTACTTAAAATTTTGTCAATGTCTTCAAATACTTTTTCCGGAGTTTGTTCACCGTTAACAGTTGAAAGAATTCCTTTTTCTTCATAAAAATCACGAAGAGGAGTATTCATTTTCTTGTTAACTTCTAAGCGATTTTTAACAACTTCTGGCTTGTCATCCTCACGTTGGAAAAATTCATGTCCTCCGCAACGATCACAAGTACCTTCTACTTTAGTTGGATTTGAAATCTTATTGTAAGTTGCACCACATTTTTTACAAATGTAACGTGCTGATAAACGTTTGATCAAAACATCTTCATCAACATCAATTGCAATTACATTAGTTAACGGTTTTTCCAACCGTTTAGTTATATCTTCAAGAAGTTCTGCTTGAACAGTGGTTCTTGGAAATCCATCCAAGATGAATCCGTTCTTAGTGTCGGGTTGCTTAAGTCGTTCTTCAACTAACTTAGCTGTAACTTCATCTGGGACCAAATTTCCTTTATCAATATAACTTTTAGCTTCCAAACCAACAGGAGTTTCATTAGCCATAGCTTCTCTAAACATATCACCGGTAGAGATATGTGCTAAGTGATACTTATCCACAATGCTTTCAGAAGCTGTTCCTTTGCCTGCCCCAGGCAAACCTAAAAGAATTAAATTAATCATTTTTATCCTTACTATCTAATAAATCCAACGTATTCGCGTTTCATTAGTAACCCATCAACTTGACGAGCTAATTCTAAAACAACACCAATAACGATTAAAAGACTCGTTCCACCAAGACCAATTGAACTTGGTAAACCAAAAATATTTGTAGCAAGTTGTGGTAACAAGGCAACTAGCCCTAAAAATACCGCACCTACTGTAGATAATCTAATCAAAATTTTAGATACATATTTTTGTGTATCTTTTCCTGGCCAAACGCTAGGAATATAGGCTCCTTGCTTTTGCAAGTTCTCAGCCAACTTTTCTGGATTTACTTGAACAAAGGCATAGAAGAAAGTGAACAAAATAATCAATAGTGTATAAATCAGTGCACCAGGTGTAGTTTGTAAACTAAATATTTGATTACAAATCTTAAACCATTGTTCATTTCCATGAGATCTTTGGAAAGCCATCAAAATTGTAGCTGGTGTAATAATAAAGGAACTGGCAAAAATAACTGGAATAACTCCAGACACGTTAACCTTTAATGGTAGGAAACTTTCGGAGCCACTTGTTGCTGCTCTACGAGTATATTGAATAGGTACTCGTAAATCAGCTTGTTGAAACCATGTAACAAATTGAGTTACTAGTAAAATGGCAATAATGATCGCGATGAAGAACAAAATCCCTTGCCAACGATCGCTAGCACTATTATTAATGATGAAATCTTTATATAGTTGATAAATTCCATTTGGAAGGCGAGCAATGATACCTGCAAAAATAATAACAGATACACCATTTCCGAGCCCCTTATCAGTAATCTCATCACCTAGCCAGGTCAAAAGCATTGTCCCAGCAGTCATAATAATGGCAATCTCAATATAGGTTTGAGGAGTTTGCGTTTTAACCAAACCCATTTCAGTTAAAACGTTAAAACCAAGAGTAATTCCTAGACTTTGAACAAAAGCAACGACTAAAGTAAGATAGCGCGTTACCTGATTTGTTTTTCGTCTTCCGACTTCTCCTTGTTTCCCCCACTCAACTAACTTAGGAACAATATCCATTTGGAGTAATTGAATGACAATTTGGGCAGTGATGTAAGGTGAAACACCTAATGAAAAAATAGAATAAGTATCTAATCCACCACCACTAACTGTATCCAACATTGGGACTAAACCAGTTTGTGCAACCCGTGTAATAGCTTTTGCATTAACACCCGGAACCGTAATATTAGCTCCGATTCGATAAAGCAATAGGATAAAGAGAGTAAAGAAGATTTTTGATCTAATATCTTTATCCTTAAAGGCGTTCTTCAAGGTCGAGAACATTAGATCACCTCAACAGTTCCGCCAGCGGCTTCAACAGCTTTTTTAGCAGCTTCTGAGGCTTTGTTAACTTTTACAGTTAACTTAACCTTTAATTCACCGTTAGCTAACAACTTAACTCCTGCAAGTTCTTTTTTAACTAAACCTGATGATTTTAATGTATCGATAGTTACTTCACTACCATCATCAAATCTGTTTAAATCATTTAAATTAATAATAGCGTATTCTTTGCGGTTAACGTTCTTGAAACCACGCTTAGGCATTCTTCTGAATAATGGCATTTGACCACCTTCGAAACCTAAACGAGTCTTACCACCAGTACGAGCTAATTGACCCTTTTGTCCACGACCAGCAGTTTTACCGTAACCACTAGAAGTACCACGACCAACACGTTTTCTGTTGCGACGTGAACCTTCATTTGGTTTTAATTCATTAAGCTTCATTAATTGGCACCTCCTTGGATTCTAATTACTTATTAACCTCTTCAACTGAGATCAGGTGAGCAATCTTCAATAAAGCGCCACGAGTTGCAGCGTTGTCTGGAAGAACAACAGTGCTATTTACCTTACCAAGACCAAGAGCTTTAACAATTTTTCTTTGTTTTGGAAGACGGTGTGCGACGCTTTTAATTAAGGTAACTTTTAAATCCATTATTTAATCTCCTTAATCTTCTAAGCTTTTTGCTGACTCACGAAGCTTCAAAACATCTTCACGAGTCTTTAATTTACTCAAACCGTCCATAGTAGCACGGATAACATTGATTGGTGTATTTGAACCAAGTGATTTAGAAGTAACATCTGAAATACCAGCTAAATCCATGATAATACGAACAGCACCACCAGCAGCAACACCAGAACCAGCTTCAGCAGGCTTCAACATAATGTTACCAGAACCGTAATGGCCCATAACTTCATGTGGAATAGTAGTACCAACAGTAGGTACCTTAATCATTCTCTTTTTACCAGCTTCAACAGCCTTGCGGATAGCTTCTGGGACTTCTTGAGCCTTACCAGTACCAAAACCTACATGACCTTTTCTATCGCCGACGATTACAACAGCAGCAAATCTCATGCGACGACCACCCTTAACAACCTTGGTGATCCGGTTAATTGCTACTAATTGATCTTCAATATCGTCTTTTTTACGATCTTTACGAGAATCTCTACGAGAATCGTTGCGGTTTGCCATTAGTTAATTCTCCTTTCCTAGAATTCTAATCCGTTTTCACGTGCTGCATCAGCAAGAGCTTGAATACGACCGTGGTATAGGTAACCACTTCTGTCAAATACAACACTCTTGATATTCTTCTTAGCAGCAGTTTCAGCTAAAGCTTTACCTACTTCAGCAGCTTGTTCCATTTTAGAACCTTCTGCTGAAATATTTTTATCATTTGTTGAGGCACTTGCAAGCGTTACACCCTCTACATCATCAATTAATTGAGCGTAGATGTTTTTGTTTGAACGGAAAACACTTAAGCGTGGGCGCTCAGCAGTACCAGAAATCTTTCCACGAATACGTTTATGACGCTTTAAGCGTAATTTGTTTTTATCTGGTTTAGAAATCACAATTTCACCTCAAAAATTTTCTATTTATTATTTACCAGTCTTACCTTCCTTGCGACGTACATATTCGTCTTCGTAACGAATACCCTTACCCTTGTAAGGTTCTGGTGGACGAACGTCACGAATTTCTGCCGCAAATTGACCAACAACTTGTTTTGAAATACCTTCGATTTCAATTGAAGTTGCTGATGGAGTTTTAACAGTAATACCTTCTGGTGCTTCAAATTCAACTGGGTGAGAGTAACCAACATTTAAAGTTAATTTCTTACCTTGTGCAACTGCACGGTATCCAACACCAACTAAAGTTAACTTCTTAACATATCCATCAGTTACACCTTCAATCATGGAAGCAAGGTTTGCTCTTTCAGTACCGTGAAGAGCTTTGTCAGCTTCACTTGAACGACTAAAATGAATTTCTCCATCTTTTTGTTCAAAGGTAATGCGTGGATCAAAGTATCTAGTTAATTCACCTTTTGGTCCCTTAACAGTGATGTCGTCACCATTCTTGGTAACTGTGACCTTTTCAGGAACCTCGATGACCTTTAAACCAATTCGGCTCATTAATAGTTCTCCTTTCTGTCAAAATTACCAAACGTAAGCAATAACTTCGCCGCCGACGTTCTTTTCTCTAGCTTCTTTATCAGTAATCACACCTGCAGAAGTAGAAATGATAGCAATACCAAGACCATTAAGAACTTTTGGTAAGTTTTCAGCACTTACATAGTTTCTTAAACCAGGCTTAGAAATACGCTTTAAACCAGAAATAACGCGTTCGTTATTAGGACCGTACTTCAAGAAAATCTTGATCATACCTTGTTTGTTATCATCTTCAACTTGGTAATCGCGAATAAAGCCTTCGTTCTTTAAGATTTCACTAAGTGATTTCTTCATTGATGATGCAGGAATCTCAACAGAAGTATGTTTTGCCATGTTGGCATTTCTAATTCTAGTCAAGTAATCTGCAATAGGATCTGTCATGACCATTTAATTTGCCTCCTTTACCGTTAATTACCAACTTGCCTTTTTAACACCAGGAATTTGACCCTTGTGTGCTAAGTCTTTTAAGCAAATACGGCATAATTTGAACTTGCGGTAAACAGAGTGTGGACGGCCACATCTCTCGCAACGAGTGTATTCACGAGATGAAAACTTAGCAGGACGATGATTTCTGACGATTTGTGATGTTTTAGCCATTAATGTCCTCCAAATTATTTAGCAAAAGGCATACCAAACTCAGTAAGAAGTTCACGAGCTTCTTCATCTGTCTTGGCAGTAGTTACAATAACAACGTCCAAACCTCTAACACGGTTTACCTTGTCGTAATCAATTTCTGGGAAAATTAATTGTTCTTTGATACCTAAAGTGTAGTTACCACGACCATCAAATGATCTAGAACTAATTCCACGGAAATCACGAACTCGAGGAAGAGAAACGTTGATTAATTTGTACAAGAAATCGTACATTCTATCGCCTCTAAGAGTTACCTTAGCACCAATAGACATACCTTCACGTAAACGGAAGTTTGCGATTGATTTCTTAGCTTTAGTAATCAAAGGCTTTTGACCTGAGATTAAAGTCAATTCTTCTACAGCTTCATCAAGATTCTTTGCATTAGAAACTGCATCACCGACACCCATGTTTAAAACGATCTTATCAATCTTAGGAATTTCCATAACTGAATCGTAATTAAACTTTTTGTTCATAGCTGGTGCGATTTCATTTGAGTATTTTTCTACTAAACTGTTTGCCATGTGCGTCCTCCCTCCTATTTGTTGTTATCTTCTTTTTTAGCAATAACTTTTACATTAGATGCATGGATAGAACCTTCTTTTTCTACCACACCACCATTAGCGTTGGTTTGTGAAGGTTTCTCATGCTTTTTGATCTTATTAACACCTTTGACAACGATACGGTTAGTCTTGGCGTTGACTGAAAGTACAGTGCCTTCTTTGCCTTTATCTTTACCGGCAATAACTTTTACTTTGTCACCTGTTTTAACAAACATCAGTGCACCTCCCTAAAAAATTATAAGACTTCAGGAGCAAGAGATACGATCTTCATGAAATCGTGCTCACGCAGTTCACGGGCTACAGGCCCAAAAATACGAGTTCCACGAGGACTCTTATCAGCATTAATTACAACTGCTGCATTTTCGTCGAACTTGATGTATGAACCATCTTCACGGCGTGCACCTGATTTTGTTCTAACAATAACTGCTTTTACAACATCACCTTTTTTGACAACGCCACCTGGTGTTGCTTGTTTAACAGCAGCAACTACGATATCACCAATATTACCGGTCTTACGCTTAGAACCACCTAAAATCTTGATAACTAGGAGTTCTCTTGCACCGGAGTTGTCAGCAACCTTTAAACGGCTTTCGTGTTGGATCACTAGTTTATCCTCCCCTCAATAAAATCCGCGTAATTAAATTGACTTCTTAACAATCTTAGTTAGACGGTAACGCTTCGCATGTGATAATGGACGGGTTTCCATGATACGAACAGTATCGCCAATCTTAGCTTCGTTGTTTTCATCGTGAGCGTAATACTTCTTTGAGTACTTGATACGCTTCTTATAAACAGGGTGGTTCTTGTAGGTATCTACAACAACTGTAATAGTCTTATCCATCTTGTCAGAAACAACTCGACCTTGGTATACGTGACGATTATTTCTTTCGTTAGTTTCGCTCAAGTTAATAACTCCCTTCCGTTAACTAATTCTTGCTCAATTCTTTTTCGCTAAGAATTGTCTTAATTCTAGCAATGTTCTTGCGGACTTGTCTCAAGCGAGCGGTGTTCTCTAATTGACCCGTTGCTTGTTGGAAACGCAAATTAAAAAGTTCTTCTTTATATTGCTTTTCCTTTTCTAACATTTGATCAGTGGTTAATGCTCTGATATCTTTAGCCTTCATTAGATTCGCCACCTACTTCCGAACTCTTCTTAACAAACTTAGTCTTAATTGGAAGCTTGTTTGAAGCAAGTCTTAAAGCTTCACGAGCAACGTCTTCTGAAACGCCACCGATTTCAAACATAATCTTGCCTCTTTTAACAACAGCTACCCAACCAGCTGGTGCACCTTTACCGGAACCCATACGAACACCAACACCTTTTGCAGTGTAGGATTTTTGTGGGAAGATTCTAATCCAAACTTTACCGCCACGCTTCATGAAACGAGTCATAGCAATACGAGCAGCTTCGATTTGTCTATTAGTAATCCAGTGAGATTCAACAGCTTCTAAACCATATTCACCAAATGCAATGGTCTTTCCACCTTTGGCTTCACCACGCATTTTACCGCGGAATTCACGACGGTGCTTTACACGCTTAGGTACTAACACTATTAGTTTCCTCCCTTCGCTTTCTTAGAAGGTTTGTTCTTACGTTGTGGTAAAATTTCTCCACGGTTAATCCAAACCTTAACACCAATTTGACCATAAGTAGTTGCAGCTTCTACCCAAGCATAATCAATATCTGCTCTTAAAGTATGAAGTGGAACACTACCTTCAGTATGCCATTCTCTTCTTGCCATATCAGCACCATTCAAACGACCAGCAGTTTGAACCTTGATACCTTTAGCACCAGAACGCATAGATCTTTGAGTTGCTTGACGAGTTGCACGTCTAAATGCAATTCTTGCTTCAAGTTGACGAGCAATGCCTTCGCCTACTAATTTAGCATCTAAATCAGGCTTCTTAATTTCAACAATATTAATGTGAACGTTCTTGTTAGTTAAAGCACTAAGTTGTTTTCTTAAAGCTTCAACTTCCTTACCACCTTTACCAATAACCATACCAGGCTTAGCAGTGTGGATAGAAATGTTAATTCTGTTTGCAGCACGTTCAATTTCCACAGTGGAAACAGATGCATCAGCTAACTTTTCAGAGATGAACTTTCTAATACGTAAATCTTCATTTAAAGTGTCAGCGTAGTTTTTGTCTGCATACCACTTTGCTTCCCAATCACGGTTAACACCGAGACGGAAACCATTTGGGTTAATCTTTTGACCCATTAAATTTACCTCCCTTAATCGTTCTTCTCAGATACTACAACTACTACGTGGCTAGTTCTCTTATTAATTGGAGAAGCCATACCCTTAGCACGTGGACGGAATCTCTTTAAAGTTGCACCTTCGTTAACGTATGCTTCTGATACGTAAAGGTTTGCACTTTCAAGATCGTAGTTGTGTTCAGCATTTGCAATAGCTGACTTCAATACTTTTTCAACGATTGGGGAAGCAGCTCTTGGCGTAAATTGTAAGATTGCGAGAGCTTCAGCAACACTCTTTCCACGAATAAGGTCTACTACCAAACGGGCTTTTCTAGGAGCGATGCGAACTGTTCTTGCTTCAGCTTTAGCTGAACTAATTTGTTCTGCCATTTAAATGTCTCTCCTTCCTATTATTTACCTACTGTAGTAGTGGCCTTATCAGCGACCTTGTGACCGCGGAAAGTTCTAGTAGGTACGAATTCACCTAACTTATGACCAACCATATCTTCAGTAATGTATACTGGCACATGTTTTCTTCCATCGTAAACAGCTATTGTGAAACCAACAAAGGAAGGGAAAATAGTTGAACGACGAGACCATGTTTTAATTACTTGTTTCTTTTCGGAACCTTCTTGGGCTTCGA
The DNA here is from genome assembly GCA_947568765.1 of uncultured Lactobacillus sp. Classification (GTDB taxonomy): domain Bacteria; phylum Bacillota; class Bacilli; order Lactobacillales; family Lactobacillaceae; genus Lactobacillus. Next base: position 156,033 of record CANOQA010000002.1, on the reverse strand, counting down.
TCTTCTTTAAAAGGCTTGCATCAGCAAAAGGACCTTTTTTAATACTACGGCTCATTAATTAACCTCCTTCGTTTAATTATTTGTTACCTTTACGGTGACGAATAATAAGTTTTTCACTTCTAGCCTTAGAGTTTCTAGTCTTAATACCACGAGACTTCTTACCCCATGGAGTCATAGGTTGTGGACGACCAACTGGAGCCTTACCTTCACCACCACCATGTGGGTGATCGTTAGGGTTCATTACGGAACCACGAGATTGTGGACGTTTACCCAACCAACGACTACGACCAGCTTTACCTAATTGAATTAATGAGTGTTGTTCATTACCAACAGAACCGATAGTAGCACGGCAAGTTGATAAAATCTTACGAACTTCACCACTTTGAAGTCTAACTAAAGTGTACTTACCATCATTACCAAGAACTTGTGCAACAGTACCAGCACTTCTTACTAATTGTCCACCTTTACCAGGCTTTAATTCAATATTGTGAATTTCAGTACCAGCTGGAATAGCAGATAATGGTAATGCATTACCTGGCTTAATATCAGCATCTGGACCAGATTCAACAACAGCACCAACTTTTAGACCCTTAGGTGCTAAAATGTAAGCTTTAATACCATCAGTGTAGTGAAGAAGAGCGATATTAGCAGTTCTGTTTGGATCGTATTCGATAGCCTTAACAACTGCTTTTACATCATCCTTGTTACGCTTGAAGTCAATGATACGGTATTTTTGTTTGTGACCACCACCACGGTGTCTAACAGTAATATGACCGTATGAGTTACGACCAGCAGTATGACTTTGAGATTCAAGTAAAGTCTTTTCAGGCTTTTTCTTGGTAATTTCAGCAAAGTCGGAAGAAGTCATATTACGTCTGCCGTTTGTAGTTGGCTTATATTTGATAATTGCCAATTGACTGACCTCCTATTTACTAATTTTCTTTATTATCATTGAAGATCTTAATGTCATTAGAATCTTCAGTTAAAGTAACGATTGCTTTTCTACGGCGAGCAGTCTTACCAGTGTAACGACCCACTCTCTTTTCTTTACCGCGAACGTTCATAATGTTAACATTTTTAACTTTTACATCAAAAATTTCTTCGATTGCATTACGAACTTGAGTCTTGGTAGCTGATACAAGCACATCAAAAGTATACTTTTTATCATCCATTAAGTTCATGGATTTTTCGGTAACTACAGGCCGTAAGATGATATCACGTGCATCCATTATGCCAAAACCTCCTCAATTCTCTTAATAGCGTCTTGAGTTAATACAAGTTTTTGGTAGTCAACCGCATCAACAACATTTAAGCCATTAACAGGTACAACTTTCACTTTTGGAAGGTTCTTACCTGATAATTGAACATTCTTATCATCAGACACAACTAAAACCTTACCAGAAACATTAGCATTATCTAAGATAGCTTTTAATTCTTTAGTCTTAGGTGCTTCTAAAGTTAATTGATCAAGAATGATTAGATCATTGTCAGCAACTTTTTGGGAAAGAACTGACTTCATAGCTAAACGACGTGCTTTACGAGGCATATCCATCTTGTATGAACGAGGAGTTGGGCCAAATACAGTACCACCACCACGCCATTGTGGAGCTCTAATAGAACCTTGACGAGCACGACCAGTACCTTTTTGTCTCCAAGGCTTCTTACCACCGCCACGAACAGCTGATCTGTTCTTTACAGCAGAAGTACCTTGACGCTTACCAGCTCTTTGTCTAATGATAGCATCAAAAACAACACTTTCATTAGGTTCAATACCGAAGATTTCTTCATTTAAATCTACATTACCTGCAGACTTACCTTTTTGATCGATAATTTCTAAATTAGCCATTATAGTCCTCCTTCCTATTTAGCAGCTTTAGCAGCAGATTTTACAAAAATTAATGAGTTCTTTGCACCTGGAACATTACCCTTAATTAAAAGTACGTTCTTTTCAGGTACAACTTTTTCAATTACTAAGTTTTGTACGGTAACTTTCTTGCCACCCATGTGACCAGGTAACTTTTTACCCTTAGGTACACGGTTAATGATTGAACCCATTGAACCTGGGATTCTGTGGTATCTTGAACCGTGGGTTTCTGGACCTCTTGATTGGCCCCAACGCTTGATGTTACCTTGAGTACCATGACCTCTTGTAGTTCCAGTAACGTCAACTACGTCACCTTCACTAAATGAGTCCACCGTGATTTCTGAGCCGACTTCGTAGTCCTTAAGCTCGACATCGCGGATTTCCCGAATGAAGCGCTTAGGTGAAGTCTTTGCTTTTGCAGCATGACCTTTGGCAGGTTTGTTGCTCAATACTTCACGCATATCTTGGTAACCTACTTGAACTGCTTCGTAACCGTCTGATTCGTTAGTTTTAACTTGTAAAACAACGTTAGGGGTTGCTTCGATAACAGTTACAGGAACCAAAATACCGTTTTTAGTGAAGATTTGAGTCATACCGACCTTTCTTCCTAAGATTCCTTTGGTCATGATTACACCTCCATATATGTTTTAAATTATAATTTAATCTCGATATCAACGCCGCTTGGTAAATCAAGCTTCATTAATGAATCAACAGTCTTAGGTGTTGGATTCAAAATATCAATTAAACGCTTGTGTGTACGGATTTCAAATTGTTCACGTGAATCCTTGTTCTTGTGTGGTGAACGTAAAACAGTGAATAAAGTTCTTTCCGTAGGTAGTGGAACAGGACCAGAAATTTGTGCGCCTGTTCTTTCAGCAGTAGCTACAATCTTAGCAGCTGATTCATCGAGAATACCATGTTCGTATGACTTTAATCTAATACGAATTTGTTGACTTGCCATCTAATAACCTCCTTCGTCTTCTTTAAAAGATGACTAGCTCGGCAAAAATTACCGACTCACCTCTGTGGCAATGCAGCCTGGTGTGCCGCAACCTTTTGCGTCAAAGCATTGCTTTTGTGCATGGGGTATACCCCTCCAATATTTTCGCACGTTTACTATTGTACTGTGTCTTTCCTTAAATAGCAAGCTTTCTCAGCATTTTATTTTATTTTTTTGTACAAAAAAAGAGATATCCTTCGATATCTCTTTTCTTTAACTCTCTAATTAAAATTATTCAGCGTCTTCGCCACCACGTTTTTTGATGATGTCAGCTTGAATAGACTTAGGAGTTGGTGAGTAGTGGTCAAATACCATAGTAAATGTACCACGACCTTGAGTTGATGAACGCAAAGTAGTTGCGTAACCAAACATTTCTGAAAGTGGAACAAATGAGTTGATTACTTTAGCACCAGCTCTATCTTCCATACCTTCCATAGAACCACGGCGTGCAGTGATTGAACCCATTACATCACCTAGGTATTCTTCTGGAGTAGTTACTTGAACTTTCATGATAGGTTCAAGAATAACGGCACCAGCCTTAGAAGCAGCATTTCTCAAAGCAAGAGATGCAGCAACCTTGAAGGCAGCTTCTGATGAGTCGACTTCGTGGTAACTACCATCGTATAACTTAGCCTTAACATCAATTAATGGGTAACCAGCAAGAACACCATTCTTCATAGCTTCTTGTAAACCTTGGTCAACTGAAGGAATAAATTCACGAGGAACTACACCACCAACGATAGCGTCTTCGAATTCGTAACCCTTTCCTTCTTCGTTTGGAGTAAATTCGATCCAAACATCACCATATTGACCTTTACCACCAGATTGACGAACAAACTTACCTTGTGCTTTAGCTTCCTTAGTGAAGGTTTCACGGTAAGCAACTTGTGGTTCACCAATAGTTGCTTCAACGTTAAATTCACGTTTCATACGTTCAACCATGATATCCAAGTGTAATTCACCCATACCAGAAATCAAAGTTTGACCAGTTTCTGGGTTAGTTTCTGCACGGAAAGTTGGATCTTCTTCAGTAAGCTTTTGTAAAGCAACATCCATCTTATCACGGTCAGCTTTTGACTTAGGTTCAACAGATACTTGGATAACTGGATCTGGAACTTGTAAACTTTCCAAGATAAGTGGGTGAGCTGGATCAGTTAAGGAGTCACCAGTAGTAGTGTTCTTCAAACCAATAGCACCAGCGATATCACCTGAGAATACTTCTGGAATTTCAGTTCTTGAGTTAGCGTGCATTTGAAGCAAACGACCAACACGTTCACGAGAGTTCTTTGATGCATTTAATACGTAAGAACCTGATTGAAGTGAACCAGTGTAAACACGGATGAAAGTTAAACGACCAACAAATGGATCAGTTGCAATCTTAAATGCTAAAGCTGCAAATGGCTTCTTATCGTCAGCCATAAGTTCAACTTCGTCACCAGTCTTAGGATCATGAGCAACGTAAGGTTTTACGTCAAGTGGTGATGGTAAGTAATCAACAACACCATCAAGCATCATTTGAACACCCTTGTTCTTGAATGCTGAACCTGCGTAAACTGGGAAGAATTCTAAGTTTAAAGTAGCTTTACGGATAGCTGCCTTTAATTCGTCGTTAGAAATTTCTTCACCGCCTAAGTACTTGTCCATAATGCCATCATCAACATCAGCAACAGCTTCAATTAATTCGTTACGACGCTTTAAAGCTTCTTCCTTGTATTCATCAGGAACTGGAATAGTATCCCATTTTGAACCAAGTTTATCTTCATCATAAACATCAGCAACCATGTTGATTAAGTCAATAACACCTTCAAAAGTGTCTGCTGAACCAATAGGCATTTGAACAGCTTGTGCGTTTGCATTTAAACGTTCATGTAATGATTTAACAGACTTATCGAAGTCCGCACCGATCTTGTCCATCTTGTTAACAAAAACAATACGAGGAACACCGTAAGTTTCAGCTTGACGCCAAACATTTTCAGTTTGTGGTTCAACACCAGCTTGAGCATCAAGAACAGTTACGGCACCATCAAGAACACGAAGTGAACGTTCTACTTCGATAGTGAAGTCAACGTGTCCTGGGGTATCAATAATGTTAATTCTGTAATCCTTCCATTGAGCAGTAGTAGCTGCGGAAGTAATAGTGATACCACGTTCCTTTTCTTCTTCCATCCAGTCCATTTGTGAGTCACCTTCGTGAGTTTCACCAATTTTGTGGATCTTACCAGTATAGTACAAAATACGTTCAGTAGTAGTAGTTTTACCGGCATCAATGTGGGCCATGATACCAATGTTACGTGTCTTATCCAAAGGGAATTCACGTTTGTTAGCCATAAGATTAATCTCCTTTTACAAACTAACGATTAGAAGCGGTAGTGAGCAAATGCACGGTTTGCTTCTGCCATTCTGTGGACGTCTTCACGTTTCTTAACTGCTGAACCAGTGTTGTTAGCAGCATCCATAATTTCATTTGCAAGACGTTCATCCATAGTATGTTCATTACGTAAGCGTGCGTATGAAACAAGCCATCTTAAGCCAAGAGTAGTTCTTCTTTCTGGACGAACTTCAACTGGGATTTGGTAGTTAGAACCACCGATACGGCGAGCTTTAACTTCCAAAACTGGCATAACGTTGTTCATTGCTTCTTCAAAAACTTCAACTGGTTCCTTACCAGTCTTATCTTGAATAATACCAAAAGCATCGTAAAGAATTGAAGATGCCTTTGCTTTCTTACCATCAATCATTAAGTGGTTAATTAACTTAGTAACCAATTTAGAGTTGTAAACTGGATCTGCTAAAACATCTCTCTTAGCAATATTACCTTTTCTAGGCATTAGTAGTCCCTCCTATTAACTGTTTAACCCTTCTTAGCACCGTACTTAGAACGGCCTTGTTTTCTACCATCAACACCTGCAGTATCCAAAGCACCACGAATGATGTGGTAACGAACACCAGGAAGGTCCTTTACACGACCACCACGAATTAAAACAACGGAGTGTTCTTGTAAGTTGTGACCAATACCAGGGATGTAAGCAGTAACTTCAATTAAGTTTGAAAGACGAACACGAGCGTACTTACGTAAAGCTGAGTTAGGCTTCTTAGGTGTCATAGTACCTACACGAGTTGCAACTCCACGCATTTGAGGTGCTGGGTTGTAGTTCATCTTTTTCTTCATGCTGTTGTAAGCATAGTTTAAAGCTGGTGAATCAGATTTAGTCGTCTTTGAGTGACGGCCTTTTCTAACCAATTGGTTAATTGTTGGCATTAAAATTTCCTCCTAAAATTGTTCACACATCCGGGAGTTTCTTTTCTGACCTCACGGACATCATGTTTTTAATAGCACAATGGCTAGTGTAACACGATTTTTTAATTCAGTAAACAATTTAAAAAACTTTTTTTAATTTTGCGTATATAAATATTGGAGGTAAAAAATGCCAACATTATTCATTTATGGACTTAATTTTATATTCGGAACTATCATCGGTTCCCACTTGTTAGTAATCGTACAACGTTTTAGACAGGAAAATTTTATCTCAGAGAAATCTCACTGTGATAGTTGCAAAATTCCTCTTACCCTTCTTAATCAAATTCCTATATTTTCATTTATACGATATAAGGGACATTGCTTTTTCTGCAAGGCACCTATTCCTATAGAAGCATTATATTGTGAATTACTCGGTGGGATTGCATTTTTGCCCTTAAATCCCTATCTTGATCAATCTTCCTATTTATTCATTACCTTTATTTTTCTAATTAGTATCTTTGATTATTTTGACCACTCTTTTCCTATCTCTCTCCTTTTTCCCTTAATTTGTATCATCGTTCTTACTCGTGCCTTTTTAAACTACGAGTTAATAGAATGGGGATTAATATTTGCTATAATTTTAATTTTTTTAATAATGAATTTAAAAAATAAATTCGGCTATGGTGATACAATCATTTTTGTTATTCTGATTTTTTACTATGATTTTTATACTGCACAATATATTTTCCTTTTAGCTTCTATTCTTTTACTTATTAATCACATAGTTGGTGACAAACGAAACACCTATCCCTTTGTTCCTTTTATTTTTTTAAGTCTTATATTTTATAATTTTCTCTAATAACACAAAAAAGCCTACTCGTTTCTACACGAATAGGCTTTTTTAACACAAATGTTTAAGTTTTGAAAGGACGATTAGTCAGCTGAACCATTGTCTTTCTCTGCATCAGCTGCAGCTAATTTCTTTTCAATATCAGCTATAGAATAAACTGACTTTTTCTTTTCATCTTCAGGAACATCAACTTTAGGTTCCATTTCACGGTAAACTGGCATACCAGTACCTGCAGGAATAATCTTACCAATAATAACATTTTCCTTAAGACCAAGTAATGGATCGTTCTTACTACGAATAGAAGCATCAGTAAGAACACGAGTAGTTTCTTGGAAGGAAGCTGCAGATAAGAAACTATTAGTTTCAAGAGCGGCCTTGGTAATACCAAGAATTACACTTTGCGCAGTGGCAGGAATACCACCGGAAATAATTACTTCACGGTTTCTTGCCTTAAATTCACCAATATCCATCAATTCACCTGGTAAGATATCAGTTTCACCTGGGTCAAGAATACGAACCTTTTGAAGCATTTGACGTGCCATAACTTCAACGTGTTTGTCGGCAATTTCTACACCTTGCATTCTATAAGCTTTTTGAATTTCACTTAGAATGTATTTTTCGGTAGTCAATGCATCACGTACACGAATCAATTCCTTAGGATCGATAGAACCAAGAGTCAACTTATCTCCACGTACAACATGATCGCCTTCAGCAACTGCTACTGAAGCAGTATATGGTACGTCATAAGTACGAGTATCAGTTTGTCCCTTAACGGTAATTTGACGAGTGTGTTCAGCTGGATCTTCTTCAATTGAAGTTACTTCACCAGTTACTTCAGAAATTGTAGCACGACCCTTAGGATTACGAGCTTCAAACAACTCTTGAACACGAGGTAAACCTTGAGTAATATCTGCAGCACCGGCAACACCACCGTTGTGGAAGTTACGCATAGTTAACTGAGTACCAGGTTCACCAATTGATTGAGCGGCAACAGTACCAACTGCTTCACCAACTTCAACGTCGTCACCAGTAGCAAGGTTCATACCGTAACATTTCTTACATACACCATGTTGAGTGTTGCAAGTAAATACGGAACGAATTGTTACTTCAGTAACTCCGGCATCAACGATCTTATGAGCCATATCTTCGTCCATTAAGACATCAGCTGGACAAATTACTTCATGAGTTTCTGGATCGTAAACACTCTTAGAAGTGTAGCGACCAACTAAACGGTCAAATAATGGTTCAATCATTTCATCGCCTTCAGTAATTGCGTGAACAGTTAAACCACGATCAGTACCACAATCTTCTTCACGAATAATGACATCTTGAGCTACGTCTACCAAACGACGAGTTAAGTAACCAGAGTTGGCAGTCTTCAAGGCAGTATCCGTCATACCCTTACGAGCACCGTGAGTGGACATGAACATTTCCAAAACAGACAAACCTTCACGGAAGTTTGAAGTAACAGGAATTTCCATCATTCCTCCGTTAGGAGCGGCCATCAAACCACGCATACCAGCAAGCTGAGTAAAGTTAGAAATGTTACCACGAGCACCAGAATCGGCCATGATTGTAATTGGGTTTCTTGGTGCATGAATTTGAGCAATTTCATTTTGAACAATGTCTTTACAGTTATTCCAAATACTAATTACTCGATCATGTCTTTCTTCATCAGTGATTAAACCACGACGGTATTGCTTAGAAACAACATCAACTTTCTTACGAGCTTCTGCTACAATATCATCTTTATCACTAATTGTCGGGATATCTTCAACACCGATAGTTAAACCAGAAGTGGTACATACAGTGTAGCCTAGTTCCTTCAAATCATCCAAGAAATCAGAAGTTCTTTGAACTTTGTAATCCTTGTAAATTTGAGCAATAGAATCTGATAAGAATCCCTTCTTAAAGGCTTGACCAAGTTTCATATTGTCAAGCTTTTCATGGATATCTTCACCTGGTTGTAAGAAGTATCTTTCATCTACTGGGTGAGTAAGATTTTCTTGAGTAGGATCGTTAATGTAGTAGAAATCCTTAGGGAAAATTTGGTTGAATACTAACTTACCGTAAGTAGTTACAAAAATTCCATGTTCGTAGCCCTTTGGCCATGGCTTTTCTGGCATTGAGTCAGCTGCTAAACCAATACGAGTATGATAGTGAATATCACCATTTGCATATGCAATAGCTGCTTCAGCTGGTGAATCAAAGATCATTCCTTCACCTTCACGACCACGCTCTGCTTGAGTTAACCAGTAGTTACCCAAAACAATATCCTGAGAAGGTGTAACGATTGGCTTACCATCCTTAGGAGCTAAGATATGGTGAGCAGCAAGCATCAGCAAACGTGATTCTGCTACAGCTTCATCAGATAATGGAACGTGAATGGCCATCTGGTCACCATCAAAGTCGGCATTGTAAGCTTCACAAGCAAGTGGGTGAAGACGAATTGATTTACCAGGTACCAAAACTGGTTCAAAGGCTTGAATACCTAAACGGTGAAGAGTAGGTGCACGGTTTAAAAGAACTGGTCTTTCTTTAATTACATCTTCTAAGATATCCCAGATATCATCATCTTCACGATCAATCTTACGCTTAGCATTCTTAATGTTAGATGCTAAACCACGTTTTACTAATTCGTGCATTACAAATGGCTTAAATAATTCTAGAGCCATTGGACGTGGCACACCACATTGGTAAAACTTCAATTCAGGTGAAACATCGATAACTGAACGACCTGAGTAGTCAACACGTTTACCAAGTAAGTTTTGACGGAAACGTCCTTGCTTACCTTTCAACATGTGAGAAAGAGATTTAAGAGGACGATTACCTGGTCCGACAACTGGACGTCCACGTCTACCGTTGTCAATTAATGCGTCAACTGCTTCTTGAAGCATACGCTTTTCGTTTTGAACGATAATTCTTGGTGCATTTAAGTCTAACAATCTCTTTAAACGATTGTTACGGTTGATTACACGTCTGTATAAATCGTTCAAGTCAGAAGTTGCGAAACGTCCACCATCAAGTTGAACCATTGGTCTCAAGTCTGGTGGAATAACAGGAATACAATCCATAACCATCCATGAAGGCTTGTTACCTGAATTCTTAAAGGCATCCAAGATGTCTAATCTTCTGATAGCCCGAGTTCTCTTTTGACCAGTAGCAGTCTTTAATTCTTCTTTTAGTTCATGAACTTCTTTATCAATATCTACTTGTTCTAGAAGTTCTTTTACAGCTTCAGCACCCATTTTAGCTTCAAAACGGTCACCGAATTTTGCTTTCTTTTCACGATATTCAGCTTCTGTTAAAAGCTGTTTATCTTCAAGATCAGTATCACCTGCATCAATAACAATGTAAGCAGCAAAATAAATTACTTCTTCCAATGCACGAGGTGAAATATCTAAGACTAATCCCATACGTGAAGGGATACCTTTGAAATACCAGATATGTGAAACCGGTGCAGCTAGTTCAATGTGACCCATACGTTCTCTTCTAACTTTAGCAGAAGTAACTTCAACACCACATCTATCACAAACAATGCCACGGTAACGAATACCCTTGTACTTACCACAAGCACAAGACCAGTCCTTAGTTGGTCCGAAGATTCTTTCATCGAACAAACCATCTTTTTCTGGTTTCAAAGTACGATAGTTGATAGTTTCTGGTTTTTTAACTTCACCATAAGACCAACTTCTGATCTTGTTTGGAGAAGCCAAACCGATTTGCATACTTTCAAACTTATTTACGTCGATCAAAAGTTTAACCTCCTATATTACTTAGAAACCTTATCATCAGATGAAGTTGAAGAATCACTTTCATCTACAGGTTCATCTGGCTTATCATCCTTTTTTGCAGCTTCTTCAGCTAACTTCTTCTTTTCTTGTTGTTCAGCAAGTTTAGATAAAGTATCGATATTGAAATGATCGTTAGAGTCATCATCCATATCACGTAACTCAATTTCTTTATGATCCATATCCAACACCTTGATATCTAAACCAAGAGATTGTAATTCTTTAACAAGAACGCGGAATGATTCTGGTACACCAGGTTTTGGAATTCTTTCGCCCTTAACAATAGCTTCATAAGCCTTAACACGACCTACAACGTCATCTGACTTGTAAGTTAAGATTTCTTGTAGTGTGTAAGCAGCACCATAAGCTTCAAGAGCCCAAACTTCCATTTCACCGAAACGCTGTCCACCAAATTGTGCTTTACCACCAAGTGGTTGTTGAGTAACAAGTGAGTAAGGCCCAATTGAACGTGCGTGGATCTTATCATCAACCATGTGAGTCAACTTCAAGTAGTACATAATACCTACTGAAACACGGTTGTGGAATGGTTCACCAGTACGTCCATCGTAAAGAACAGTTTTACCATCTTTTCCAATACCAGCTTCACGAACCATATTCCACATATCATCTTCAGAAGCACCATCAAATACTGGAGTAGCAACGTGAATACCAAGCTGTTTAGCAGCAATACCCAAGTGTAATTCAAGAACCTGTCCAATGTTCATACGTGAAGGCACACCCATTGGGTTCAAACAAATATCTACTGGACGACCATCTGGTAAGTATGGCATATCTTCTTCAGGACAAACTAAGGCAATAGTACCCTTGTTTCCGTGACGACCAGACATCTTGTCACCGACTTGAATCTTACGTTTTTGAACGATGTAAACACGAACCATCTTATTTACACCAGGTGGCAATTCGTCGCCTGCTTCACGAGTGAATACTTGAACGTTTTGAACAATACCGCCACCACCGTGAGGTACACGCAAGGAAGTATCACGAACTTCACGAGCTTTTTCACCAAAAATAGCGTGAAGCAAACGTTCTTCAGCTGATAATTCAGTCACACCCTTAGGGGTTACTTTACCAACTAAGATATCACCATCTTGAACTTCAGCACCGATGCGAACAATACCTTCTTCATCAAGGTCTTTAAGTGCATCTTCACCAACATTTGGAATTTCACGTGTGATTTCTTCAGGTCCTAACTTAGTATCACGAGCTTCTGATTCATAATCTTCAATATGGATAGAAGTGTAAACATCATCTTTAACCATACGTTCAGAAATCATAACGGCATCTTCATAGTTGTACATGTTCCAAGTCAAGAATGCAATGATTGGGTTTTGACCTAGAGCTAATTCGCCGTTTTCCATTGCTGGACCATCAGCAATAACTTCATCTGCAACTACTCGTTCACCTTGCTTAACAGCTGGAGTTTGGTTGTAGTTCTTAGTTGCGTTTGAACGACGGAATTTTTCAAGAACATACTTATCTAAAGTATCATCGTCTCTTCTAATTCTAATTTCGTTTGCATCAACATATTCAACCACACCAGGAGCTTTAGCAACTAATGCATCCCCAGAGTCATGTGCTGCACGGTATTCCATACCAGTACCAACAATTGGTGCATGTGGATTAATCAATGGAACAGCTTGACGTTGGTGGTTAGCCCCCATCAAAGCACGGTTAGAGTCGTCGTTTTCAAGGAAAGGAATACATGCAGAAGTTACTGAAACTACTTGCTTAGGAATAACGTCCATGTAGTCAATCTTATCAGGGGTAACTTCTAGGTTATCTTCCTTATGACGGGCTAAAACAATCTTATCTTTGAAAGAACCATCTTCATTTAAGCGAGCGTTAGCACCAGCAATAATGTAATTATCTTCTACATCAGCAGTTAAGTAGTCGATCTTATCAGTAACCTTGTGAGTATCCCAAGAAACACGACGATATGGTGTTTCAATGAAACCATACTTGTTAACAATAGCGTAAGTTGCTAAAGAGTTAATCAAACCAATGTTAGGTCCTTCAGGAGTTTCAATAGGACATAGACGACCATAGTGAGTATAGTGCACGTCACGAACTTCATATCCAGCACGGTCACGAGACAAACCACCAGGTCCTAAGGCTGACATACGACGCTTGTGAGTTAACTCACCAAGTGGGTTGTTTTGATCCATAAATTGTGATAATTGTGATGAACCAAAGAATTCCTTAACTGAAGCAACAACAGGACGAATATTGATTAATTGTTGTGGTGTAACAGTAGAAATGTCTTGGATTGACATTCTTTCACGTACAACACGTTCCATTCTTGCTAAACCAATTCTAAATTGGTTTTGAAGTAATTCACCTACACGACGAATACGACGGTTACCTAAGTGGTCAATATCATCAGTAGTACCAATATTATCTTGAAGGTCGAAGAAGTAGTTAATTGATGCCAATACATCAGCAGGAGTTAAATGTTTAACATCATCTGCAATGTGGCCGTTAGACATTAACTTAACTACACGTTCAGGATCAACTTTAGAATATACCTTAATTTCTTGAACTGTTACTGGATCAGGTAACACACCTTCCTTTGAAGGTTCATAAGTTACCATCTTAAAGTCATCACGATCTAAGTAAGGCGATAATTTATCAAGAAGTTCGTGGGTAACAACGTCACCCTTTTTAGCAATGATTTCACCAGTATCAGGATCAGCTAAAGTTTCAGCCAAAGTTTGTCTTAGTAAACGATTCTTTAAAGAAAGTTTCTTATTGATCTTATAACGACCAACTGGAGCTAAATCATATCTTCTTGGATCAAAGAATCTAGCATATAAAAGTGAACGAGATGAATCAGTTGTCTTAGGTTCACCTGGACGTAATCTTTCGTAAATATCCTTTAATGCTTCTGCAACGCGAGAATCAGCAGGATTCTTGTGGATATCTTTTTCTAAAGTGAAACGAAGTGAATCACTTTCACCAAACATATCCGCAATTTCACTATCAGAACCAAATCCTAAAGCACGAATTAAAACAGTTAAAGGAAGCTTACGAGTACGATCGATACGAACATAAGCTAAATCTTTAGCATCAGTTTCATATTCAAGCCATGCACCACGGTTAGGAATAACTGTAGCACCGAAAATTTGGCGACCATTTTTATCAAAATCTGAATGGTAGTAAACACCAGGAGATCTAACAAGCTGAGAAACAATAACTCTCTCAGCACCATTAATAACGAAAGTTCCTGAATCAGTCATTAATGGGAATTCTCCAAAGAAGACGTCTTGAGTCTTAATTTCTCCGGTCTCATGGTTGGTTAACTTCAAAGTTACATGAAGAGGAGCAGAGTAATTAGCATCGTGATCACGTGCTTCTTCAAGAGTGTATTTTGGCTTCAAGAGCTTGTAATCAACAAACTCTAAAGAAAGTTTTCCTGAAAAGTCTGAAATCGGCATAATGTCGTCAAACATTTCACGAATACCTTCATTAAGAAACCACTTGTAAGATTGCGTTTGTACATCAGTCAAGTTAGGTAACTTCAATACTTCTTTAATTCGAGAGAAGCTACGTCTTGTCCGGTGACTACCGTAGTTCACAGCGTGTCCTAACAAAGAAAACATCCTTTCTTATATAAGAATCTAAATATTACATTTGTGTTACAAATTGCAAAAAGTCAAAATTTGGGTACAAAAAAACAAAAACAACGTAAATGTCGTTTTTGTTTTATCATCTCGCTGGACAATAGATCAGCGAAATCCTGAATTTCAGCCTTTTAAACGTTTAGTATTTTACACTTATATTACTAATTTGTCAAAAAACTAATTTTTAACTAAAGTATTATCTTTATCAACAATTGTAAATTTTAATTTACCTTGATGAGCTCCAACTTTTACAATTTGGTCAGCCTTAATTTTTTCACTAATTAAATCTTCAGCAATTACATCTTCAAGTTCATGTTGAATTGCACGACGTAATGGACGAGCGCCCATCTCTGGATCAAATCCATCTTTAGCCAATACATCTAAAGCCGCTGGTGAAATCTTTAAGGTTACGTCTTTTTTAGCTAAGCGATCTACCAAATGACCAGTCATTAAGCTAACAATTTCACGCAATTGTTTCTTAGTTAAGCTATCAAAGACCACGGTCTCATCAATTCTGTTTAAAAATTCTGGTCTGAAGAATTGTTTAACAGCCGCCGTAACTTTTTCTTGTTGAAGTTTATTTTTATCAGCATTATCCGCTGCAAACCCAACTGTCTTATCTTCTTGCAAACTACGTGACCCAAGGTTAGAAGTCATGATAATAATGGTATTTCTAAAATCGACTTTTCTACCTTTAGAGTCAGTTAAAAATCCTTCATCCAAAACTTGAAGCAATAAATTAAACACATCCGGATGAGCTTTTTCTACTTCATCCAATAAAATTACTGAATATGGATTACGTCTTACACGTTCTGAGAGCTGACCACCCTCTTCATATCCTACATATCCTGGTGCCGAACCAATTAATTTGCTTGTTGCAATCTGATCCATGTATTCAGACATGTCTACACGAATAATATTTCGTTCTGAGCCAAAGACTGCTGCAGCAAGAGCCTTAGCTAATTCTGTCTTACCAACACCAGTAGGTCCTAGGAATAAGAACGAACCGATTGGACGATTTTCATCCTTAATTCCACTTCTACTTCGTCTAATTGCTCGACTTACGGCACTGATAGCTTCGTCCTGTCCAATTACACGTTCATGCAAAATACTTTCTAAATGAGCTAAACGTTTAGTTTCACTCTTCTTCATTCTAGTAACGGGCACACCAGTCCATTCAGATACAATTTGAGCGATCTTATCAGAATCAACAATCGACTTTTTAGAGTTTTTATTCTCTACTTTTTCGATTAATTTATCCCGATCCTGTGTAAGCTTATTTTCCTCATCCCGTAACTTAGCTGCTTGAACAAAATTTTGATTTTCTGCAGCTTGTTCTTTCTGATGAATAACATCATTAATTTGTGTATCCAATTTAGTTAGACGAGGATCACTTTTACCGATTGCTTGAATTTTTACAGCTGCACTTGCTTCATCAATCAAATCAATTGCTTTATCAGGTAAGAATCGGTTAGCAATATAACGTGTTGAAAATTCAACTGCATCATTAATTGCCTCATCTTCAATTTTTACATTGTGGAATTTTTCATATTTAGGGCGCAAGCCTTTTAAAATATCCACAGTTTCTTCTTTTGAAGGTTCACCAATTTTTACTTGTTGAAAACGTCTTGCTAAAGCTTGATCTTTTTCAATATATTTTTGGTACTCATCAAAAGTCGTAGCACCAATCATTTGAATATCGCCACGTGCTAATGAAGGCTTTAAGATATTTGAAGCATCAATTGCACCTTCCGCGCCACCTGCACCAATCAAAGTATGCATTTCATCAACAAATAAGATAACTGAACCATCCTGTTGAATTTCTTTTAGAATCTTCTTCATTCTATCTTCAAATTCACCACGATATTTAGTTCCAGCAATTAAACTTCCCATGTCCAAGGCCATAACTCGTTTTTTAGCTAGAGTATCCGGAACTTCATGATTTACAATTGCGGCTGCTATTCCTTGGGCAACTGCAGTCTTACCAACACCAGGTTCTCCTACCAAAACGGGATTGTTTTTGGTTCTTCGAGATAAGATTTGAATTACTCTTTTTATTTCTTTATCTCTACCAATTACCGGGTCAATTGCACCTTCACGGGCTCTTTTATTTAGATTCACACTAACTTTATCTAAATTTGGAGTCAATGACTTACCTTTTTTCATACCAGTGGCTGAAGAAATACCAAGAACATTATTTTCTTCCCCAGAACCATCCATGAAACTATCATTTACATCCTGACTTAAATCTCGTGGATCTACACCAATATTTTTCAAAATTAAACTTGCTAAAATTTGATCACTAGCTAACAAACCTAGCAAAATATGTTTTGTCTCAATTTGAGCAGTCCCTAATTCGTCAGCCTTTTGTTTAGCAAAATTCAAAACTAAACTTAAGCGTGGGGACATTTCCATATATGTGGCCTTTGGACTTGAACCATAGCCAGTATATCTTTCAATTTCTTCTCGCACTAAGGTTGGTGTTACATTTCTTTCACGCAAAAGTTTTCCAGCATCCCCATTAGCTTCAATTACTAAAGCAAGCAGAACATGCTCTGTTCCAATAATTCGATGGTGAAAGTTTTGTGCTTGCTCTTTAGCAATTTCAAGAACATTTTTTGCACTATCACTATATGATTTTTCCATTTTGCACCGCCTTACTTCTTTTAAGATCAATATTACAATCTTTAGACAAATATATTATCACTTACATTTAGTAAATGTAAACCATTTGATATTTTCATGAACATTATATACAAAAAAGTTCGTCTTTCTAACCCAAGACGAACTTTTTAATAAAATAATATTCAATCGGGATGACAGGATTTGAACCTGCGACTTCTACGTCCCGAACGTAGCGCTCTACCAAGCTGAGCCACATCCCGAATAACAAAAAAGACTCACGCTTCGGTGAGTCTTTTATACTGGAGCGGAAGACGGGATTCGAACCCGCGACCCCCACCATGGCAAGGTGATGTTCTACCACTGAACTACTTCCGCAGTACATTTATTAGTATAGCAAAATATCTTTTTATTGCAAGCATTTTTTTGAAAAAAATATAAAAAAATAGACCGTCCTCTACGACAGTCTATTTAAAAAATTATTTATTCTTTTTATTCTTCAAATCTTCTTGCACTTCAGCTTCAACACTTTCCACCTTTTCAGGGCGCATTGTTGGGAAGAGTAAGACATCACGAATAGCAGGAGCATCAGTTAAAAGCATTACCAAACGATCAATACCAATACCCAAACCACCTGTAGGAGGCATACCGAATTCCATAGCACGAAGGTAATCTTCATCAATCATATCTGCTTCATCGTTACCGGCTTCTCTTTCAGCCATTTGGTCTTCGAAACGATGACGTTGATCATCTGGATCATTTAATTCTGAGAATGCATTACCATATTCTGCACCCATAATGAAGATTTCAAAACGATCAGTAAATCTTGGATCATCAGCATTCTTCTTAGCAAGTGGAGATACTTCTACTGGGTGTCCATAAACAAAAGTAGGTTGAACAATTGATCCTTCACCGAATTCTTCAAAGAAGGCATTGATAATGTGGCCAACCTTCCAGTAGCTTTCATAGTGAACCTTGTGTTCATCAGCAACTTTTCTTGCTTCTTCAATAGTCATTGGCTTCCAGAAGTCAACACCAGTCTTTTCCTTGATTAAATCAACCATGTGAACACGGCGGAATGGCTTACCTAAGTCAATATCAGTTCCTTGGTAAGTAATCTTACCATCTGGTGAAACAACTTTAGCAGCTGCTCTAATAATTCCTTCTGCTTCATCCATTACATCATGGAAGTCCCAGTAAGCTGCATAAGTTTCAAGTTCGGTAAATTCTGGGTTGTGCTTAGTATCAAGACCTTCATTTCTAAATACACGGCCGATTTCATAAACACGTTCCATACCACCAACAATTAAACGCTTCAATGGAAGTTCCAAAGCAATTCTCATGTAAAGATCAATATCCAAAGCATTGTGGTGAGTAATAAATGGACGAGCTTCAGCACCACCAGGAATATTGTGGAGAACTGGAGTTTCAACTTCTAAGAAATCTCTATTATTTAAATAACCACGAATAGCTTGAATAATTTGAGTACGGTGAACAAAACGCATGTAACTATCATGATTTGTAATTAAGTCAAGGTAGCGTTGACGATAAATTTGTTCAACATCCTTTAAACCATCCCATTTATTAGGTAATGGACGGAGAGCCTTAGATAAGAAAGTAATGTGAGTAGCACGAATAGTCAACTCACCAGTATCGGTCTTCATTACTTCACCATCAATACCTAAAAAGTCACCAATATCGGACTTCTTAAAAATCTTGTAGTTATCTTCACCAACGATATCTTTACGTACATAAATTTGAATCTTACCAGTACGGTCATAAAGATCTGCAAATCCAACTTTACCCTTACCACGTTTTGCAAGCATACGACCTGCAATCTTAGTCATAGGCATATCAGCATTTAATTCATCTTTATCTTCGTTGCTATACTTTTCATTCAAAGTACGAGCTAAGTCTTGACGATCAAATTTTCTTACGCCGAAAGGTTCAATACCATTTTCACGCATTTCGTCCATTTTTTCACGACGAGCGATTAGTTGGTCGTTCATTTCATTCTTTGCCACTCTAAAAACTCCTTTTATTGGTTAATTTGCTTTTGTCTCGCTTCATATTTTTCCACAAAATCATCTAACAAGTCAAAAACTTCTTTTTTCGTCCAAACATCATTTATTTTAGCACGGGTTCGAGCTGAACGGGGAATTCCTTTTAAATAATAAGCTGCTTGTCTTCTAAATTCAGGAACAGCAATTTTTTCTCCCTTAAGATCAATCAATCCATTTAATTGATCTTTAGCAGTTTCAACTTTTTCTTCAACAGTTTGTGGACGTAATTTCTCTCCGGTATCCAAATAGTGGACCATATCTTTAATAATCCATGGATTCCCTAAAGCCGCTCTACCAACCATCACTGCATCTGCTCCAACATCTTCTAGCATTACTTTTGCCTTTTCAGGAGTAGTAACATCCCCATTACCAACAAAAGGAATAGTCAAAGCATCTGCTACATCCTTCAAAGTTTCCCAGTCAGCTTCGCCCATGTACATTTGCTTTCTAGTCCGACCATGCATCGCAACAGCACTAGCTCCTGCTTCTTGAGCAGCCAAAGCATTTTCAACCGCAAAAATATGTTTTTGATCCCAGCCTGTTCTCATCTTAACAGTAACTGGTTTACTTACATTACGAACAACTGCATGGACCATTTGATAGATCTTATTTGGATCTAATAGCCAACGAGCTCCAGCATCAGTTTTTGTTACCTTTGGTACAGGACAACCCATATTAATATTGATAATATCAGCTGCTGTATGAGTATCAACATAATGAGCAGCTTCAACTAAAGTTTCCTCACTACCACCAAAAATTTGAATACTCATTGGATGTTCACGAGGATCAACCGTTAACATTTCCAAGGTCTTTTTATTGCGATAAATAATTCCATGATCTGAAATCATTTCACACACTACTAGGCCTGCACCAAATTCTTTACATACTACTCGGAAAGCAGCATTTGAAATTCCAGCCATCGGTGCAACTACTACACGATTAGGAATTTCAACATCCCTAATTTTCCAACTATCGTTTTTCATACTTGCTCACCCTTTCAAATACCCTAATATCATAGCAAAACTATTCATTACACACCACTTTAATTTGCCTTCTTAAGGACATCTTTTAACTCATCTTCAGTAAAATGATATTTTTCTTTACAAAAGCGGCAAACTAACTCTGCGCCATGATCCTTCTCAATCATTTCTTTTAATTGTGCTGGTTTTAAGGTAGCCAAGATTTGACTATATTTTTCTTTCGAACAATCACAAGCAAAAGAAACATCCTCTTTAGCTAAAATTTTACAATCAGTCCCTAAGATTCTCTCTGCCAAATTTTCAGGTGTCATTCCATCTAAAAATAAAGTAGAAAGATTAGGAAGAGCCTTGATTCTCTTTTCAACTTCAGCCAATTGCTCATCAGTAGCTCCAGGTAATGCCTGTAAAATAAATCCGCCAGCTGCCCCAATCTCATTATTAGGCTCAACAAATACTGATAGACCAACAGCTGAAGGAATTTGCTCTGATTTGGCTAGATAATATGTAAAATCTTCTGCAATCTCCCCACTAACAATTGGAACTTGACCTGTATATGGTTCCTTCAAACCTTGATCTTTGGTTACCTCAAGCCAACCTTTTCCAACGGCTTTTGCCACATCGATATGCCCATCTTTTTTAGGTGGAAGAGCTATATGGGGATTTTGGATATATCCTTTAATTGTTAGATCAGCTTTTGCTGTTACAATAGTTGCTCCCACTGGACCATTTCCAAGTAATCTAACAGTTAATTCATCTTTATATTTCAATAAAGCTGCTGACAAGAGCAATCCTCCAATAAGTGTTCTTCCAAGCACAGCTGAAGATGCACTCCAAGTATCATGTCTTTTTTGTGCTTCACTTACTAAATCTTTAGCATCAACCGTAATTAATCGTAAATTCTTAGTTTTATCAATTGCTTTTACTAAATAATCTTTCATTTTTTTCTTTCTCCTAAAAAATAAAGCCTATAAATTATAGACTTTATTCTTTGACTAATATTTTTTCTTTTCCAAGTACCTATTAAATACCACTAGTAAGATTATACCTATGATACTTGTTATAACTCCAATAAGCAATCCAGGAGTCCTATATCTCATTACTACAGTATGCTTACCAGATTTCATATTTAAACCAATAAATACATCCAAAGTTCGGCTAACCTTAACTGGTTTACCATCTACTTTTACTTTCCAACCCCTACTGTATGGAATAGTAGTTACCAGATTTTCGTTTTTAGTGGTATTTATTTTTCCTGATAGATAATTATCTCTAAAAGTTGTTAAGTGCATCTGTTTTTTATTATTAACTTGTGAAACTTTAGATCGCAATAAAGTTGAATTAATATTTACTAAACGTGGTATTTCGCTAGTCAGAATTCGTTTATTTCCTGCTAGGCTCCACTTAATTTGGACCTGTCCTTTTTGATTTGCTCGAACACCAATTAGTTGTTTAACTTGTGGTTGAAGTCGAACATCTTTTTTATTAATGGTAATACTTAATTCAGGTTTATTATTTCTATCCTGCGTTGCATGATAAGTAGTTAGTGGATCCGCAAATCCCATTAAATCTTTACCAAATTGAACATAGGCCGTTTCTTTTGGTTTCAAACCGTCAAAAGTAAAAGTTACACTTCCCTCTTTATCAGATGTCCGAGTGACTGTAAACTTCTTCCTTTCCTGATTCAACTCACTATCAGTTACTTTAATTTTTGCAACTTTTGGACTATAAGTTAAGACATTTCCTTGAGTTTGAGTTAACGAATTTAAAACTAAATTTTGATTATAAACAGGATCATCACTCTTAAATTTTAAATTATTAGATAAATTACCAGCAAAAACAAGTGGTAATGTATCAGTTCGATATGCTGTGTACTGCTTTTCTTTTAATAAAATTGGATTATTTTTCAAATCATCTCTCAGCCCATAACTAATATATTCAGGGGAGATACTCTGACTTGGTAAGGAATTATCAATAAAACCACCAATATTGAAAATAGCATCAGTCACTACTGTTCCGGTTTTATAGAAATAATAATAACCATATGCTGATAATCCTAAGTTAGCATATAATTTACTAATTTTGGGATCATTATTAGAAGAAAAAATCTCTGCTCCTTTGTAGTTAAATGCGTAGCTTTCGCCACGATCATTATTTAAAAAATAATTTTTGGCTATTCTTTTACTTTTAACACTAGCTGGCAAATGATCAAATAACTCTTGGTTTTCAGTTACATAATTAGAGTATATATTACTTCTCATCCCTATTCGATCCAACATAAGATAACTACTAATAGCAATCTCTACTACTCCTACCATCACGAGAACAAAACGAAATGATTTATGGTCTGAAAAATAAAGTAAAATACTAAACAAAATAATTAAGCCCAGCGAAACCAACATATACATATCGTATTTTCCATAGTGCAGTCTTAAGACAGTCACTAAAAGTCCAACAACGAAGTAGATTCCTGATGCTAATAGAAGTTGTTTTTTCTTTAAATCAAAACCTGCTAATTCTTTTGCAGCTAATAATAAAATCCAAAAGATAATAATAAAACTAAATCTATATGGAAAACCAACTGGTTTTTGTCCTCCATGCCAGAAAAGATAGATTTTTGTTTGAACCAAACTTAGTAGAAAAACTAAACCAATCACTAAGTTAATAATTCTTTCTTTTTTTGAATTCTTATTATCAATAAAGTACAAAATAAAAATAATTATTGCTAAAGTACCAATAAATAAAAGGGGCGATCCATTAAAGGTATTCTTCATAAAGAGAGCAGATATGCTTTTAGCAATTGAAGAAACTGGACTTAGTCTAAAACCTTCATTGATAGTGTGTTCAGCAAATTTATTATTAGATAGATTCATCCAGGTTGGTAAAGTAATAACCGCACTAATTAGCCCACTAATTAGTGAACTTATTACAAAATCAATTATCTGCTGGATGAATATTTTTTTATCCTTAAAATTATTGATTGTATAAGCACAAAAGGCAATTACCATGAAGATACAAATCATGTAGCTAATATAATAGTTAAAAATTATGGCACATGCTAGCAAGACAATATAAAGAGTCCAGTGTCTTTTAACTAAACCTTTGATCAGAGCGTAAATAATTAATGGTAATAGGATTACTCCATCGAGCCACATTAAATTTGCTCCATATCCGATGCAGTATCCACTTAATCCATAAATAATTCCCAGAAAAACTGAATAGATCTGATTTTTAAAATTGAAAAAATTTAAGATTAAAAATGTAAATGCTGCACTAGCTAAACCTAATTTGATAATAATTATTACATAAAGTGCTAAATTTATTTGACTAGCTGGGAATAACAAAATTAGTAAATTAAATGGGCTAGCAAGATAGTAACCAATGTTTCCAGCCATATCCGCGCCTAACCCATTAGCAAAACTAAATTGCAAACTGCTCCAGTTTCCTAAAATCAAACGACGAAGATATTGAAAAAATGACAGATATTCATCTGGTAAATCTCCACCCCATAAAACTCCACCTAAAAACGGATTACAATTTGCCAAACTAGATACAATTAGGAAAATCGCTATAGTTATTCCGAAACTTATCAAACACAGTTTCAGAATATTTTTCTTTTCTTTACTCAACTTTTTCATTATTATCCTTAATTCTAAATACACCCCTCTAATTTTAGAGGGGTGTACAATCTTTATTTCACCTATTTATTAGTTTTCTGACTAATAGATGTTTTATTTTTCTTTAGATAGACCGTATATACAGCTAAGGCAATAATACCGATAATGCTTAGTAAAGCACCGATGACAAAACCAGGTGTTCTATATTTGAAAGTTATTTGATGCGTTCCCGGCTTTAATTTTAAGCCAATAAACACTTTCAAAGTTCGATTAATTTTAACTGGTTTTCCGTCAACTTCTGCTCGCCATCCTTTACTGTAAGGAATGGTGGTTGCTAAGTTTTCATTTTTATCAGTCTTTACTGTTCCAGCTACATAGCTATCCCTAAACGCGGAAAACTTCATGCGATTATTTTGAGCTTTTTTAACCTTATCTTCTAATGCAGTTTGATCAATATTCACAAAACGTGGATATTTAAACTCAACTTCATTTGACTTTCCGTCTAAAGTCATCTTCACTACCAGTTTTCCGTCTTTATCAGCTTGAACTCCAATAAGTTGATCTGTGTATTGTTGAAGATGAACATCTTTTCCATTAATTGAGACAGTAAATGGTAAACGGTAATCCGGCTTTTGCTTCATTTGATAGCTATTTAAAACCACAATCTGCTCCATTAAATTCTTACTAAAGCGGATGTAACCAACTTGATCAGGTTTCAAATTGCTATATGTAAAGGTTATAGTACCAGGATTTTCGGAAGTTCTCTCAGCTTTAAACTTACCTTTCTTAAATTTAAGATTTATATTCTTAGAATTAATTTCAGCATTTTTAGAGCTATAGCTCAAAACATCTTTTTTAGTTTGAGTTAAAGAATTTAAAACCAAATTTTGATTATATACTGGATTTTCTTCTTTAAACTTCAGCTTATTAGCTAAACCACCTGCAAAGGCAAAAGGTAAAGTTTCATTTCGATAGGCCGTCTTATCACCCTGTTTTAGAATTACAGGATGATTCTTTAAATCATTTCTCAAACCATAGCTAATGTATTCTGGTGAAACACTTTGATTAGAAAGCGAACTATTAATAAACGTTTTTACATTAAAAATAGCATCTGTTACTACAGTACCTGTTTGATAATAGTAGAAATAACGAAAAGTTGAAAAACCAAGATCAGTCATTAATGAACTAATGCGAGAATCATTATTTGATGAAAATTCTTCCATCCCCCGGTAATTAAAAGTGTATCCCTCACCGCGATCATTATTTAGTTCATAGTTTTTAGCCAATCTACCCGTTTTATCAGAATTTGGAATTCGAGAAATAATACTCTGATTCTCAGACACATAAGATGGATATGCTCCACTTTTCATTCCGAGGTGATTCAAACCAATATAGGCATTACCGGCTAATTCAACTAATCCTACCAATAATAAAGTTACACGAACAAATCGTTTATCAGAGAAATAAACCAAGATTCCAAATATAATTACTAGGACAACTGCCAGCCAAGCATAACCATTCCATGGTCCAATTCTACGACGAATATATACAGCTGCCAAACTAACAAGTAAGTAAATTCCAGCAGCAATGAGTCTTTCGTTTTTACTTTCTTTTCGATACTCACTTAAATTAGAGAGTTCTTTTGCCGCCAAAAGTAAAAACCAGAATACAATAATAAATCCAAAACGATATGGATAAGCAATAGTTTGTTGACCACCATGCCAAAAGAGATAGATTTTTGGCACAGTAATACTCAACACAAAAAATAGTCCAATAACTAGATTAGTAATTCTTTCTTTGATAGAGTTACGTCCATCAATAAAGTAAAGAATAAATACAATTAAAACTAACGTACCAACAAAAATTGGTGCCCAATCATTGTAAGTATCGCCAATAAATAATCGTGAAACAGCTTTTCCGCCACTAATTAAAGTTTTAATTTTAAAATTAGAATTAAAGTCTGCCTGAGACAACTTATTGCTAGAAAGGTTAAAGAAAGTTGGTAGAATAACTACTGCGCTGATTAACCCACTAATGATTGAACTAATTGCAAAACCGGTAAATTGATGAAGAAAAGTTTTGCGATTTTCAAAATTGTTAACTGTATATGCCAAAAACAATATTACTAAAAAGATACAAATCATGTAGCCAATATAGTAATTAAAAATGATAGCACATGCTAGTAAAATACTGTAAGCCAGCCAAACATTCTTCTTGATTCCTCTGATCAATGCATAGGAAATTAACGGAAGTAAGACTAAACCATCAAACCACATTACATTTCCAGCATAAGCAATCGAATATCCGCTCAAGCCATAAGCAATTCCTAAAAAGACAGGATATGCTTGGTACTTAAATTTAAACCATTTTAAACTAAGCCAGGTAAAGGTTCCACTCATTAAACCTAATTTGATCAGGATAATAATATACACAGCAATATTCATTTTACTTGCTGGGAACAGGAACACAATAAAGTTCAGAGGGCTGAGAAGATAATAACCGATATTTCCGGCCATATCTCCACCTAAACCATTAAGGAAGCTAAATCCCGCACTACTCCAATTACCGAGCATTAAGTGACGATAATATTGAAAGAAGGATAAATATTGATTTGGTAAATCCCCACTATAAAGAACTCCCCCAAAGATCGGATTACAATCTGTCAAAGTAGATAAAAGGAAAAAGAGAACTATAGTTGTTAAACAACTTATTAGGCTTATCATTAAAATCTTTTTTTCTTTTTTACTTAAATATTTCATTCTTAATACCAAAAAACTCCTTTCTAAAATCTGCAATTTCAGTATTAGAAAGGAGTTTAAACATTACTATTACAATAAACTCTTACTCATCCTTATTTTCATCTGAACTGTGATCATCAGATTCATTCTTTTCAGATGGTGGATTAAGTGGAATATTATCAATATTCTTATGATCATCAGGAAGTGGATGAATGTCTTCTTTATCATCCTTATTTTCAGTTTCTTCTCTTTGTTGATCCTTCTTTTCCATTGCGGCTTTTGCTTCTTCATAAGTGGAAGCTTTAGACTCACTTGGAAATTCATTTTCATCATTTTCAGGCATTTTACCAGTCTTGAATAATGAAAGAATTTGTTTTTCGTTTAAAGTTTCATACTTGAGTAAGGCTTCTGCAATAATCTTATGAGTTTCACGGTGACTCTTAATGATATCAACTGCTTGTTTATGACCTTCATCAAGAATTTCTTTAACTGCTTCATCAATCTTAGCAGCTGTAGCTTCACTATATGGCTTAGTTCCATAAGGTGATTGCATACTTGGGGATTCAAGCTCAGTCATACCAACATCAGTCATACCATATTGAGTAACCATACCCCGAGCGATGTTAGTTGCTTGTTCAAAGTCATTTGAAGCACCAGTAGACTTATCGCCCACAACTACTTCTTCACCAGCACGACCACCCATTAAACCAGCAACTTGTTCCATCAACTGCTTCTTAGTGATGATGTTTTCGTCTTCTTTTGGAAGCATGATGTTATATCCACCAGCACGGCCTCTAGGAACAATTGTAACCTTACGAACGGTTCTTGAATCACTAAGAACCAATCCAACAATTGCGTGTCCTGCTTCGTGGTAGGCAACACGTTTTCTTTCTTCTGGAGAAATAACAGTATCTTTCTTAGCTGGGCCGGCAATAACTCTATCTTCAGCTTCATCAATATCAGAAGCTGTAATTTCAGTCTTATTACGACGAGCAGCAACTAAAGCAGCTTCGTTCAAAACATTTTCAAGATCAGCACCAACGAAGCCAGGAGTTTGACGTGCTACTTCCTTTAAATCAACATCAGGGGCTAAAGGTTTATTCTTAGCATGAACCTTTAAAATAGCTTCACGGCCTTTAACATCTGGGCGACCAACTAAAACCTTACGGTCAAAACGACCAGGACGAAGAAGTGCGGGATCAAGAACATCAGAACGGTTAGTAGCTGCCATAACAATGACACCTTCATCACCTTCGAAACCATCCATTTCAACCAGTAATTGGTTTAAAGTTTGTTCTCTTTCGTCATGGCCACCACTTACGCCATTACCACGTTTACGTCCAACAGCATCAATTTCATCAATAAAGATGATACTTGGTGCATTTTTCTTAGCTGTTTCAAACAGATCACGTACACGAGATGCACCAACACCGACAAACATTTCTACAAAGTCTGAACCAGAAATTGAATAAAATGGTACACCGGCTTCACCTGCAACTGCACGTGCAAGTAAAGTTTTACCAGTACCTGGAGGACCCTCAAGAAGAACACCAGCCGGAATTCGAGCACCTAATTTAGTATATTTTGCTGGATTCTTTAAGAATTCAACAATTTCAACCAATTCTTGCTTTTCTTCTTCTTCCCCAGCTACATCTGAGAATCTAACCTTGTTTTTACTTGGATCTTGTGGCTTAACATGTGACTTACCAAAGTTCATCATACCGCCGCCACGGCCTTGTCCACCTTGATTCATCATCATCCAAAGCATGACAATAAAAATCAAAGTTGGGACAAGCATCACAATCGTAGAGATCCAGGTTCCAGATTGAGATTCACCTTGTCCAGAAATAGATGCCCCACTCTTTTGGGCAAGATCGGAAATTGTCTTAACCATTGAGTCATTTTGAAGCATCGTAGTACTGAACCGGGTTACTTCATTACTACTTTGTGAACTTGGAATTAGTCCAAATCCATTATTATTTTGATTATTTGACTTTTGAGCTTTCTTATAAGATCCAGTAACCGTATATACACCATTAGATGGTTGTACATTGATACTCTTGACTTTACCCGCTTTTAAATCTTTTACTAATTGAGAATAACGGATATTTTCTGTGGAACCATTACTACCGGAGCCTCCCACGGCCCAATTGATTCCAGCCAAGAGGATCACGAATACTATGATATAGAAAAGACCGTTAGAAAGCAGTCTATTTCTTCTATTTTTCATCTATTAACCTCCGCGACACTTCTTGGAATTACTCCAACGATTTTACCACAAATTATGCTTTTACCATAGAACTTTGCATAAACTTAAAAATAAATATATACATTATAGCGTACAAAATTGGGGTTATATTCTTGATTTTGATAAACACTTTCAACATAGACTGGCTTTTCCTCTTGCCAGACTGTCAAACAATACGGCCTTAAAGCCAAAGGAATCCCATTTTCAGCAAATTTTTTCTTGGCCTTAGTTTGTTTTCCTGTAGCTAACTTTAATGTACTACCTTGTGGCAAGCTGCCTACCTCTAAATACTTTGCTTTTTCGCCATAAAAATAACCAGCCAATTTTTGTGACTTTTCATCCTGGGTAATTAAATATTTTTTCCCGTTCAAAGAAAATTTTTCATTTAATTTAACTAGTTTTCTTTTAGGATCAATTACAGCTAATTCATTTCTATTAATCAAATAGTAATATTTTTGATAAAAAAGCAATTGAAAATTTTCTTTATTGAAAATCACATTTTTATTCAAGTCAATTTCATCAAAATGGATTCTTTGATGCCACTTTTTATAGATTAAATAATCAAAAAAAGCTGCCGCTTCATGTGTATTTAACCGAGCTATATCTTCCTTTTTACCCCGTAGCGCTTTACTAAAATTTATTGGAGAAGGTAAACTATCAAAGAGATCACTCTGACACTTTGAAAGTAACGCTACACTCTCACTAAAGTGGTTAGCATTTTTAACTAGATGACTTGTCTCTTTCTTTAATAATGGAACAACATGATGTCTCAAACGATTTCTTAAAGTGTCATCTTCAAAATTAGTTTTATCTTCAATGAAATCAAGATGGTGGTCCTTATCATATTTCAATAATTCATCTTTAGAATATTTAACTAAAGGGCGCAACAATTTCATTGAACCGAGATTTCCCACAATTTGAAGACTATTCATTTCAGCTACATCCCCAGAGCGAATAAACTTCAATAAAATATTTTCAATTAAATCATCCCCGTGATGTGCCGTTAAAAGATAATCAGTTTGATACTTTCTTCCAACCTTTGCCAGGAATGCATAACGGTACTCTCTGGCTTTTGCTTCAACCCCAGCTTGCGGATGAAGTTCAACTGGCCACTTTTTTTCTACTAGCTTTACTTTAAGGGCTGAAGTTAATCTTTGTAAAAGTTGGCTTTCTAAAAAGCTATCATCTCTTAGACAATGGTCCAAATGTGCAACAATCAATTGTTCAGATGGATTAGGTAAAAAATTAACCAACATCTTCAGCAACGCTACTGAATCTGGACCGCCGCTTGCAGCCAGTAAAAATTTTTTATTTTTTATTTCAATATTATTTTCAGTAAAAAAAGTTGTAAATTTTGTCATTTTTAGATTAAAAAAGTGACCACTATTGGTCACTTAAATTCAATTGATTTTTTAAATTAGCTATTTTATCAGTAGATTTCTCTAATAATTTAGCTAGTGGAGTAAAATCTTTGCTATCTTTAAATTCATTAGTTGGATCAACTAAATCAGAATTATTTACCTGACTCAATGATAGAGAAATTTTTCCTTCATGATTATTGATCACAACAACACGAATTTCGTCTCCAACACTATACTTCTTTTTAACACTTTCCCACTTGTCACCGAAGTCTTTATGGAAAATCAAACCATGATGTCGATGTGGTAAAGTTACAAAAATCCCAATTTTAGTAATATTATTCACTTTAGCATTGAGCCTTAATCCAATTGGAAATTTCACTAATAATCCTCCTCTTTTTCAGGAAGAGTATAAATTGATTCACCAGATTTAGAATAATAGAACTTATAGCGAATTACTTTAGCCACATAATCAGGATCTTTTAAGTCTGCAACCTGTGATTTTAATTTTTTATTGGTTTTGTTAACCTGGTTTAACTCTGCTTTATTAGTTTGAATTTGACTATTAATTCTACCAGTTTGCACATGAACCATAATTAGTTGCAGCCCAAAAATTAAAATTGCAATTGCAAAACAAGCAATAATTCGGTTCTTCCTTACGCGATGAACCTCTTTTTCTTTTCTAGCTGCTTTACGTCGCAAACGTGCTAGGCGTTCCTCATCGCTTAAGGCATTATAAAGTCGTGGCCCTCTCTGCATACGGATGTCCCTGCCTTTTCGTTAATATTCTAAATCTTAATTATATCACCACTTGTTATTAATATAACACCTTACTCTTCCCTTGTCATTAATCAATTAACTCATACAAGTCACTGGCTTCTGCCTTCTTAGTTGTTTCTCTTAAGTCAAGTACACGAGCTTTTAATTGTTTTGTACCGAATCCGATTTCAATAACATCACCCAGTTTAACATCATAGCTAGATTTTACTACTCGGTCATTAACTTTTACTCTTCCTTGATCAGCCATTTCTTTAGCAACAGTACGTCTTTTAACTAATCTAGATACCTTTAAAAACTTATCGATTCTCATTACTTTCTTTCTCTCCTTATTTTTGAACAATCTCACTAGCTGCTTCTAAGAATGTATGAAGCTCATTAAATAATTGTCTAGTACTCATATTTTTCTCAAGCTCAAGCATTACGTTCAATCTCTTTTGCGGATCCATAGTAATTCGTGCTCTTAGGGATACATGTTCTAGGGCCTTAAAAATATTTGGCCCTTCTAATTCCTCACTAGCTTGATTATTAAAAATGACTTGCAACTTATCATTTGATTTTTGAGTAAGAGATACAACTTTAGCTAAATCCGCATCTGCCTTAACTGTAGATACATTCAAAAGATTTTCTACAGCAAGTGGATAATCACCAAAGCGATCAATTAATTCATCTGCGATATTGTCCGCCTCTTTTTGATCATTGATCCCCTTAATTTTCTTATAGAACTCAATTTTTTGCTCTTGATCTGCAATATAATCATCGGGAATATATGCTTCCAAATCAAATTGAACTTCTGCATTAGATTTAACCACAACTTTTTTACCTTTACGTTTCTTAATTGCTTCGTCTAACATTTGAGCATATAAATCATAACCGACACTATCAATGAAGCCATGTTGCTGTTTTCCAAGCATATTACCGGCCCCTCTAATTGATAAATCACGCATAGCAATTTTAAAGCCGGATCCTAATTCAGTAAAGTCGCGGATTGCACTAAGCCGTTTTTCACCAATTTCAGTTAAAACTTTATTTGGTTGATAAAGGAAATAGGCATAGGCTAAACGGGCACTTCTGCCTATTCGACCACGTAATTGATATAGCTGACTTAATCCATAATGATCTGCATCTTCAACAATCATAGTATTAACATTTGGCATATCAACGCCCGTTTCAATAATTGTTGTTGTTACCAAGATATCAAATTCGTTTTTTGAAAAACGATACATAATATCTTCCATTTGGTTTTCACTCATGCGACCATGAATATATTCAATTTTAGCTTCTGGAATCAGTTCTTCCAATTGACTAACAACTTTATCGATATCATCAATCCGATTATGTAAGAAAAATACTTGCCCGTTACGCTTCATTTCTCTAAGGA
The DNA here is from genome assembly GCA_947568765.1 of uncultured Lactobacillus sp. Taxonomy (GTDB): domain Bacteria; phylum Bacillota; class Bacilli; order Lactobacillales; family Lactobacillaceae; genus Lactobacillus. The sequence goes on along the minus strand of CANOQA010000002.1, from coordinate 123,868 downwards.
CTGCCTCACGAACAATACTTGGCATCTCTTCCATAACATAAGTTTGAATTGGATAACGGTTAGTAGGTGGCGTCTCCATAACTGAAAGATCTCGTACTCCTACCATCGACATATGTAAAGTACGAGGGATTGGAGTAGCAGTCAAAGTCAAAACATCGATATTGGCTTTTAATTCTTTTAGCCTTTCCTTATGCTTAACTCCAAATCGCTGTTCTTCATCAATAATTAACAAGCCTAGGTCTTTAAATTGGACATCTTTTGAGAGCAAGCGGTGTGTTCCAACGACCATATCAATCTTGCCACTTTTTACACCTTCAACTATCTCCTTCACTTCAGCAGGAGTTTGAAAACGTGATAAAAGCGCACAATTGACTGGAAAATCTTTAAAGCGGTCTTGCATGGTTTCAAAATGTTGTTGCGCCAAAATAGTAGTTGGAGCTAAAAAGGCAACTTGTTTTCCATCCCGAATTGCTTTAAAAGCAGCTCTCAAGGCAACTTCAGTTTTACCAAAGCCTACATCTCCCACTAAAAGTCGATCCATTGGCTTCGGACTTTCCATATCAGCCTTAATTTCTCTAATTGAACGAAGCTGATCTGGAGTTTCAGGATATGGGAAAGCATCTTCAAATTCTTTTTGTAAATCATCATCCGGACTGAAAGCAAATCCTTTTTCAGATTCACGTTTTGCGTACAGTTCAATCAAATCATCTGCGATATCTTCAACTTTTGACTGAACCCGTTTTTTAGTCTTAGTCCACTCAGAGCTTCCCAATTTATTAATATGAGGAACTCTGCCTTCAGAAGCCACATATTTTTGTACTAAACCTAATTGGTCAGCAGGGACAAATAGCTGATCATGATGTTGATAAGTAATAGTGATATAGTCACGTTTTTTACCATCTACATCTAATGTTTTAATTCCTTCAAACCGTCCAATACCATGATTGACATGAACAACATAATCGCCTGGTTTTAATTCATTATAGTTTCTTAACCGTTGAGCATTTTCAAGAGTCTTAACACGTTTGCGGTGATGTGGTCTTTGATTGAATAATTCTCGTTCAGTTAAATAAACCAAATCTAAACTAGGTAAAGCAAAACCATGTGCAAAATTACCTACAGTTATTTGAGCTTTATTTGATAAAAGTTGATCTGCTTTTACAACCGGAATATCAACACCATAATCAACTAAATTTTGAGCGATTTGCTTGGCACGAGTTTCCGAATCAGCTTGCAAGATAACCGTATTTCCTTCATTAGAAAATCGTGTTAGCTCACTTTTAATCAAAGGCATTTGACTAAAGAACTGTTGAACTTCTCGTGTGGTAAAGTTAAGAATTTGATCAAATTTTAATCGGCCCATTCCTTTTTGGAAAAGCGAGAATAAAATCTGAGCTTGCTTTGATTTTTGAACAACTCGCTCAAAACTATGGCGTAATTTTTGACTATTCAGCATTGCTCCGGCTTTTATTTCTTCGGAAATAAAAGCTTCATTTTGAGCATCCACATCAGCTACATTCTTTTTTATGGACTGCCAATCATCAAATAGTAATAAGCCATCTTTATCTAAATAATCAATTAAATTGAAAGATCGCGGAAGTAAATAATCAATTAAAAAGGCATAGTTATCTGGTAAACCACCAGCTTCTAATAAATCAATTGCCTTAACAAAATGATTTTTAACGCTCTCTTCTTCAGCAATTGATTCGCTCATATCCTGCTTTATTTTTTCTACCGCTTCTTGAAAATTATGTGGTGAAAATACTCGATCTAGAGCTGGGCCAATTGAAATACTGTCTTTTTCTTCTAAACTACGCTGTGTAGCTGAATCAAACTCCTTTACGGTATCAACTTCATCCCCAAAGAATTCAATTCGAATCGGATTCTCTTGATCCAAAGGATAAATATCAAGAATATCTCCTCGACGAGCAAATTCTCCAGGACGGGCTACAATGCTTTCTCTGCGATACCCGGCCTGCGTAAGCCATTCAGTTAACTTATCTAAATCGAATTCTACCTCAGGCTTAAATATCTTTTTTGCCTTAGTAAAATCTCTCGGATCACTTAACTTATACTGTAAAGCTTGAGGCGTTACTACAACAATCCCCGCTCTCTTTTCAGCTAAAAACTCTAAGGTCTGCAATCTTTGACTAAGTTCGTCCGGAGATGCAATAGCCGTTTGGGTAGCAATTGTAGCATCAACTGGGAAGCTAAATACCATATCATCAGGCAATAAGTTTCCTAATTCATCTAAAAGAGTCTGCGCCTTTTCTTCATTATCTTCAACTAAAATCAATGGCTGCTGCCAAGCTTTTAGCATTTGCATCAGTACAGCAGCAAAAGCACCTGAATTTACTCCAGTTAAAAGCGATCTTTTTTCTACTGGAGCTTTTTCAATAAAATTATTTAACTCTTTATCTTTTTTTATTAACTCTGTAATGTTCATTCTAATTATACTGATTCATTAAATATTGGGCGTTCTTCCCTTTAATAAAATCATTAATGACATTCTCGCTTGTCTCAAAAGCTGCATCCATCAGTTTTTGCTGGTAATTATTAAAGGGACTTAATACCCAAGAAACAACACTTTCGTTTTCAGGATGACGAATTCCAATTTTTAATCGATTAAAATTGTTCGTTCCTAAGCAAGCCATAATGCTCTTAATTCCATTATGACCTCCTGATTTACCATTTGCACGAATTCTAATCTTTCCAATTGGCATGTCCATATCATCATGAATAACTAAAATATCTTCAGGCTTAATTTTGAAGAAATTGGCTACTTGCGCGATTGATTTTCCCGAATCGTTCATAAAAGTCTGTGGTTCAAGAAAAATCACATCTTCACCATTGATCTTTTGTTTTGTCCATAAGCCGTCAAACTTATTCTTATCTAGGGTTAAACCATTTTTCTCTAAATAATGATCTAATGCCATAAAACCTGTATTATGCTTAGTCTGATCATATTTTCTACCTGGATTTCCTAAACCTGCAATTAACTTCATTCTTTTTCATCCTCTTTGATAAATATTTCATTCTAAATCTGCTTATTGCTCTTGAGATTATAGCACACGCTTACTTACAAATAATTAATTAGATCTTTAAAATTATATTTTTAATTTTTAAATTCCAATATGATATAATCGTTATTGTTAAATAAATCACTAATATGGAAGGAAGTATTAGCAAATGTCAGAAGAAAAAATTCATAAGATTATTCTTGTTGGTGACGGTGCTGTAGGTTCTACTTACGCATTCTCATTAGTTCAACAAGGTATCGCACAAGAATTAGGTATCGTTGATATCGTTAAAGAAAGAACTCAAGGTGATGCTATTGACTTAGCAGACGCTACTCCTTGGATTGCACCAAAGACTATTTACTCTGCAGAATACTCAGACGCAAAAGATGCTGACTTAGTAGTTATTTCTGCTGGTGCTCCACAAAAACCAGGTGAAACTCGTCTTGACCTTGTTAACAAGAACTTAAAGATTTTATCTTCAATCGTTGAACCAATCGTTGAATCAGGTTTCAATGGTATTTTCTTAGTTGCTGCTAACCCAGTTGATATCTTAACTCACGCAACTTGGAGAATGTCAGGATTCCCTAAGGATCGTGTTATCGGTTCAGGTACTTCACTTGATACTGGTCGTCTTCAAAAAGTTATCGGTGAAATGGAACACGTTGACCCACGTTCAGTTAACGCATACATGCTTGGTGAACACGGTGATACTGAATTCCCAGTATGGAGCTACAACAATGTTGGTGGCGTAAAAGTTAGCGACTGGGTAAAGGCTCACCCAGAAGTTGGTGAAAACAAGCTTGAAGCAATCCACAAGGAAGTTGCTGACATGGCTTACGACATCATTAACAAGAAGGGTGCTACTTTCTACGGTATCGGTACTGCTTTAGCATTCATTACTAAGGCTATCTTGAACAACGAACACAGAGTTCTTCCACTTTCAGTACCTATGGATGGTGAATACGGCTTACACGATATTCACATCGGTACTCCAGCAGTTGTTGGTCGTCACGGCTTGGAACAAGTTATTGAAATGCCATTGAACGCTGACGAACAAGCTAAGATGGAAGCTTCTGCAAAACAATTAAAAGAAGTTATGGACAAAGCCTTCAAAGAAACTGGCGTAAAGGTTCGTCAATAATAATTAAGACTTTTTCCTGTAAGAGAGCATTCACATTTTGTGGATGCTCTTTTATTTTCTAAATTAAAGTTGTTTAATCAGTCTTTAATTTTTATATAAAACTATGGTATAATGGCTTGTAAATTTCAGATGTATGGAGGCTAATCATGCTAATTAAATCTCTTGTCTATAAAAAAGATTACTTAACTACAGTCAACGAAAAAGCTACTCTTGCCGAAGCATTAAAAATATTAGAAGACTCCGGCTTTCGTTGTGTCCCTATTTTAGATGATACAGGAACCATTTTTCGGGGAAACATTTATAAAATGCACATTTACCGTCACAAGTCTCAAGGCGGCGACATGAATCTACCTGTAACTTACTTGCTTAAAAATGCTACTAAAACAATTAAGGTAAATTCTCCTTTCTTCCGTGTATTCTTTAACATTAAAGACCTTCCATACATCGCTGTATTGGATGAAGAAAACCATTTCTATGGAATTTTGACTCACTCCCGTTTACTAGATATGCTTTCTGATGCTTGGAATATCAAAAATGGTTCTTATGTTTTGACTATCCTCTCGGATAATGACCGTGGTAATTTAGTTAAAATGGCAAAAATTATTTCTAAATATAGTAATATTGCCGGTTGTTTAACTTTAGATGTCAAAACTGGTGAACTAGTTCGTCGTAACTTATTTACTCTTCCTATCGGTGTTTCTCGCGAAACTATGGCCGCTATCGTCAACCGACTTGAAAAGAAAGGTTTCGTTGTTGCCGAAATTGAAGATCTTCAATCAGGCCTAACAATCCGTAGTGCAGAAAAACCTGGAGAATTAAAAGACTAATTATCTTAATTACTATAGTTAAAAAAGCTTGTTTAGCCAAATTGGTTAAACAAGCTTTTATTTTTACTTTTCGTAATATACACGTGGTAAACGATCATTTAATAAGCAAGCAACTTCATAATGAATTGTGTCAACATAATCAGCTGCATCTTTAATATTATTTTGATCATTAGGATTAGAAGAAATGATGGTTACTTTGGTTCCTACTGGCATCTTTTTAGGCATCTTAACCATAAATTGATCCATACAAATTCGGCCAACAATTGGACAGTACGTATCTCCCACTTTAACCTTGAAACCTTGAAATTTTCTAATAAATCCATCCGCATACCCAACGGGTACGGTTCCAATAATTGTATCTTCATCTGCAACAAAGGTCGAGCCATATCCAACACCATCACCTTGGTGAATTGTCTTAACATGAGTCAATTCACTTTCAAATGATAAGGCCGGCTCTAACGGAATATTTGATTTTAAGTCTGGAGAATTAGGATTAGAAGAAGGATTTAAACCATAAATTCCAATACCAAATCTAACTAAATCACTTTTAATTCCATCATGAAAAATACTTGCTGCCGTATTATTCTGATGAATCCATTTTGGCTTTACAGTAAGCAAACTCTTCATATGATTAAATTTTTCACATTGATGTTTGAAATAAGTTTCATCACTGCTATCAGCAGAAGCAAAATGGGCAAACATTCCTTCAATAAAGAAATTATCGTTATTCTCCAAAAATTCATTAGCAGCAATAAAGTCTGCGTCTTCATTAAATCCGATTCTACCCATTCCCGAATCAATACCTAAATGAATCTTCAATTGCAAATTTGCATCTTTTAAGTACTTCTCTGCTTCTTTAAGCCATTCTAAGTTTGGAACAGTCAATGAAACGTTATTTACAGCAGTAATTGGAGCATATTCAGGAGAAACAACGCCTAAAACTAAAATTGGTTTTGTAATATCTGCACGTCTTAACTCTAATGCTTCATCTAAAATTGCAACGCAAAATCCGGCTGCTCCTACCTTATCTGCCACTCTAGCTACTTCTACTGCACCGTGTCCGTAGCCGTTTGCTTTTACAACGGCAAGCATCTTTTGGCCGGGCTCTAGATGCCCCATCTCATTTTTCAGATTTCTTTTAATAGCGCCCAAGTTTACCTTTACTACGGCTGGACGATGAATTCCTGGAACCATTAGTTTAATTCCTCCAAAACTACAACTGTTATAATCTCATGATCATCATGTGTGATACTAGGAAAAATATTTCCAGAAAACTTTGTCGAGGTCATCACTGGATGTCCTAAGTCATCCCATAATGTTTCAATATCTTGAAAACCAACATATTTGCCTAATCCAGTTCCCATTGCCTTTGAAAAAGATTCTTTTAAAGAAAAACGTCCACCAAGGTATTCTACCTTGCGCTTTCCTTTTAATTGTTGATATTGCTCAAATTCTTTCGGAGTTAATACCCTTTTAGCAAATTTATCGCCTTTTTCAACTATCTTTTTCATGCGTTCAACTTCAACTGAGTCAATTCCTACGCCTCTAATCATTATTTTCACCTCACACATTGATACATTATATTACAAAAAAGAGCTGTAGCAACTACAGCTCTCCAGTAACAAAAATTAATCTTTTTTCTTTATAACGAAATCATGCTTTCTACCACCTTTACGGGCACTAGGCTTACGATGATATCGTTCATTTCGATCTCCACCACGTTTGAAATTACGTTTAAAGTTTCGATTATTACCATGCTTTGATTTAAATGGTAACGGCTTTTCAGGTGTAATTTTTACTTTTACACTATCTGCATCTTTAGACAAGTCCTTCAATAAAGCGGCCACTAAATCAATCGCAGAATAATCGTCAAGAAGTTGAGATGCTTCTTCAGTATATTTAGAAAGATCGCTATCAAGCAATTCTGCTACCTTTTTATTAGCTGCACTTAGCTGACCTTTAAATGCTTCTTCATCAGTTGGTGGCTTAAGTGGCATCATCTTTTTATGCGTTAATTGTTCTATAGTACGCATATAGCCAATTTCATTTGGAGTAACAAAAGTTACAGACATTCCGTTCTGACCAGCACGTCCAGTTCTACCAATACGGTGAACATAAGAATCTGGATCCTGCGGAATATCATAGTTATAAACATGACTTACCCCAGAAATATCTAATCCACGAGCTGCCACATCAGTTGCAACTAAAATATCTAGCTTACCTTTACGGAATCTCTTTAACACGCTCATTCGCTTAGCTTGAGAAAGATCACCATGAATTCCAGCAGCGTTATATCCACGTGCTTGTAGCCCACGTGTTAATTCATCAACACGTCTCTTAGTTCTACCAAAAATAACAGCTAAATCAGGATTTTGAACGTCAATTAAGCGACATAGAATGTCGAACTTTTCATTTTCTTTTGCTCTCACAAAATACTGATCAATTAAATTAGCAGTTAATTCTTTTCCTTTGATTTTTACAATCTCAGGATCATTCATGAATTTTTCACCAATTCGTAAAATTGGCTTTGGCATTGTAGCAGAGAAAAGTAATGTTTGATGTTTACTTGATGCATATTTCAAAATACTTTCAATATCTTGAATAAATCCCATATCAAGCATTTCATCTGCTTCATCTAAAACAATTGTTTTGACTTTAGAAATATCAATTGTGCCACGTTTTAAATGATCAAGCAAACGCCCAGGTGTTCCTACCAAAATTGCTGGTGTTTGTTTTAAAGCACGAATCTGACGTCTAATATCAGCACCGCCATAAACTACTTGAACGCGAGCTTTTTCATCACGACCTAAACGGAACAACTCTTCTTGGGTTTGAATAGCCAATTCACGGGTAGGTTCAATAATAATAGCTTGAATTGAATCGTGTTGCTTATCTAAGTTTTGTAAAATTGGCAAACCAAAAGCAGCAGTTTTACCAGTCCCTGTCTGGGCTTGACCAATTACATCTTTTCCCTCCAAAACGAGGGGAATGGTTTTTTCTTGAATTGGTGTAGCTTCTTCAAAACCTGAACGCTTAATAGCTTTTAAAATCTCAGGTTTTAAGTTCATTTCAGAAAATTTCAAATATCTAATTCCTTCCTACATGAGACGGTCTAAAACCTTTTCCAAATGCATCCCATGTGATCCCTTTAGCATTACAATATCAGCTGGCTTAATATCATTCTTTAAGTCATCAATCATATGATTCATTTGATCTTGTGGATAATAGTGCAAGTTTTCTGCTGGGTACTTATCAACAAGAGCATCATATAAGTTTTTCATCTCTGGACCATATAAATATAGTTCATTAATAATTGCTGGATCCAAGCTAGCGGCAAGAGACGCATGAAGATCAGCTGATTCATCCCCAAGCTCTAACATATCACCTAAGACAGCAATTCTGCGCCCACCATCTTCGACCATTACTTGTCCAAACGAAGTCGTAACAGCCTTAACCGCGGTTGGATTTGAGTTGTAGACATCATCCATAATTGCTTCGCCTACATCACCCTTCTTCCATTGCATTCTATTTGCTGTTGGGGTGAAGTTAGCTAAAGCTTGGGCAATTTGTTCATCATTTTCACCAAAATGACGTCCTACACTAATGGCTGCAAGAGCATTAGAGACGTTATGTTTTCCAATCATTGGAATCTTAAATTGCTGTGCTGACCCATTTACTTCAAAAGTAGCATGGTGCATGTAAGATCTAAATGTAGTCGCAAAAACAGTATCTTCTTCTCTAAAACCAAAAGTACTCTTTTCTTGCTTAATCTTAGCTGCACGCTCTTCTAGTAAAGGTTCATCGCCATTGTAAATAAACTTACCATCTTCCTTTAAAAAGTCAGTAATTTCCATTTTAGCGTCTGCAATCTTATCTCTAGTACCGAAGAACTCAATATGAGCTTCACCAATCATTGTGATGACACAAACATCTGGTCTTACTAATTCACTTAAATGGTGTAATTGTCCCGGACGATCCATCCCCATCTCAAGAACTAAAATTTCAGTAGATGGTTTCATCTCTAAAATAGTTACAGGTACCCCAATTTCGTTATTAAAGTTAGCCTGTGTCTTATGCACGTTAAATCTTTTTGATAAAACAGCTGCAACCATATCCTTAGTTGTAGTTTTACCATTAGATCCAGTAATCCCAACAACAGTTGGATTAACTTTACCTAAGTAATATTTAGCTAAATTTTGAAGTGCAGTTAGCGGATCTTCCACTTCAATAACTGGCACATCAGTAGGCATACCCTCATGTCCTTTTTTCCAAAGGGTTACTTCTGCTCCGTTTGCCATTGCATTAGATACAAAATCATGTCCATCCCTTGCACCATCTAAGGGAATAAACAAAGAATTGGGAGTTGCTTTTCTTGAGTCAAAAACAACAGATGTAATGACCTTGTCTTCTCCCATATTAACTGAACTATTTAATGCTTTAGCGATCTCAGCAAGTTGCATTTTCATAATAAATAAATTACTCCTACCTAAAATTGCATGTACTCCTATTATACTGACTTATCGCAGTCAGAAAAAGGTCTCACGCATATCAATAAGAATTATACCACGTTAAGCATAAAAAAAGAGCAGTCCAAAGTGGCTGCTCTTTTGGTAAAAACCAAGAATTATTAGTTCTTTGAAGACATACCGTACTTCTTGTTGAATTTTTCGATACGACCATCTGCTTGTGCAAACTTTTGCTTGCCAGTGTAGAATGGGTGAGAATCTGAAGAAATTTCAACACGAACTAATGGGTAAGTCTTACCTTCGAATTCAATTGTTTCTTCTGGTTTTAAAGTAGAACCAGCTACGAACTTAGCACCAGTTGCTGAGTCCATGAAAACAACTTCTTGGTAATCTGGATGAATCCCTTTTCTCATTGTTTAATACTCCTTTGCCATGACCAATATTTCAGATCATAGATTATTTTACGACTAGTTAAGGATAGCACCTTTCTAACTATAATTCAAGCTAATTTATACTAGTGTGCTTAATTCTAGTCATTCTTAAGCTTAATTTTTTCGTTTACTTTTATCGCTGCCGGATCAACTTTTTCTAGTCCTGTATCAATTGCGACTTTATAGAAGACCAAGGAGACAAGTGCAATTACAAGAAAATCCCAAGGATACTTAATCCAGTTTTGTCCTCCAAAGCCGTCGCTACCACAATAAGACATAATAGAAATAAATACTAAATACCCTAAAAGCCAAGCAGCATGCTTAAACTGCGATTTAAAATCTTTCTTTTGATATTTAACTTCATAATAGAAATAAATTGGAATTCCCACAAGAATAACTAAAATAACTTGAATTGTTGTTGGCCACATCGTCCAATAAATAGCCAAACTAGTTAATACAAAAGTTAAAGGAGCAAACCAGCGCATATAGGTAGGTTTATATGGTCTTTCCAAATCTGGTGCTATTTTTCTCAAAGTAATAGTAGTAACTGGACCAGTTAAATAAGCAATCAAAGTTGCACAAGTAATTACGGTTGCAAGTAAATTCCAGTTCCTAAAGACACTCACTAAAATCATTGCCAAAATTAAATCTGCAATCATCGCAAAACGAGGCACTAGATAGCGTCTGTTAAGTCTCCCTAACCAAGCTGGTAAGTGTTTTGTATATGTCATTGCAGCAAGCGCTCTTGATGCTGTTGCGACAAAAGCTACTCCAGTTCCAAATGGCGAAACAAAAGCATCCATATAAAGTAAAATCACAAGCCAATTAATTCCTAAAAGGATTGCAATATCTGCAAATGGGGACGCAAAATCAATTCCATGCCAGGAATTTTTAGCAAGCATTCCTGGATCAACTGCTCCAATAAAGGCTACTTGAAGCAGAATATAAATTGCAGCTGTCGCAAACATGGAAATTAAAACTCCACGAATAATGTTCTTTCGAGGATTCTTTAACTCACCACCAATATTAATTATTGTCTGAAATGCGTCATAAGACATAATGATACCAGCACCAGAAGCTGCTTCAAAGATTGCTCTACTTCCATAAGGCATAAATGTTTTTACATCATGACCAAAGTTAGCAGGATGAAAACTAGATGCAAACAGCATAATAATTGTTATCGTAGGCAAGAGTACTTTAAAAACAGAAATCAAGTTAGTAAAGTGCGTCATGATTTTAATTGACCAGAAGTTAATTAAAGTAAAAATAATCATGAACACAAATACCAATAATAACCCAGGTGTAGTTATATTTCCGTCTTGCATAAAGTGATGTGTCCAGTTTGCCCACTTCCATGGCCAAGAACTCATGTATTGAACAGCAGCAACTGCCTCCATTGGCACCAAGGTTACCAAAGAAATCCAATTCGCCCAGGCAGCGATAAAACCAAGCATGGGACCGTGGCTATATTGAGCATATTTGCTCATTCCCCCACTTTCAGGAAACATAGTTCCTAGCTCAACATAGGTCAAGGCAATTGCAATAATAATAACTGCACCGATGATCCAAGATAAGATAGCTGCTGGGCCGGCAATTTTTGCTGCCGAGCCTGAGCCAAAAAGCCATCCGGATCCAATCAACGAATTAAGGGCTAGCATTATTGCTGAAAATAAACTTATTTTTTGTCCCTTATTCACATCTCTTCCATCCCTTCTTTATAAAAATTAAATCTATACTTAAAACAATTAAAAATTATTTTAACTAAAAAACCTAGAACCGACAACCAGCCCTAGGTTTTAGATCAATCTTCAAAATAACTATAAAGATCACTTACTTTTAAATTCTTTTTTTCTTCTTCACTAATATCCGCTTTAACTTGACCATCCTTTAACACCAAAAGACGATTTCCATATTTTAAAGCATCCTCCATATGATGCGTAATCATTAAGGCGGTTAATTTATTTTCTTTAATTTGCTTGTCAGTTACTGCTAGTAGATTTTCACTAGTATGAGGATCTAAAGCTGCTGTATGCTCATCTAATAATAAAATATCCGGCTTTTCTATTGTAGCCATCAAAAAGCTCAAAGCTTGTCTTTGACCTCCAGATAAGCCTTCTACAAATGTATTTAAACGATTCTCTAAGCCATTATTCATAACTGCAGCTAGCTTTTTAAAACGAGGTAAGTTTTGCTTAAGTCTTCTAATCTTTAAAAATCTTCTCTTTCCCCGTTTTGTTGCTAGTAATAAATTTTCTGCCACAGTCATTCGCGGAGCAGTCCCCATCTTAGGATCTTGAAAAACTCGTCCAATAAACTGAGTCCGCTTTTCTTCACTCATTTTCGTAATATCTTGCCCATTATGCCGAAGAATACCACTATCAGGCTTTAAACTGCCCGCAATCGTATTAAAAAGTGTAGATTTGCCCGCTCCATTTGTCCCAATTATAGTAATAAAATCTCCAGGTCTAATTTCTAAATTAATTCCTTTTAAAATTGGAACAATTTCACCATCAGCTGTTTTAACAGTTGTTTTGACATCTTTTAATTCTAGAATTGGCTTAGTCATGCTTTTTCACACCTCTTTCTACTGGCTTTTTCAAATGTAAGACTTTTTCTAATTGTGGAAGCATCATACAGAGGGCCAACACAATAGAAGAGATCAAGTTTAAGTCATTAGCTGAAAATCCAAGTTGAAGTACAGCTAACAAAATCAGCCGATAGATAATACTACCTAAAGTTACGGCTACTAAACGCTGATTTAAGGTCAATTCTCCAAAAGCTACTTCACCAATAATAATGGAAGCTAAAGCAATAACAATGGTTCCAATTCCCATATTAATATCGGCATAACCATTGTTTTGCGCAATTAATGCTCCACACAAGGCAACTATTCCATTTGATAACATTAATCCGATAATCACCATAAAATCTGTGTGAATTCCTAATGATTTAGCCATGCTCGGGTTATCTCCGGTAGCAATAAAAGCTTGGCCAAAATCTGTATTTAAAAAGAAAATTAAAATTCCAGTAATTACTATTACAACTACAATACCTAAAACAACACTGTTAAAATATTGAGGTAATTTTTCTAAAAATTCATTGTTGAGTAAAGTTTTTTTACCAATCAGTGAAATATTAGAACCGCCCATAATTCGCAAATTAATCGAATAAATTGCCGTCATTGTTAAAATACCAGCAAGTAGAATTGGAATTTTTCCTTTTGTGTATAATAATCCCGTTACTAAACCTGCTGTCATTCCAGCTAAAAGGGCTAATAAAGTAGCTAAGTATGGGGACATTCCGTGTGAAATATTAGCTACTGCAACGGCTGCCCCCAATGGAAAGGTTCCTTCCACTGTCATATCGGCAAAATTCAAAATTCTAAATGTCAAATATAATCCTAAGCCAAGCAAAGCCCATAGCAAACCTTGGCCAATAGCAGATACGATCAAGTTCATCTATATACAACTCCTTTTTTCTGACATTCTTCTAAAAATCTTTGCGGTACTTGAAGATTTAATTCTCTGGCTTCTTTTAAATTAACGATCGGTTCTCCCTTTTTCACTCTTTCGATTGGTAAAGAACTAACTTTTTTACCCTTTAAAATTTCAATAGTCATCTTTCCAGTCATTTTTCCTAACTCATATTGATTAACACTATAAGTTGCAAGACCGCCTTGTTTTACCATAGTTGCTGCTGCAGGAAAAATTGGCTTTTTAGCAGCATTACCATTTTTAACTAATGTTTCCATCGCTCCAGCAATTGTGTTATCAGTTGGTACAATGACGGCATCTACTTGACTAAACATCTGCTCTGAAACTTGATTAAGATCGTTACTATTTGCAATTGAGAAAGATTTTAAAGATATTTTTCTCTTTTTACATTCACGCTCAATCTCGTGAAAGCCACTAACTGCAGAAGAATCACTCGAAGTATAAATTACCCCTAAAGTTTTTAAATTGGGTAAAAATTCCCTAATTAAATCTAGTTGTTGTCTAATTGGAGCAGCATCTGATACCCCAGTAATATTTTTTTCGGGATGTCTTTCATTTTTTACTAGCCCACTAGTTTTTGGACTTGTTACAGCACCTAAAACTATTGGAATCTTATTCGTTGTATTTGCTAATGCTTGGGCAGCTGGAGTGGTAATTCCAACTAACACTCTTGATTGTTCATCAGTTAGTTTTGTTGCCATCGTACGTAAATTACTCTGATCATTATTTGCATTTTGATAGTCAATTTTGATATTTTTTCCATTTACGTAGCCTTCTTCTTTCAATTCATTGCGAAAGCCGCGATATATCTCATCAAGAGCTTGATGACGCATAAGAGTTAACACACCAACTCGGGGAATTTTATTATTTTCTTCTTTTTGTTTATTTTCTCCAAAAAAAGCTATGGTTAGAAAAGCTATTAAAATTACAATTAATCCATACATTCTTTTCATAATTTTTCTCCAAAAAAACAGGAATCCACCTTCACATGCAGATTCCTGTTACTTTTTTATCACAAAAAGAAAAAGGTCTGCATGTTCTTTCCATGCAGACCACAATAAATACACAGCCAGCACAGATACAATCTGAGTCTTTCAGGTTGCATCTTGCTTAACAACCTGATTTACTGGCCTTGCCAACGATTATTTTTCATAAACTTAGCTTGTGTATTCATAATTAACTACTCCTTAAAAAATTTAATTATATTGTAATTGGCTTATATTTTTCTGTCAATAGCTTTTATTTGATAGGGTATTTAGTAACTAAATCATTAACTCTTTCTTTTGCCTGAGCTAATACTCCTGCATCTTCAGGATTATCCAAAACTTCAATAATTATTTTAGCAACTTCTTTAGCATCAGATTCCTTAAAGCCTCGGCTAGTTATTGCTGGTGTCCCAATTCTTAATCCACTAGTAATAAATGGGCTTCGCTTATCACCAGGAATAGACTCTTTGTTAGTCGTAATATTTACAGAGTCTAGTAAATTTTGGGCATCTTTTCCTGTTACGCCGGTCTTGGTAATATCAATAATCATCAAGTGATTATCAGTTCCACCTGAAACCACGCGAATATTTTTGCTATTTTTAAATTCTTCAGCCATGGCTTTTGAATTCTTAATTACTTGATCAATGTATTGAGTAAATTCTGGCTGCAAATCTTCATAAAATGCTTGAGCCTTTGCAGCAATAACATGCTCTAGTGGTCCACCTTGCGTTCCTGGAAAGAGAGCAGAATCAATTTTCTTCCCTAATTCTTTATTGTTAGATAAAATCATCCCTCCACGCGGACCACGTAAAGTTTTATGTGTGGTTGTTGTAACAACGTCAGCTATAGGAATTGGGCTCGGATATGCTCCAGTTGCAACTAAGCCTGCAATATGCGCCATATCAACCATTAGATAGGCACCAACTTCATCCGCAATATCACGAAACTTCTGCCAATCAATAATTCTGCTATAAGCGGAAGCGCCAGCAATAATTAATTTTGGCTTCTTCTCTATAGCAATCTGTCTAATTCGCTCAAAATCCAATTCTTCAGTTTCAGGATTTAGGTCATAACTAATAGAATTAAAAATTTTCCCTGAAAAGTTAACCTTAGATCCATGAGTAAGATGCCCACCAGCATCCATACCCATTCCTAAAATCGTATCTCCTGGCTTTAACAAAGCATTATAAACTGTCATGTTTGCCTGTGAACCAGAATGAGGCTGAACATTGGCATATTCTGCATTAAATAATTTTTTGGCATAGTCAATTGCCAATTGTTCTACCTTATCAATATATTGACAGCCACCATAGTATCTTTTCCCGGGATATCCTTCTGCATATTTATTTGTTAGAACAGATCCTTGTGCTTCTCGGACAGCATCGGAAACAATATTTTCTGATGCAATTAATTCAATTGTATCTTCTTGTCTTTTCTCTTCACTTTTAATTGCATCCCAAAGTGCAGGTGATTTTTCTCCATAATTCATCTATAAATTCCTCCCATGCTTGCAGAATTTTTTCATTAATCAAATTATACCTTATAATTATTGTAAATTTGGGTTCAAGGTTTGCTTTGCATTAGAATAATCTTTTAAAATATAAATAAATACGTTAATAGAAAAGGAGTTTTTTAATGAAACCAACCGAATGTACTACTATCTTAGTCGGAAAAGATGCAACTATTGATGGTTCAACAATGATAGCCCGTAGTGAAGATGGCGGCCGTACTATTATTCCTGAGCGATTTGATGTAGTAATGCCAGCTGATCAACCTAAACACTACGAAAGCGTAATTAGTCATCAAAAGATCGATGATGAAGATCTTCTACCTAATCCTCTTCGCTATACTAGTGCACCTGATGCATCAGGTGAAAATGGAATTTGGGCTGCTGCTGGTATTAATTCAGATAATATTGCTATGACTGCAACTGAAACTATTACCACTAATTCAAGAATTCAAGGTATTGATCCACTCCTTGAAAAAGGCGGCTTAGGTGAAGAAGATTTCGTGACTTTAACTTTGCCATATATCCATTCTGCCTATGAAGGTGTAGAACGCGTAGGATATTTACTTGAAAAGTATGGTACTTACGAAATGAACGGTATGGCTTTTTCTGATAAAGACGAAATTTGGTACCTTGAAACTATTGGTGGCCACCACTGGGCAGCTCGCCGTATTCCAGATGATGCGTACGTAATCGCTCCTAACCGTCTAAATATCGATGAATTTTATTTCGATAATGATGATTTTGCTTCATCAAAAGATTTAAAATATTTAATTGAAGAATATCACTTAAATCCAGATCTTGAGGGCTATAACTTGCGACACATCTTTGGCTCTTCAACGATTAAAGATGCTCACTACAATAATCCCCGTGCTTGGTATATCCATAACTATTTTGATCCTAATTTTGGTGGCGAACCAAGTGATCAAGATCAACCATTCATTTGCCACGCAAATCGCAAGATCAGTATTGAAGACATTAAATGGGCTGAAAGTTCTCACTATCAAGATACGCCTTTTGATGCATATGGAGATCAAGGTACAGCTGAACAAAAGAAGACCTTCCGTCCAATTGGTATTAATAGAAACTTTGAAACTCATATTTTACAAATTAGAAATGACGTTCCAGAAGAAATTGCTGGTGTTCAATGGTTAGCATTTGGACCAAATACTTTTAACAGCATGGTTCCTTTCTACACTAATATCACTACTACTCCAGCCAGCTTCCAGACTGGTCCTAAATTTGATTTAAATAAGATCTTCTGGTTGAATAAATTAACTGCTCAATTAGGTGATACTAATTTCCGTGTTTATGGTGAATTAGAAGCCGATTTTGAACAAAAGAGTCTTGCTCAATGCCATAAAATTCAACATGAAACTGATAAAGAAATTGAAAACTATTCTGGCGATGAACTCCAAGATAAGCTAAACAAAGCAAATCAAAAGATGGCTGATACAGTTTACAACAATACTGTTGAATTGCTAGGAAATATGGTTAACGAAGGTCACGGCTTAATGACCTTAAAATATGACTTACTTGATTAAGCAAAAATAAATACATACAAAGATGCATAGAAGTATATACTTCTGTGCATCTTTTTTTATCCAAAATTAATGACAAAGAGAAAAATAATAATAACTATCTGCTATAATATACTTACTAATTATTAGCAAGAAGGATAAAAATGATACATAACAAAACTATTGATGCACAATTAAATCACCGTTCAATTCGAAAATTTAAAGATACAACTTTAAATAAAGAACAATTAGAAACTTTATACTCAGTTTTTGCACAAACCCCAACTAGTATGTTCATGCAAAATGCTAGCTTGATACATATTATTGATCCTGAGGAGAAGAAAAAAATTAGAGAATTATGTAATCAAAAATATGTTGGTGCAGAAGGTGATTTATTCATCTTTGTAGTTGATTTATATCGTAATCAACAAATTAGAAAACAACTTGGCAAGGATGATGGTCGTGTGCATACTACTGATATCTTTTTCCAAGCAATGGAAGATACCTTACTTGCCTACCAAAATGTTGCTAATGCCGTAGAAAGTATGGATTTAGGCTACGTACCACTTGGAACAGTTAATGATCATCCACTTGAAATGCTTAAGACGCTTGATTTACCTAAATTGACTTTCCCAGTATTAGGAATGCAAGTTGGCGTGCCTGATCAAAAGCCACAATTAAAACCACGCTTACCATTACAGTTCACTTGTTTTGAAGGAAAATATAATAAGGACTTCGATGTAAAAGAATTACGTGATTATGACAAAGTAGTTACTACTTACTATGATTTACGTGATTCAAATCGTCGTATTGATTCATTTACTAAACAAATCACTGGTGCTAAGCTAGATAATCATAAAACTGATCGTGACGAATTACCTGAAGAACTGCATAAACAAGAGCTTTGCTTAGACTGGAAGTAAAAATATTAGAACCGGATCAAATGATTCGGTTCTTTTTCTTTCTAAAAATAAAAAGTTAGAAGAAAATAATCTCTTCTCACTTCACTTGTTTGTTCAAATTTATCAGTATCTTAACCTAACGAAATTACTTGAAAAAATGTATTTTATTATTTAATCAACTTAAATACTTCATTTTCATCAAGATAATCTTTCTCATTAGCTGGGGCTTCAATAGAGCCAAATGGCATTTGTGCACGAAGTTTCCACTCTTTAGATAAAGCAAAGGCTTCATGAATTGCATCATCAATTAATGGATTGTAATGCTGCAAACTTGCACCAATATTTTGTTCAGCTAAAGCAGCCCAAACAGCTTGTTGTGCTCCGCCAATTCCTTGTTCTGCCCAGTCAGCAAAATTATCTGCATACAGAGGAAAATCTCTTTCTAACTTTTCCACAATTGCTGTATCTGTTAAGAAAAGAATTGTACCAAATCCAGCTCTAAAAGTAGCTATTTTTTCTTTTGTTTTAGCAAAGGCTTCCTCGTTAGGTACCTCAGATTTTAATCTGTCTTCAACTATGTCCCATACTTTATTTGAGGCTTTTCCAAATAAGACAACTGTACGCACAGTTTGACTGTTAAAAGCAGTTGGGGAATTGCGGACCGTATCCTTAATCAAAGTATAAATATCCTCAAGAGATTCTTTTACATTATCCCCAAGTGCATAAATTGAACGACGTTTTGCTAATAAATTATTAAATTCTGATTTCATGCTTGTACCTCTCTATTTACAAAACAAGTTTTACAAGTTAATGTATTTATATATTTCACTTACTTATAGTAACTTACTTTTAAAAAGTAACAAGACGTGAATTTATTTTCACCTAGTCACAATTTATTCACCAGAAAGGAATGTTATTAATGGAAAAACTATCTGCTTCTAGTTGCTCACTCGAAAATACCTTAAGTATAATTGCCGGAAAGTGGAAAAGTGTTATCATTTACTATCTATTGCAAAGAAAAGTATGCCGTTTTAGCGAATTACAGAAATTAATTCCTGACTGCTCTAAAAGAATGTTAGCTCTCCAATTAAAAGATTTAGAAAAAGCAAAAATTATTAACAAGAAAGTTTATCCGGTAGTTCCTCCTAAAACTGAATATTCATTGACTGATTTAGGAAAGACACTTTTTCCAGTTATTAAGGTGATGGATGATTGGGGCGCAAACTACCGTAATTCTTAATTACTTACTAGCCTTAGGTGGACGAAGGGAGCCACGCTTAATTGTGATTGGTAGATCCTTTAAAGCTCCATAAACCCTCTCAAGTTCAACCATAACCTCTTTTTCATCTAATCCTTTTTTCTTGATAACTTCAGAGGCCGCTTTAGCATAATTACGTTTAAATTTTGCATTCACTTCATTCCAATTAACTGATGCAAAATTATCAGCCAATTTTTGATCAAAGGGTATTTTTCCTTGCAACATCAAAACCGCAATTATCGGATACCCTGCATAACCTTGCCAATAAGTCGCATTGTCATTGGAATGGTAAATGTCATTATCCCAGCTTACCGTATAGGTCTTTGCACCATTTGATGAGGTAACCAAAGCTTCATTATTTTTTAATTCCACATGTTTATCCACAATTGCTGTGTAAGCTTCTAAAATTTTTTGAATTGGTGGCATCTTTTTCATTATCTTTCCCTCCAATTTTTATTTAAATTTACTTTACTCAATAAATATAAGATAATTAGTCCTAATTATTATCTTAGGAGTTTTTTATGAAAAATATTAGTAAAAAGTTCGCCTTAATTTTTATGCTGCTCTCTCTTGTACTGACTCTTTCAGCTTGTAGCATTATTATCTCTAACTCTAATAATAAACCCGAAATTAAAACTACTATTAGTAATCAGGGATTTAATCAACTAAAAGTCTCTGCTGCCATAACAGATATTTCTGTTAAATATGGCGATAAGTATAACGTTGAATATGAAGGGCCTAAGAATTTAAAGCCCACTGTTAGCAGAAAGAATGGTAGTCTAACAATTAAGCAATCAGCCTCTGGTATTCACCGCATTAACGGAGATCCTACTATCACTATTACCGTACCAAAACACCTATTGAAGAGTTTAAATCTTTCAACGGATGACGGTGATATTGAAGTGGAAAACATTGCTACCACAAATCCTATTTCTTTGAATACTGATGATGGCGATATTGATATTAACAATTTAAAATCTCCAAGTGGAAAAATTGATACCAGCGATGGAGATATCACTATCAACAAATTAAATAGTAAAAATGGATTTAAGATAAACACAGATGATGGAGATATTCACATTTCTACGTCTAATTTTAGTGGCTATAACCTTAATGTAGATGATGGAGACATCAAAGTTAAAGGTGATTCATCTAGCGATACTTTTACACAGAATAAAAATAGCGCTAATGTCTTAACAGCTTCTACACAAGATGGAGATATCAAAATTAAATAGAATGTAAGTAAAAATGACAGATTGTAGCTTTTACAGTCCGTCATTTTTACTTACTTAAATATAATTTGTTACTTCTTGGGAATTCTATCTTTTGTAACTTTTTCATTCTCTTTAACACTTCTGCTTTAGTTAAATTTTCCCACACCATTTGGCGATATCCATTTTCAATTATTGTAAAAGTATCTCCATCCTTTTCCACAAGAATGCTTCGATCCTTCTTATAAGTTAAAAATCTAATTTTATCACCGTTATTCATCTTTTGAAGTTCAGTTCTTAAGAGCTTCAACAAATTTTTATTATCTATCATAGCTTAATTCCTTCACAAAAAAAGAGATAGGACGCTCGCCCTATCCCCTTAATTATATCCATAATTTTTATTTAAAACATATGTGCCAAGATTGGTAATAGCCAGATCCAGAAGATACAACTCACTGCAAAGAATACTGTTGAAACAGCCACTGAACTAGCACCTTCCTTAACATAAATGTTGTAACGACTGGAAATAATAATTCCAGAAAATGCTGGTGGCAATCCAGTTGCTAAACAAAGCATTGAAATCTTCGTCGGATCAGATCCCATACCGCAAATATAAGCAGCTGCAACAATTACTGCTGGGGTTAAGAATAATCTAAAGAAAGTATTCCAAATAACTTCCTTATCAATTGAAAACTTAACTGTGGATAAAGCTAGCCCAGCTGCTAAAACTGCAACACCAGCATTTGCTTTGGCAATCAAATCAAAAGTTGGTGCCCAAGAAGTAGGAATTCTGATACCAATTAACACCAAAATAACCGCAAGTAGTGGAGCTGCAGCAACTGGCTGTTTAACGGCATTGATAACAGATTTTACAGTTGGATTCATTTGCTTGTGCGGTTCATCAGCATGATCAGCAATTTCCGCACGTGCTAAATCAATCTCACGTTCTATGCCTTTTTCTTTCAAGGCCTTTGCTTCCGCATCAGTAACTGGTACTCCATCGGGAATAGTTACCATCACCTTTTTCTTAGTCTTGTTCAGCCCTTTACCCTTTATATCTTCTACTTCTACCTTTGTACCCTTATTATTCGGATTAGAAGCAGCCTTTTTCTTGGTTAAGGCTTGACCCTTATTAATTAAGGCTAAGCCTAATGGAATAGTAATTGCATTAACAACAATTGACACAATCCCAATAACTAAGTTAGTTGTTGCATTATTTCCATAAATCGGATCTAGTACTGCAAACCCAAGAAAACCAATTGTTGGAGAACCCGCAATTAGAGCACAAACTGCAGCTTGTTGCGTAGTTCTGTGGAAAAATAACTTATCTAAGTAATAACTCAACATAAAAAGTCCCACAACACCAACAATTGAAATTAACGTTAATACGATATCTTGCGCAAACATTTTTCTGGTAGCTTTAACAATTGAAATAAATAAAGCTGCTGGTAATGCGATATCAAGAACTAATTTATTTAATCCTTGTCTCTGATCATTATCGAAAAAGTAAAACTTTCCGCAGAGATAACCTAGTAACATAATCACCAAAATTGGGATTATGTCATTGATCAAGATACTAATCATCTCTATACCTCGTTCATAATCTGACCAGTCTAATATTTCCCGATGAAATTATTCTTCATCGCAATCTTAAATATAAACTTAATCCAGATATAAGCAAGCGAAAGATTTTTCGAATTTAACTAAAATCGTTATTTTTAATTTTCTATACATTAATTGCCTCGTAACATTCTTAATACCGTTAATTTTAAAGAAAATTATTAACATATACGTATGTATTTCATTTCTTCCCTTATCTTAAGATAAAAGTTTTTTTATAGTATTTTTCTTGCTAACCAATTCAAAAAAAGCTATAAATTAGGTGTACGCATCCCTTATTGGAATAGCGCCTTTATATAAAAAAGTAATATTTATCATTACCATGGAGGTACGTTATGGTAGATGACTCTCTAAGCAGAACGGGTGCCAGTTTATTAATTGACGCTTTACAAAAAAATGGTATTAACAACCTATACGGAGTTGTGGGAATCCCAATTACAGATTTAGCAAGATTGTCTGAATTAAAGGGAATGAAGTATTATGGCTTTCGTCGTGAAGACTCTGCCGTAGACGCTGCCGCAGCTGCTGGATTTTTAACTAAAAAACCTGGTGTAGCTATGACTGTATCTGCTCCAGGTTTTTTAAATGGATTAACTGCTTTAGCTCAAGCTACTAAGAATTGTTTTCCATTAATTATGATTTCTGGATCATCAGAACGCCACATTATTGATTTATCCCAAGGTGATTACGAAGGATTAGACCAATACAATGTTGCTAAACCTTTCTGTAAAAAGGCATATCGTGTTGATCGAGCACAAGATGTTGGTTTAGCAGTTGCCCGTGCAATTCGTACTGCTGTTTCCGGTAGACCTGGTGGTGTTTATCTTGATTTACCAGCTGATACTATTGCTCAACTTAACAATGATCTCGGTGAAAAGAACATGGGAGTCTATAAATTAGTTGATCCAGCTCCTCTGCAAGAGCCAAGTGATGAAGCAATTAATCGTGCAGTTGATATTATTAAACAAGCTAAAAAGCCTTTAATCATTCTTGGTAAAGGTGCAGCTTATGACAGAACTGAAAAACAAGTCCAAGAGTTAATTAATAAAACTGATATTCCATTTCTACCGATGTCTATGGCTAAGGGATTGGTACCTGATGATGATAAACACTCTGCAGCTGCAGCTCGTTCATTATCCTTAAAGGGTGCTGATGTCGTAATTTTAATTGGTGCTAGATTAAACTGGATGCTTTCATATGGAGATGCACCACAATTTAACCCTGATGCAAAATTCATCCAATTAGATATCGATGCAACTCAATTCGATTCTTCTCAAAAGATTTCTGCTCCGCTTCAAGGTGACTTAACCTCTATTTTAAACAAGTTAGTCCCAGCTCTTACTGCAACTGGCTATAAAGTACCTTCCGATTGGCTTGACGCTATTGCCCAAGATACTGCCAAGAATGATGCTAAGTTTGCCAAGAGAATTAAAGGTGGTGAAACTAACCCAGAATTTGGTTATTATGGCGCTATTGAACCTATTAACGAATACTTCCAAGAACATCCAGATACTTATCTTGTAAGTGAAGGTGCTAATACTCTTGATATTGGTCGTGACATGATCGGTATGAAACTCCCTCGTCACAGACTTGATACTGGTACTTGGGGCGTCATGGGCATTGGTATGGGTTATGCCATTGCCACCGCTATCGAGACTGGCAAACATGTTGTTGCCTTAGACGGAGATAGTGCATTTGGTTTTGATGGTATGGATGTTGAAACTATGTGTCGGTACAACCTACCAATTACTGTGGTCGTTATTAACAACGGTGGTATCTACAACGGGGTCGACAATGTGGTGCCTAACCAATTAGGTCCAACAACACTTGATCCAACTGGTAGATATGATCTAATTGCCAAAGCTTTTGGCGGTGACAACTATTACGTAACTAATTACCAAGAAATGAAAGATACCTTTGCTACAGCAGTTGAATCAGGACGTCCAAGTGTTATCGATGTCCAAATTGATCCATCAATGGGTAAAGAGTCAGGTCACATCGGTAATTTGAACCCATCATTAAACTTAAAGCCTCTTGAAGAAGCTGAACAAGAAAAAATTGATAAGGAGTAATTAAAATGAGTGAGAATGAAAAAAACGAACAAAATGAATATGCTCCATTAAAAGGAATTAAAGTAGTTGACTGGACTCAAGTTCAATCCGGCCCTTCATGTACTCAACTTTTAGCGTGGCTTGGAGCTGAAGTTATTAAAATTGAACGTACTAATACTGGGGACCCGACAAGAAATGAATTACTTGATATCAAGGATTCATGGAGTCTTTACTTCCTCCAACTAAATGCTAATAAGAAGTCTTTAACTGTTGATATTAAAACTCCAGAAGGTAAAAAGATTATGTACGACTTAATTAAAAAAGCCGACGTATTCGTAGAAAATATTGCTCCTGGTTCTGCTGATAGAAATGGTTTTGGCTGGGAAAAGCTTCATGCAATGAATCCTAGATTAATCTACGCTTCATTAAAAGGTTTTAACCAAGGATCACGTTTTGAAAATGTTAAGGCATTTGAACCAGTTGCTCAATCTGCTGGTGGTGCTGCTTCTGCAACCGGTTGGAACAAAGGTGAAGACAATGTTCCTACTCAATCTGCTGCAGCCTTAGGTGACTCAAACTCTGGGATGCACTTAACTATCGGTATTTTAGCAGCCCTACTTCAACGTGAACACACTGGTGAAGGTACCTTTGTTTACCAATCAATGCAAGACGCCGTATTAAACCTTTGTCGTATTAAATTACGTGACCAAATCATGTTAGACAACTTAGGTGCTCTTCCTCACTACGCTGTCTACCCTGACTGGAAATGGGGTAAAGCAATTCCACGTGCAGAAAATACTGAAGGTGGACAAGTTATTGGTTGGTGCTATAAGGCTAAAGGTTGGGAAACTGATCCAAATGCTTATGTTTACATCGTTGTTCAAAACGAAAACAAGAAGTGGGATAAGCTTTGTGAAGCAATGGGACATCCGGAATGGGAAGAAGATCCAAGATTCATTGACTGGCAACACCGTCAATTACACAAGGAAGAACTTTATCCATTAATTGAAGCTTACACTAAGCAATATGATAAATATACTTTGACTAAAGAGCTTGGTGCTGCTGGTGTTCCAGTTGGTCCTGTTCTTGACTGGCATGAACTTGAAAATGATCCTGATTTAAACAAAGATGGTGCTATTGTTACCATTGATCAAGGTGGTAATCGTGGTGACTTCAAGACTATTGGACTTCCATTTACTCTTTCAAATTACACTCCATCTTACGATCGAGCACCTGACCTTGGTGAAAACAACAAGGAAATCTTAACTAAGTTAGGCTATGATCCTGATCAAATTGAAGACCTAGTTAACAAAGGCGTTATCTCTAAAGCTAAAGGTCCTAAGAACCCACGTGTTCATGTTATTATCGACGGCAAAGAACACTAATTAGCTTTTAAATATTTAATAAAGACAGTTAGAATGAATCTCTAACTGTCTTTATTGTTTTCTTTTTAGAAGCATTAATTAACTTTTTTTGTATTCTTACAAATACTTAAAGTACTAATTTAATCACTATACTTTATTTTAAAATGCGTCTATAATATAGATTCATAAGATATATAAAGGGGTGAATTTCTGATCATGAAGAGTGTAAATTACACTAAAAAACATCACATGTATTTAATGAACCATACCAATGGTGACGTTATTGAAGTGAAGACGGATAAAAATAATAAATCATTCAAAAAGTTACGTCTTTATCGTCAAGATGGTTTAGGAAACTATTATCTAGATCCACATGCAGAGTTAAAAGATCGGAATAGTTTAGCCACTAAAGAAAATATTGTTGAAGCTGGTAAAAAAGTTAGTCGTCATGTTGCTAGTGCTCGTCACTGGCACCATAAAGTAAGACCAGTCTTTAATGCTGATCATAAAATTATTGATTTTGAACCTCGCTTAAATCTAAAGCATCATACTCAGGTTCAAAATGCTAAAAGATATCTACGTCACCTTGAAAATCATCATGCTGACTTTCTTTTCCGTAAAAACAATAAAGGTCGCCTAATGGCACCCTGGAACTACGTAAAAGACGCAATTTATGAAGATCGAAACAAAGAAATGGTTTTGGCTCATAAAGTACATAAATTAACTAAGTAAAAAAGCTTCTCGTTCAAATTGAACGGGAGCTTTTTTGTTTTATATGGTACAAAAATTAATATCTTATATTTTCTCTATATAGCAGACAATAAAAACATATAAAGCTTTTTAGTCCTTAATTACTTATTAACCAGCTGAGTTTTTACTTTTCTAATCATCCAAATCAATCTCAATCTTATACTGCTCATTAATTAGTACATAGTTTAAACCATACTTTTTAGCCATTTGTAAATAATGAGTATTATCTTCTAAGATATCCTCTATTGATCAATTATCGTCTAACCGATTTTCGATTTTATTTGCATATTTTTTAATATTTGCAAAATTATTCTCGATATATTTTTTACTCATTACAAGACAATAATATTTAATCTGCTCTAAATATTTTTCATCAAAATAATTTTGCCAGTCAAAAGGAATATATCATCCCTCAACAATTAAATTCTGTTCATTCTCAATCGCAGTTTTAATCATTTCTCATACAATCGGCCGCAAATAGTTCGTAAGTTGATTATCATCTTTAGGTGTAAGCTTTTTGTACTCAGTACGGATCGTCCCCATCTCTAAATGATCAATAAGATAAATATGGGTATTTATATTTTTCAAGTAAATGCTGTGCCAGAGTAGTTTTTCCAGTATGGGATGCACCAGTTATTAGTACAATCATTTATTTTTCCTTTCAAGCTCAAGTAAAAACTTTTTTGCTTTCGTACCATAGGCATAGCCAGTTAGACCTCCATCTGCGCCGACAACTCGGTGACAGGGAATCAAAATCATAATCGAATTATTGTGAGTGGCCCTTCCAATAGCTCTCGCAGCCTTTGGCTTATCTATTAATTTAGCAATCTCACCGTAAGTTTTTGTCTCCCCATAAGGAATTTGTTTAAGTTCTTGCCACACTTTCTTTTGAAATTGTGTTCCTTCTTGCTTCAAAGGAAGATCAAATTTTTTTCTTTTTCCAGCAAAATACTCTGTTAGCTCTACCTTACACTCTTGAGCTAACTTATTTGCTGCTTCATTTCCCACTATATTTTCTACATGACCAGTAGGTTTTATGCTGACTATTGCTTCATCAGTAGCAATTATCTGCAGTAATCCTATTGGTGTCTTCAAAGTTAATTGACTAACCTTTTCCATCCTCTTTTTTCTCATATTCTCCTCCTATTTTTTATTGTTAGCCTCTTATATAGAAAACAGCTTAAATTATCAGTTGCATATCCAACATAAATCTTTTTTCAAATTTACCAAATACTAAAATAAAAGTCTCGTTCGCAATAATACGTCTTGTTTTATTTCTAGCCAAGAGAATTCGCACATTAGTCTTAATATATTATTTAATCATCGTAAATCAATCACAACAACTTGCTTATCTAGAAATCTATTTCTGTTTTATTTGACGTCTTTCATTTTATATAATAATGTATCAGTGAAAGATACATTATGTACTTAGGAGTATTTTAGATGAAAGATACCAAATTTTCTATTGCAATTCACATTCTATCTATGATTGCGCTTAGTCCACATCCAATCAATTCAGTTGACATTGCGAAAAGCGTTGGCACGAATCCAAGTTATATTCGGAAAATAATGAGTCTACTCAAAGATCATAAAATTATCGAGAGCCACCGTGGAAAAACCGGAATTCAATTACTAGTCGATCCTGGTGATTTAGATCTCCTCACTATTTATAAAATTGTTGAAGAAGAGAACCCTCATATTTTTCAAGTTCACCAAAATGCAAATGCAGAATGTCCTGTCGGTCGCAACATTGTTAACGCCGTCTTTCCATTTTTAGATGATGCCGAAAAAAGGCTCCAGCATTCTTTGCAACATGATACTTTAGCAGACGTAATTGATAGACTGAAACAATTAGAAAGAAGTAGAAATCATGAAGGCAGCCCAACTAATTAAATACGATAAAAAAGATCCGTTAATTGAAATTCGAGATGTTAATTCTCAGCCACTTGGTGCACATGACTTACTTATCAGAACCAAAACTGCAGCCGTTAATCCTTTAGACAACCTTATCTCTCATGGTGATCTTAAATTGGTTGTTCCGTACAAGTTACCTCAAACTATGGGAAATGAATTTGTTGGAATTATAGAAAAAATTGGTCCTAAAGTTACTAACTTCAAGATTGGCGACCGTATTTTTGCACGTAATCCAGTAAATAACGCTTTTGCTCAAAAAATTGTGATTAATGAAAAAGCTGTGGCTAAAGCTCCTGAATACTTAAGTGATCAAGAAGCTGCCGCTGTTCCTTTAACTACATTAACAGCGATGCAGGCTTTTCAACTTTTGAATCTAAAAGCTGGGCAAACTCTTTTCATATCCGGAGGATCCGGAAGTTTTGGCGCAATGGCAATTCCTTTAGCAATTGCGCAAGGCTACAAAGTTATTACTACAGGAAACGAAACTAGTCGTGCTCGTTTAGAAAAACTAGGCGTTGAAAAATTTCTCAATTATAAAACCGAAGATTATACCAAAGCTGTCGCTAATGTGGATGCAGTCATTGATACAATAGGTGGAGAAGAAACTGTTAAGCAACTTTCTATTCTTAAAGATGGCGGCGAGATTGTTTCGCTAAAAGGGATGCCAAATAGAGAATTTGCTAAGAAAATGAACATGGGATTAGCTAAGGAACTGCTTTTTAATGTAGCTGCTCGCAAAATTGAAAAAGAAGCCAAAAAACGCAACCAAAACTACCACTTCATCTTCGTTCAAGCTAATGGTCAACAGCTCAAGGAAGCTGCTAAGATTTTAGAGAAGAACCAAATTCATCCCCTCATTGGAAATCAATATTCCCTTACTGAAGTCAATCTGGCCTTGGCAGATGTTGCGCAAAGAAAAAGTCTTGGGAAAGTAATTATCAATTTTTAGAAAACAGATTCCGAGAATTAAAAAAATCTCATGTTAGCTATTGAGTTAGTAACATGAGATTTTTGATTTTACTCTTCTTTTTCTTTACAATGACTCTGACAAGCGCACTTTTTCTCACTTACCATGGAACAATGACAAACACCATCTTTACTAGCGCATGGACATCCCTGTTGACATTTCATACCATTATGACAAAATTCATTACTCATAGTTAACCCCCCCTTTTTATTTCAAATTATAGATCTACTCTTATTGATTTCCAAAAATTTAAATTTTTAACGCTCTCACCATGTTATAACTACTTACATCATCTGGATCTGGAATATCATCACTAGTCTTACCTTCATTGATAAAACCACGCTTTTCATAAAAATGGAAGAGTTTAGGTAAACAAGTCAGTGTAATTGCACGTCTATCCTGGGCTTGAGCAATCTTACATAATTCCTCAATTAAAGCCGATGCAATCCCCTGCTTACGGTATTCTTGGTTGGTAGCTAAGCTCAAAATCGTTTGATAATGATACTGGGCGTTATTGGGCTGATTTTTGAAATAGAGTTCATCCTTAATGTAGCGCTCTTTACTTACTGGACCAAAAACGTGCCCTACTACTTTTCCATCAACTTGCGCAACTAAAAAAGTATCTGGATAATTTTCAATTCGGCCGATCATATCTTTACGCGTCATTTCCTCTGACATATGAAAAGCACTTGATTCAAGTTCAACAATTGCATCTAAGTCATCCATTTTTACAGTACGAATATTTAATGTCATCTGTTTTCCTCGCAGTTAGGTTTTCTATTTTAGATTTCTTTTCTTAATCCTATCATTGATTCGGTTTACTGTCTTTTTTTGTTCCAAAAGGCAAATGAGCCAAATCACAACATACATAAGAATGAACATTACGATACTACTTATATTAATTACCCAGTGATTAATAGTAGCCATCAACATGAATAAAATAAAAGTACCTATAAAATGAATCGCAAAAGCTGCACTCATTGGTAAATCAGTTTTAAAAATCATCGATAGAAAACCAATTATTCCAGAAATTCCAAGAACCGAAACTGTTTCTTTAACAGTCAAACCCACTCCAGGATAAAGAAAAGTCATAATACATACGTAGCAAATTGCGCCAAATCCCATTCCTGTGAAAAAATAATCTATGCATTTTCCAAACCATTTCATTTTACAGTCCCAGCTCTCTTTCTAAATCTGGCAAATAACGACGAGAGACCTCAGTCTTCAATCCTTCAGCTAAAATCGCAACCATGTTTCCTGCAAAACCACTCTCTAATGATTCTAAATAATTCAAATTAATGACAGAATGACGTGAAACTTGCACAAAATCTTCATTCAGGTTTTCCAAAACTTGGTACAATCGCCCAGTTGTTTTTACTACTTCGCTCAAGGTGTAATAAGTTAGGCTGGTGCCCTGAACTTCAACTTTAATCAACTCATCCCTTTTAACAGTAACTATCCGGTCACTCGTTTTCACAGGTAAAAGATTTCGATCTCTTTTACCAAATTTATTTAGGTAACTGACCAGTCGCTTAACTGTGCCACTTTCTGCACTTGCTCTAACTTCAACCTCTATCTCATCCTCCAAAGATGGATCTTTTTGAAACTTAACCTTCAACTTGAACTTTTCTCTTTCCTATTGCCAGTGAAGCAAGAATAATCACTAGGCTTAAAATTAAAATCATTCCGACCATCACATAGCCTGTATCTGCACGCGTTAGCTGATAGCCATTAATTTTGAAATGAATTCCTAAATAGTTAACCATCGTACTTCTTACACTCGCTGGCATTTGATTTTCGCTAATTTTATTTAAAAATAAACTTCTCAAAGCAGAAGCTTCATAACTACTTGGGACTAATTTTACCAAAGTTTGCGCCGTAGAAGACAAAGTTCCATAAGGAAGATACGTAGCGACAGCAAATCCAGCGATTGCCCCGATGACTGCCGATAAACGACTAAACGTAGTTGAAGAATGAATAAAGAGCACAATTATTTCATTGAGCAGTGTTGCTCCAACTGCTCCTAATGCCATAAAAATTAACGCTAATAAGCTATTTTCAAGTGAGATATTAATTTTATCAACAGCTGTAAAGTAAACATCCATCACCACAAATGTAATGATTTGCATTAAGAAACTGATGATTGAACTAGACAAAACATAGGCCAAATTTTGCTCTGAAAGAGAAAGATCAGTCAAACACATATCATCAGCAGTGCGCGTTTCTCGATCTTTGACTAATTGACCTAGTGCTTGAAAAGAAGTTGTAATCCCTGCAATTGCTACAATTCCTGCCATCATCCATAAATCAAGCATTTGCTTGACATTTGCAATTTGAGGCCAGGAGCTTTCTAAATTTTTCTGTAAAAATCCTACATAGATAAAGAATGAAATTAATGCTCCAAAGCATGACATAATTACGCCAGGGATGTTAGAAAAATAAATCTTGATATTTCGTTGAACTAAAGCAAACATTATTGAAGTTCCTTTCCTGTAATCTTGATAAATGCATCATTAATTGAGCCTTGGTGATATTCAAAATCTGCAATTTTAACTTTACTTTTTGTTAGAAA
Source organism: uncultured Lactobacillus sp. (assembly GCA_947568765.1). Lineage (GTDB taxonomy): Bacteria > Bacillota > Bacilli > Lactobacillales > Lactobacillaceae > Lactobacillus. Next base: position 91,867 of record CANOQA010000002.1, on the reverse strand, counting down.
ATCAATTGCTTGATTTGAATCTAGATCATCTAGCTCAAATTTATTGTCTTTAAGAATTTGAGAATGAAGCGGCTGTTTAGCGGCTTTCATCGTTACTATCAATTTAGTTGGTGCATATTTGGCCTTAATCTGACTTGCAGATCCTTTGGCTAAAATATTACCGTTCTCTAAGATGTACATTTGATCGGCATTTTCTGCTTCTTCAAGATAATGCGTAGTTAAGAAAATCGTTAACCCCTGCTCTTTCTGCAATTTTTGGAGTAAATTCCAAATTACCAATCTTGTCTGTAAATCAAGTCCAGTGGTTGGCTCATCCAAAAACAGCAAATCAGGATGATCGATTAAGGCTCGCGCAATATCAACTCTTCTTCTTTGGCCACCAGATAGAGTGCCATATTTTTGATTTAGAAACTTCTTTATCCCAATCAATTCAATTAATTGTTCTAGCCAATCTTTAGAAAAAGTCTTGTACATTTTGGCTCTTAGATACAGATTATCTTTAACCGTTAGGTTGTTATCTAGGACACTATCTTGAAAAACTACCCCAATTTTTAAATTTGGCGCGTATTTAATTGTTCCAGAAGTTGGCTTCAACAGCCCAGTCAAGATATTAATTGTCGTAGACTTCCCTGCACCATTAGTTCCAAGATAGGCAACCAATTGACCTCGATCAATTTTGAGATTAACCTTATTCAAAGCTAATTTTTTGCCATATTTTTTAGTTAAACTATAAGTTTCAATAAGCATGTGATTACTTCCTTTATTTGATTTAACTAAAGAATACTTAAATAAGTCAGAACTGTATCGTCATTTTTAATAAGCGGCAAAAGTAAAGCCATGAACGGCTAAATTTAGAACATAAAAAAACTCACAAATTTAATTGTGAGTTTTAATTTTCAATATATGTTTATATTTATTCCTCTTGATAGCTATTCCTTACTATTTTCGGAACCCTTGAATTTAACTTTTAACTTAATTACCCGATCCATATGCAGTAAATTAGGATTTTGACGGTAAAATGCTGTAGCTGATTCAAACAACATATAAATTTCACCATCTTTACCAATAATTTGTTCCATATATGGCGGTAAAATAATGGTTTTATCTGCTTCCGAAAGATCAAGATTATAGTTTGGCTTATTCAATTTATTTTTAAAGATTAATAACTGGGAATTTAAATCACCATATGAAGTAGATAGTAAAATAGCATTTTTATCAAAACTAATCCCTTGAATTTGAGAGTAAGTTGACCAGTTTTCACTAGGAAGAGCTAGACCATCTTGCATTTTATCTTTTTTAAATAGGCCCTTCTTATTAAGTTTATAGGCAAAAAGCTGACCACCTTGGACTTTATCGAAGTAGCCGATATAGAGTTTATTCTTATGATAAGTCATATAAGACGTTCGAAGTGGTGCAGATAAGTTAGTGCCATGCTCAAATTTTATTGGCTTTTTCTGTTTCTTAAAATTATATTTTTCAATTTCTTTCAGCGTTACAGATTGAACTTGAGCTCGTTGCTCTTGATTAATAGTGGCTACCCATAGACGCTTATGATCTTCGTCATAAGTAATTCCCCCAACATGATCAATATTATTTAAGGCAATTGTTTTTACAAAACGGCCAGTCTTAAAATCTAATACCCAAAGAACTGAATCAAAGGTCTTGCTTTTACTATACGCTGAAATAATCAAATATTTATGGTCAATAATCGCTAAGCCCTGCGGATCCATATCATATGCAATACCTGGTTTTCCCTGACCAGGAGGAGTATATTTAATTGCTGCTGACTGAATTAAACCAGGAATCACATAGAAAGTTGGTTTTTGCTTAAAATTCAAGTTTTTATAAATATCTGGGTAATTTTGGAATAATAAAGATTTAAATTCTTTAGTTGTGTAAGAAGCTGGCCGAGTACTCGTATTATCAACTAAAGCCGGTTGTGGTTTTAATTTAGGCTGAGAGGGTTTTTTTCTAGTATTTTGAGTGCTCCAAACTGTAGCAACTATTCCGCACAAAATCAAAATTATTCCTACAATCAACCATCGAGAAACTTTTTTTGAGGTTAACTTTCTTCTCAACTATCCTATCCTCTTTCTTTTTAACTAGAGTTATTATTTTCCATCCTAACCAGTATCATCATTTAAAACATAGTATTTCAATCTATCTTTTCCTATTAAGTTCACTATAATAATTGACAATCACACCAGATAAGCATCCAAAGAAAATTAGACCATAAAGTGTTAAAGTAACACAAACAATTCTCCCTAATACTGTGGTCGCAACTATATCACCATATCCCACGGTCGTAGCAGTAATAAAGGCAAACCACAAACTATCACCATAGCTATGTAGTTGCGGTTCAACGAAATATAATATTCCACTAGCAATAAGCAAATATGAAACAAAAGAAGCTGTAAATTTATTAAACCCCGTTGTTATAGTAATTTTTCTTAAAATTCTTAGGTGTTTCATTAATCCTTATCCTCTACCCTAATTATCAATAATTAATCTCAGTCTATCAAAAATTGTAATAAATTTGTATCAGCACTTATTTATTACTTTATGTAAAATATACTTTACATTAGAAAAACAATATTTTACAATTACATCATAAAATGAATCATGAAAGAAGATAAAAAATATGAATTCAATGGATACAAACACAATAGCCATTATAGGAGGAATACTTATTGGTTTGATAGCTGTTATAGGACTAAGAAAATCTAATCCTACAAAGTTTGATGAAAGACAAAAAATGATTCGCGGTCGTGGATATAAATATGGTTTTATTTCAATGATGTTAGCAGATATTGCTGTCTATCTACTCTCTAACCTAATGCCAATTCCTAGATTTTTCTTTGTCTTAATTCCGATTTTCATAAGTGATCTCATTTTTATGACTTATACAATTTTAAACCATGCCTATTATGGTTATAACAAAAAGAACAATACTCCAATACTTTTAACCGTATTAGGTATTATCTGGTTAATAGCTGTTTTTATCAATCCTTCTTTAGAAGATAAAATTACAAATGGTTTTCTAAGTCTTATATGCTTAATCCCAGCAGTTTCTATTTGGATTGATCGCTATAAAACTGAGAGAGATGATGAATAGATGAAAAACCTAAGAATGAAAGCTGCTCGCGCAGGCAAAGATCTATCACAGCAGGAATTAGCCGACAAAGTAGAGGTATCACGTCAAACCATTTCATCAATTGAAAAAGGTGACTACAATCCAACGATTAATCTATGTATCAAAATTTGCCAGGTTTTAGATAAAAAATTAGATGATCTTTTTTGGCCAGAGGATCAAAATTAAAAAAGAGTTCTGACGAACTCTTTTTTATTAGCGTTATAACCTTCATCACTTGTACAAAAAATTTTATTAGAATGTTGTTTTTTATTTCCAGAGATGAAATCTAAGGATAATTAGTCAGATGAGCGTATACGAGACCATCTCGTTAATGCTATTGTTTGGTACTTTTGTGTTAGCATTGCTAACATATATCGATAACCACAACAAAAAATAAAAAACGCCGCTCAATATATAACTTTTGACCGAGTTATTGAGTAGGCGTTTGCCAAAACTATAATTTTGTCACCGCTCTTAAAGCGGACTGCAAAGGAGATCTTCGGATCTCCTTTTTCTTTATCTAAATTATAGCATATTTCGCTGTCAATTATACTCATCAAATAAAGATAGTCTTCAACTTATCTTTATTGCCAATTAGAAACTGTTACTTTTCCAATCATATGACCACTTTCAACTAATTCATGAGCCTTCCGTAAATTTCGGGATGTTAATGGTGACAAAGATTTAGTTAAGGTACTTTGAAGCTCTCCCAAATCTAACATTGTGGAGATCTTATTTAAAATATTATGTTGACTAATCATATCTTGCGTATGGTAGTAGGATTTCGAGTACATCCATTCCCACGAAAAATGTGCCTTCTTTTTGGTAAGAAGACGTAAATTAATTGGGCGACGATTTTCTGTAATTGAGACTATGTGGCCCTCCGGTCTAATTAATTCACACATTTCTTTCCAATGACCATCTAAATCATTTAGCTCAAAAATATAATCCACATATTTAAAACCTAAATTTCTCACTTCCTTAACTAAATCATGTCTATGATTTACCACATACTTAGCTCCATGATCTTTAGTCCACTTAATACTTTCTGATCGTGATGCTGTACTAATAACTGTAAAACCAGCTAAATTTGCTAATTGTGTAGCAACAGATCCCACTCCACCTGCTCCATTAATAATCAAAATAGTCTTACCTTTATTTTTACTCTTGTTAAAAGTCAATTTCATTTGCTCAAATAATCCTTCATAGGCAGTGAGGGAGGTTAAAGGCATTGCAGCAATTTCATCATCAGTCAAATTTTTAGGCGCATTCCCTACTATGCGTTCATCTACTAGCTGATACTCACTATCACTCCCAGATCTTATGAAAGATCCTGCATAAAAAACCCTATCACCAGAGCTAAAAAGAGTTACTTGGGGACCAATTTCCTCAACAACACCATATGCATCCCACCCAATAATTTTAGGCCGCTTCAATATGCCATTTCCATTTTTTCTAACTCCAATATCTACTGGATTAACAGATACCGATTTTACCCTCACTAACAGATCATGCCCGTTAGGCTTAGGCCTTTTTGTTTCAAAATCAATTAAACTTGAGGGGTTTTTAATGTCTAAATGTTGTTTAAATCCAATTGCTTTCATAGTTTTCTCCTTGTAAAATTATGTTCATTATTAAATAGTAAGTTCATTCAATCAAAAAACAAGAAGTGAATTTTTTGTAGTTAAGTTACAATTTTTTCCCTTATTAAAAAAGTTGAAGATCTATATAATGAATCACAGTTAGGAGTGATAAAATTGGTAAAACATATTTATGATTGTGCTGAGGGATGCCCAGTTGAAAGCACTTTAAAAATAATTTCTGGTAAATGGAAAAGTGTAATTATTTATCACCTAATAAAAAAAGAGCAATGTAGATTCAGTGAACTAGAGCGTTTAATGCCAAATTGTTCTAGAAGAATGCTCTCTCTCCAGCTTAATCAATTATTGGCAGATCGCATCATAAATAAAATAACCTACCCAACAGTTCCACCCAAAACTAATTATCAATTAACTAACTTGGGTAAAACACTTACTCCTTTAATCCTAGAAATGGAAAAATGGGGAGAAGAATATAATAAAAGCTCGCAAAATTAATTGCGAGCTTCTTCACTTGTTTATCTTCTCAAATTTTATTCTTTTAGGTAGAATTATTCATGCAGAAAGTTTTATGAGCGGCGGCTGTTTTACCTCCTGGAGGTGAGGCCTATGGACCGACATCAAGCAGAAAGGGTTCAGCCAGATGAGCGTATACGAGGCCATCTCGTTAATGCTGTTGTTTGGTACTTTTGTGTTAGCTTTGCTAACATATATCGATCATCACAACAAAAAATAAACAAAAACGCCGCTCAATTCATAACTTTGGCAGGTTTATTGAGTAGGCGCATGTCAACTTTATAACTTTAGCCACCGCTCTTAAAGCGGGCTGTCTGGGAGATCTTAGGATCTCCTTTTTCTTTATCTAAATTATAGCATATTTATCAAAAAAGCCCGCAAATTAATTGCGAGCTTTTGTTTATTAATGACCTCGATGTTTTTTTCGACGTTTAATTTGTTTTTGTAAAAAACGCTCTTTTTGCATTTCACGCTTTCTATCTTTATTCATCTTTTTTCTAGTTATTTTCGATTTCTCAAATTGCTTTTTTAAAGCTTGTTGAGCTTTAGTACCAATTCCACGTTTTCGAACTTCTTTATGCGCTAATCTTTGAGCTCTTTTCGGGTTAATATGATGCATTACTTCCTGATCTCGAGTTGATTTGCTAAATCGTAAGTCAGAATAATGCTCATTAACCAAGTCAATTATTTTCGGCATCGTTGGCAATGAAGTTCCCATATTGACTTGAGCCACTTTATACTGAGTACCATCGAATTGCTCAAAAATTGCTTTGTAGAATGGTTCATCAAAAATAATAGTTAATACACCTTTAATCATTATGTCCCCTCCTAAAAATAAGAGGAAAGAGAGACATCCTAGGAGGGAAGGTTACTGATATAAATAAATTATACATTCGGACTACCAACCGAATTGTGTTTTTACTTTCCTTAGCGTGTATTATAACAAATTATTTATCTTTTATTGTCATGATAACAGTGTTATCATAGACCCAAGAAGATAACACCGTTATCAAGAAAAAAGATAAAAATGACAACCGAAGAAAAAATTATAAATCAAACCGTTCATCTAATCGACACTAATGGGTATCAAAACTTAAGTTTACGCAAACTTACAAAGGAACTGGGACTTACAACAGGGGCTTTTTATAGACATTTCAAAGATAAAAATGAACTATTTCAAAAAGTAGTAATCCAATTATCTAAACGATTTATTGAGCAGATCCCATTAAATGAAGATTATTCATCTAAACAACAGTTACTCATTATCGCTAAATATATTTGTCAGTCTATAACTATGCATCCCAACCAAATGGACTTCTTATTCTACCAATTATCAGCACTAGATTTATATTCAAATGCTAATCAATATCCCTTTTTGCAAAAAGTAAAAGCTTTAATTACTAATCTTAATTCATCAACTACTCTTTCTGATCAAGATTTATTTATTCAAATCTGGTCCTTTATTCAAGGATATGCATTACTAATTAAAAATAAAATTACTCGCTATGACGCACAATTAGTGGAATACACTTTAAATCAACTTTTGAAAGGAAAAGATTAAAATGGATTTCTTAATCATCTATTGTCATCCTTATGAAAAAAGTTTTAACCATGCAATTTTAGAATCAGTAAAATCAAATTTAGCACATAAGCATAAAAGCTTTAAAGTAATTGACTTGTATCAAGAACAATTTAATCCTATTTATGACAAAGAAGAATTACGTTTATTTCATACTGGTAAAACTCATGATCCTCTAGTAACAAAATACTTAAATTACTTAAGAGAAGCTTCCGCAATAATTTTTATTACTCCACTTTGGTGGAATAGTATCCCGGCAATGCTTAAAGGCTTTATTGACAAAGTTATGAAAGAAGGAAAAGGATTATCCCATACTGTAAGCAAAACTGGTATTCATGGCGAATTAACCAACATTAAACATACCTATGTCCTCACCACTTCAACTTCACCAACTTTTTATGTCAAACTCTTTTTGGGAAATGGTATTAAACGAATTTTTGTTAACAAAACTCTAAAGCAATTAGGAATGCAACATCGACATTGGATTCATTTTGGCGGTGTCACAAATTCTACACAAAAGCAGAGAATAGCTTACTTAACTAAGATTAATCACTATAATTTTTCCTCTCGCAACCATTAGTTGCCCACAATGCAATCAAAAAGTGGTTGTCTGCAACCATGATTTTTAATAAATTAAAATCAATCAACAATGAAAGGACAATCCATATGAGATTAGGTCAAAAAATCACGGAATTACGAAAAAAGAATAATCTTTCTCAAGAAGGCTTAGCTGAAAAAATGAATGTTAGTCGCCAAGCCGTTTCAAAATGGGAAAGTGATCAATCAATTCCAGATATTGAAAAAATCGTTAGCTTATCAGAATTATTTGGCGTCACCACAGATTATTTACTAAAAAGTGGTGCTCCATCTTTTGAAATTAAAACAGCAGATATTCCCGCAGAAGATAAATCACCTATTTTACCTGATAAATTGGTTCAAAAGTATCTCTCTACTGCTAAGAAAAGTTCAAAATTACGCGCTCTATCAATCGCTCTCGCTATTTTCAGTCCAGCATGTATTAGTTTTTGCAGTGCTATTTCAGGATTCCTAATAGGTGTCAGTGATAAAATGCAATTAATCATTTCACTTATTGGATTTGCTGCAACCATTGTAGTTCTTGCAATTTCATTTGGTCTTCTAATTTATAGTTTTCTTATTATGCGTGAATTTAAGCATCTAAATAAACAAAACTTTGACATTATGGAGGAGAAAAAGAAATTAAGGTCTGTTATCCAATCCTTTCATCATACTAATGATAAATATTTAGTTTTATCCTGTATCCTAGCAGTCTTAGGTATTATTGGCCCAGTAATTAGTGGACTCAGCAACTCTAACGGCACAGTCTCTCTTATTGCCTGGGGAATAACTTTTTCAATTTTCAGTGGAGCCGCATATTTCTTTATATCTTATATAGTGCAACTTCGTTATCTTTCTCTTTTAGTTAAATACAGAAAGCATCTACCATCTAACTTACACAAGTTATTTGTTTACGGGAGCTGGATCTATATTTTTTGTATTTTAGGTATAGACTACATTGTTAGTAGATTTATTGAACCTGCTTTTAGTTCTACAAATGTTTTTTATTTAGGAATTATAATCTATTGTCTATTTACATATTTTTTTATTAAGGAAAAAGCAGAATAAGTTTAATAGTAAAAGCCCGCGAAATTAATCGCGAGCTTTTTAACTAATCTATATTCTGTTGCAAATAAATTTTCGTTATAATTATATCCGCAGAAAGTTTTATGAGCGGGGGCTGTTTTCCTCCCGGAGGTGAGGCCTATGGTCCGACATCAATTGGAAAGGGTTCAGCCAGATGAGCGTATACGAGGCCATCTCGTTAATGCTGTTGTTTGGTACTTTTGTGTTAGCATTGCTAACATATATCGACAACCACAATAAAAAATGCCGCTCAATATATAACTTTTGACCGAGTTATTGAGTAGGCGTTTGCCAAAACTATAATTTTGTCACCGCTCTTAAAGCGGGCTGCATGGGAGATCTTCGGATCTCCTTTTTCTTTACTTAAATTATAGCATATTTATTAGTAACTTCGACTTTTATTTTGCTCTACTTGGAACTGAAATAGTCGCACTATCAATTATATGACCTTCCATCTCACGCAAAAAGTCGTTTAACCAATAACCTTCTTTTAGATCAAGTTTTGTGTCTAATGCATACACGGTTAAAGTATAATAGTGCGTCTTATCAGGAGGCATCGGACCTGTATAGCCGTCAACTGGGCCAGAATTTTCACCCAAAAACTTGCTAATATTGCTATTATTTCCTTGGACAAAATCAAGGCTGCTATTCTTAAAATGACTAATATTAGCTGGAACATCTCGAACCGGAAGATTGGCAGCTAACCAGTGAATCCAAGTAAATCCACAGACTGGAACTGAATCAAAATCTCTAAAATACACAGCTAAAGTTTTTGCCTTATCAGGCGCATCAGTAATAAAAATTGGAAAAGATCTACTAGGCTTCCCTTCAATCTTTTGATCAGCATTGGCAAATTTACCGTAGCAATCTGGAATAAATCCATTCATAGTTGGAATTTCTATTTTCATTGACGTATCCCCTAAAAATTCGTTTTTAATTACTATTCTTCTTATGCTACTTCATATTTAAGTACAATTATTTCTCAATTGCCAACAAAACCACTTAATTCAATACTTTAGCCCGTTATCGTGGAGTTCAGCCTAATATCCTATAAATTATTTTGTTGTCTCTATTTTTTATTTATATTCATGGAAGCTACCGGTGACTCACGTAAAAATGTAAGTATACTTTGACGAACGTCATATGGAGCTAACCTATCGCTGTATTCAAGCAAAACTCTTACCATGCCAATGATACTATGTACAAATACCTGTACACTAATCATCATTCTCATCTGTTCTTTTTCATTCATCTTTAACTTATCGATATTTTTCATCTGGCTCATACGCTTCATAATTTCCTCACAACCAGTCTGGAAAATCATATTATAAAAACGCGTATCTCCATTATCCGATAACAAGACTTGTATTTCTTTTTTATGTGCATAACAAAACTCAATGGTATTTTTTGTTGCATTTAAAATATTTTCTAACTGATCTTCAAAAGGTGTATCTAAATCAAGATCTCCTAATGAATCACGATCTTTTTCAACATTTTTTAGATACTCTGTAATAAAGCTATCTTCTGTATCTCTTAGTAGATCATTGACATCTGAATAATATTGATAAAACGTTCTAGTACTTACGCCAGCCTTATCAATAATATCTTTTACTTTTAGCTTATGGAAACTCTCATCTTCTAAGCAGCTCAAAAGAGCAGCAATCAAATTATTTTTTGTATTCTGTACCCTAATATCACTCAAACTTGTTCCTCACTTCTCTTCCGTAAATATTTATAGTCTGTAACTTTCTTTTACTTAATTATTAAAAATATTATATCAAAAGTAAAATAATTTTTTACTTTCGATATAAAAAGTTTTTCTTTTTCAACTTAGTTAACATTCATTGTTTTTACTTTTTTCACTTTATATACTTTAGGTAACAGTTAGAACAGGAATTGATATACGATGATTAATTTAAACAACAATGATTATCAAATTAGTAAAAAAGATCAAAAATTACTTAGACAATTTGAAAAACAAGTATTAAATTCTCAAATTTTATATCCTTTTCATCCGATTAGACATATCAATTGCGAATTTTTTCACTTTATTAAGGGTGCTGGAAAAGATCTATTACTGGATTTCGTTATGCAGCCTCAAAAACGTAATTTGATTTTTTCTGAATTACTATTTATTAGTTATAAATACTTAACTAAAGTTAGATACGACATTGACGACTATTTTCTTCGAAAAAATTGGGTTAATCTGATTAATGTTTCATACACCAATGACATTATTACTGATGTTTCATCTTTCCTAACTAAGATCGATGAAGCAAATAAGCTTGAGTTTAATTAAATACTATAAAAAGCCTATTAAATCATGGTTCATCAATACCAAGATTTAATAGGCTTTTTTCCTTTATATTCTTTTTTCAGAGATGAGTCTCTTATTCCCTTAGAATAAACGACGTTCCTTTTATATCAACTAATTAACTAGCCTTTTTCTTCTTCTGGCAGACATTTGGCAGACCGTCTATTTTGTTTCCATCTAAATGTTGGTTACCATTAAATGTAACTTTTGATTTTTCTGCAGGAGAAATATCCATGCTTCCTTCCATCTTAGAGGCTAACTCAATGTCATTGTTACTAAACATATGCGCATAGTATTTCAGTGTCGTCATAGGTGTTTTATGCCCTAAACGGTGACTAACCGTTAAAACATCCGCACCTAGTTCAGCAATAAGATAAGAAGCATTAGAATGCCTCAATCCTCTACCGTCAACTCTAGGAACACCAGCAATTTTGGAATAGCGTTTAAGCCATTTGCTTAAGGTTGATTTATTCAATGGACAATTGTCATAGGACAAGACAAAATCATGAACACTATACTTAAGCTGTTCTTTTTTCCAATCTTCTAAAACTCTAACAAGTTCATCATCAAGAGTTAAAGTTCTCCGACTTGAATCATTTTTCAAATATAGCACTAGCTCATATTCCATCTTATTCTTATAGTGGAGGTTATTAATAAATCTTACCTTACCATTGTTTAAATCAACGTCAGACCATCTTAATGCACCTGCTTCAGAGACTCTGCATCCCATCCTATAAAAGAACAAGAACGTTACATAAATTAAACGCTCATAAAAACTAGAAACAGATACAGACGAAAGAACCTTTTCAAATTCTTCCTTCGTCCAATACTTAGCCGTAGCGTTGCCTTTAGGCACAGATTTCGTCTTCAGAGAAGGATTTGCAGGAATTAAATTAATTTCTACTGCGTAATCCAGGCTTTGCCTAAAGGCCGTATACACTACACTAGCATAACTTTGAGAGTACTTAGCTTCTGTTAACAGCCAAGTCCTATACCTCTCACATTCTTCTACTGTAAGTTTTTTAAGCGTTACATTACCCAAAAAGTCCACGGCATGCAAAAACATTTTTGAATGTGTTTCGTAAGTACTGCCTTCAACGTCAGCTTTGTACTTTGGTAAGAACTTTTCTTTTATGAAGCTCGCGTAAGTCATATCGCCTAAATTGACGTTTAAGTAAATTTGCTTAACCCTTTGTGCTTCAATATGTGCTGCCCTAGCACTAGTAAAATAGTGCTTCAGTTCATCTTTTCTACCCTTTTTGAAATGCTTCTTTCCTTTGGCATCCCTGCCTAGAAAGATTTGATAAAAGAAGTGTCCTTTATCATCTTTGTAAACGTCAGCATATTTAGTTTTACTAACCGTCATTTACCGATCATCCTTTCTTTTGTGAAGGGATAATCCTGTAATTTGTTCAACAGCCTTAACTGGGACTACACCCAGACGCTTATTATTGTACAAGCCATAACCAGCTTTTACCATATTATTTTTTGCAATTCTAATAATGGTTCTAGCCTGACTAGGCTTATATCCCTCTGTAAAATCTACTAATTCTTTCATAATAGTCTTTTCCTTTTCAAAAACTCCAAAATGGAAGATAATGAAAAGCGAACAGCCGTCGCATTGGTTTGTTCGCTTTATATAGGCTAGTCTTTACTTTGGTCGGTTTGACTAGTCTTTTTTTCTTCCTCAATCTCCTTGACAGCACGTTTAAGATAGTAATTAATCGTTTCTATATTAGGATGCTGTTTTTGAATCAGCTCCAAATCCTTACTCATATTACCCGGAATGGTAAAATGCTCTTTTTCATTCGGCTTTTCAACGTAGTCGAACATAAACAGGAGAAAATCACCTTTACCAACCTCACCAAATAACTGAAAAACACGATAAAATACACCTGCTGCTCCACCGGTCAAAAACCACTTAATCTCTTGAACTAGTCGATCTGTTAACATTGGAGCAAGCGGAGGAATAGCACCTGAACCATTAGCCAAGTCAGTTAACTTTTGCCATAATGGGATTAAGTTTTTTCTTTTGTCTGTTAACAGCTATTGATTAACCACGTAACTGATTAGTTTTTGACCTAATTCTTCTTCATCTTTATCTTTTAAATCTGAGAGAATTGCATGTGCCGCTTTATGCTTAAATTCACCTTCTATGCGCATCCAACTAGAGCTCTCTTTTGCTAAATCAAAATACGGTGCGTAATGACTGAACTCGATAACATGCACGTACAGTGTTATCACCGTTACTATCCTTAACATCTTCATTTGTACCAGAAAGCACCTTAAAGATACTACCCGTAGCTAACTTCAATGGCTTTTGAAGTACAATTGGTGTAGCCTTGGGCAACACTGAAGCTGAAAAAGTTGATTCCTTAATAGTTTCAACTGATTGATTGTTATTAGTTTGAGCCATATTTATAACCTCCTAAATTGAGACAGCGGGATATGGCATCCCTTTAACTAAAATTGACGACAAAAAAAGCAGATTACCAATGTTAAAGCCTTCTCTAACACCTTGATAATCCGCGATAACTAAAAGAAGCACGTGTTTGTAAACACATGCTTCTCGTCATTATCTATTCAGTTTTCCATCAAATGGGCAGACTGCTAGTGCTGGAGAAGTTAAAAAGTTAAAAATTCCTTTAAAACTTAAAAATAACTAAACCACGCTACTACCAGTATCCGCTAGCGTGGCGCCCACGGTGGTACCGCTACATTTTCTATAAAAAATCAGTCATAGACCTGTAGCAACGGTAACATTGTTCTACAACTTATCCAACATCTCTCATAATGACACTATACACACCATGTTGGCGCAATGTAATAGTACTTACATCACCATGAGTAATAAAAAAATATACCTTTAAAAATAAAATAAAACCTTTAAATACTTATAGTTAATTTATACCATTTCTTAAGTTTGCTATCAATTTCAAAATTTCTTCTTTAAAATTTCTTAATATTTTTCATTTCAAATCGGCTACACGCTTTTTGATTTCATCACGAACTTGACGAAATATTACCATTTTCTGTTCAGGTGTTCCTTGTGCTTGCGCCGGATCAATCAAAGGCCAATGAAGATTTTTCGTTTGAGGCGACAAGGCTGGACAACGATCTCTTGCATCCCCACACAAGGTAACCACAAGATCAGCTGAATTCAAATAATCTAGATCAATTAACTTAGATTTTTGCTGACTAATATCAACGCCATCTTCTGCCATAGCCTTAACCGCATATGGATTTAACCCATGTTTTTCAATACCTGCACTTTTCACTTCATATTTATCCTTTAACAGGATCTTGCCATAGCCCTCTGCCATCTGACTACGACAGGAATTACCAGTACATAAAAAATATATTTTCTTCATTACTTGTAGTATCTCCTCTTTATCCAAAGTGCCACATCTACCAATAGGATCATAACCGGTACTTCTACCATGGGACCGATTACGGCCGCAAATGCTTCACTTGAGTTTAAGCCAAAAATACCAACGGCTACAGCCACTGCAAGTTCAAAGTTATTGCTTGAAGCAGTAAAGGCTTGTGTTACGGAGATTGAATAGCTTGTGCGTGTCTTTTTCGCAATCCAAAAAGTAATTAGGAACATTAATACGAAGTATAGTAATAAAGGAACAGCTACCCTAACTGCATCAAGCGGCAATTGAACAACTTTAACGCCCTTAACCGAAAACATTAGTACGATAGTAAAAAGCAAAGCCCAGGTGGTTATTCTGCTAATTTTAGGAACATACTTAGCTTCAAACCAATCTTTGCCCTTGGATTTAATAATCAAATAGCGTGAACCGATTCCTAAAATAAACGGAATACCCAGGTAAATAAAGACGGTTTTAGCAATTTCGCCCATCGTAACGTTAAGTGCATGAGTTTGAATGCCGAAGAATTTAGGCAATACACTAATAAAAACATATGCGTAAACGGAATAAAAGACAATTTGGAAAATAGAATTTACTGCGACCAAACCGGCTGCATAATCATTATTCCCCTGTGCCAATTCATTCCACACAATTACCATGGCAATACATCTTGCCAATCCAATCATAATTAAACCAACCATGTAGTCAGGATAATCATGAAGGAAAATAACTGCTAAAGCGAACATCAAAAGTGGACCAACAATCCAGTTTTGAATCAAAGAAAAAACAAGCTCTTTCTTATCTCTAAAAACATCCCCCATTTTATCGTAATTAACCTTTGTCAAAGGTGGATACAGCATTAAGATCAAACCAATCGCAATAGGTATTGAAGTAGTACCCACTGACCAACTGTTAATTAACTTAGGGAATGATGGAAAGACAAAACTAATCACAATTCCTAAAGCCATAGCTAGAAATACCCATAAAGTCATATAGCGATCCATGAAAGATAAGCCTTTTGACGTATTCATAATAATAAAAAACTCCCTCTATATATAGATAATCATCTATGTATTGTTCAAAATAAAAGGATTAACAAACTTTTTAAGCATCCTTACAAATACAATTCTCAGAATTTGATAGTACTTCAGTTAATCCATTAATAATTACTGTTGATTTTTCTGGGTTTAATGAATAATAGTGCCATTTACCCCTCTTCTGCACTAAGATCAATCCCTTATCTTCCAATACTTTCATATGATGTGAAAGAGTAGGCTGTGTAAAATTGAAATGATCAAGAATATCACAAGCACACATCTCTCCGCATGAAAGTAAGTTTAAGATCTTAAGGCGGTTAGGTTCTGCAACGACTTTTAATAAGTTTGCTAATTCTTGGTAATCCATTTATATCTCCTTAATACATAGACATTCATCTATATGATACCATATTATATTTAAATTACAAATTAATAATTATACAGCTCTTAAAACGTTAACTTATATTTACAATTCAGTTATAAACTTGCTTTGTCTCTACATCAAAAAAGACCCTTAGTTTATACTAAGAGCCTATATAATTTGGCAGACTTTTGGCAGACAACCAAACCATTTTTTATTATTTTGTCTAAGTTTTGCCTTCGTTAAATGCTGTCAAATCAGGATTTCCTTATCAACTAACATTGTCAGCTTATTCCCATTCAATAGTGGAAGGTGGCTTACTGGTAATATCGTAAACTACGCGGTTAATGTGGTCACATTCATCTACGATTCTAGTAGAAATCTTGCTCAAAACATCCCATGGAATTTGGGCAAAGTCTGCAGTCATCCCATCAATTGAAGTTACGGCACGAATACCAATAGTGTAGTCATAAGTACGACCATCCCCCATAACACCAACTGAACGAATACCTGGCAAAACTGTGAAGTATTGCCAAATATCTTCTTGAAGACCAGCATTCTTAATTTCTTCACGTAAAATCGCATCTGATTCACGCACGATCTTTAGCTTGTCTTCAGTAACTTCGCCAATAACACGAATACCAAGCCCTGGACCTGGGAATGGTTGTCGCCATACTAAGTCATGAGGAATGCCAAGCTTTTCACCAAGTTCACGAACTTCATCCTTGAAAAGCTTACGAAGTGGTTCAATTAATTCAAAGTGCATGTCCTCAGGAAGACCACCAACATTGTGGTGTGACTTAATAGTTTGAGCAGTGTTAGTTCCTGACTCAATAACATCTGTATATAAAGTACCTTGGGCTAAGAAGTCGACATCTTTTAACTTTTTAGCTTCTTCGTTGAAGACTTCGATAAATTCTTTACCGATGATCTTACGTTTTTGTTCAGGATCAGTTACTCCCTTGAGCCTATTCAAGAAACGCTCTTGGGCATTCACGCGAATAATATTAACCCCAAGATCCTTATTCAAAGCTTGCATTACTTGATCGCCTTCATCTTTACGAAGCATCCCGTGATCAACAAAAATCGCAGTTAATTGATCACCTATTGCCTTGTGAAGAAGAGTTGCAGTAACACTAGAATCGACCCCACCAGAAAGGCCTAAGATAACCTTCTTATCGCCAACTTTTTTACGGATTTCATCAACTTGCATCTCGATAAAGTCATCCATGGTCCAGTTAGCTTTGGCACCACAAACCTTAAATGCAAAGTTCTTCAAAATATCTAAACCATATTCGGAATTACGAACTTCGGCATGGAATTGAATTCCATAGAATTTTTTCTCGTCGTTAGCAATTGCAGAAATTGGACAATTCTTACTCTTAGCAGTTACAGTAAAGCCTTCTGGAGCCTTAGTTACTAAGTCACCATGACTCATCCAAACGTATTGTTCTCTTGGCAAGCCCTCAAATAAAACTGCATTAGGATCAATTACCTCAATATCAGCACGACCATATTCGGAATTATCAGCCTTTTCAACCTTACCGCCTAAATCGTAACTCATGAGTTGCATTCCATAACAAATCCCCAAAATTGGAATACCAAGCTTGAAAATTTCAGGATCAACTTTTAAAGCACCCTTATCGTAAACACTGTTTGGACCACCGGAAAAGATAATTCCCTTAGGGGCCATTTCTTTGATCTTTTCAATACTTAAGTCATGTGGTAAAAGTTCTGAATAGATACCAAAGTCACGAATTCGACGAGTAATCAATTGGTTATATTGACTACCAAAATCAAGCACAATAATCTTATCAAAATCATTTAGATTAGTCTTAGCCACAATTTTCTCCTTCTAAAAAATAATTTATCCCTATTTACTAGAAACTTTACTAAGAAAAATTCAATTGGTCAATCATTAATTTATTTTTTAACTTCACAAGCATCAAAATAGCGCTTTAATAATTTGTTATATAAAATTGAAGTAAATCTATACTATTCAATTTTTATATACAAAAGAGGTGATATCTATGTCTCAAACAAAATGCTTATCTCAATCTTCGGTTCACGATTTCTTATCTGCTAGAAAACGCAGTTCTACGTTGATTGCTATTGGCGTCATGCTATGTATTTTCTCACCAATTACTTTATTAATCTTAATCAGCTTAACAAGATTAGATATCTTAACTTCATCGATTAATTTTGTAACAGGAATTGGCGTAATTGTTCTAATACTTCTAGTTGCAGCCGCTGTGGCTCTCTTTATTGCAGGAAATCACTGGCTAAAAGTTCACGAAAATTTCGAGTATGAAGAATGTAATCTTTCTGAAGAAACAAAAGAGCAAGTTCTTAAGTTAAGTAAAGAATATGAAAATCAGCACCTAGTTCTAAAGATTATTGGCATTACTTTTTGTATTTTATCTGCTATTCCACTTATGACTGGCTCTTTATTTATTGGTTCTCTTTCAAATAGCCGAATTGATGACCTAATGACTGGTCTTTCAACTGCTACGATTTTTCTTGTAGGAATTGGTGTCTTTTTCTTAGTCAAAACCAATATTGTTCGTGATAGTTTTAATATTATTTTGCAAATAGAAGACTATACTGCTGAGAAAAAGGCCAGCAAAAAAATAATTGAAAAATATGCCACTATTTATTGGATGACTATTTCTTTTATCTATCTTGCTTATAGTTTCATTAGCAAGAATTGGAGCCAAAGCTGGATTATTTGGCCACTTGCTGGAATTACATATGGAATTCTTGAGGCAATCCTTTCTTTAAAAAAGAAAAAATCAATTTCAGAATAATACATCAAAAAAGAGGCCTTGTGTTCGGAAAATGATTCTGCTACACTCTAGATATCAAATATCTATATATCGTCGTAATAAGGTCGACAGTTTCTACCCGGAACCAATTAATTCTGGACTATAGGTAATCGATGTCATAAGTAGCAGTACAAAGGACTTCTTTTACCCTAATTTACGGGTAGAAGAAGTCTTTTTTTTGCAGGAGGATAAAATTGAAATTACTTGAGGAACGGATTCGTAAAGATGGAGAAGTATTAGATGGCAATGTTTTAAAAATTAACTCTTTTCTAAATCATCAAGTCGATCCGCAACTTATGATGGAAGTCGGTAAGGAATTTAAGCGTTTATTCGAAAACGAAAAAATTACTAAAGTTCTTACTTGTGAAGCTTCAGGAATTGCTCCTGGTATTATGGCTGCATATCAATTAGGAGTGCCAATGGTTTTTGCGAGAAAGAAAAAACCTTCAACTCTTAATGATGCTGTTTATTGTGCAGACGTATTTTCTTACACTAAAAAAGTTAATAATAAAATTTGTGTTGAAAAGAAATTCTTGAGTAGTGACGATCACTTATTAATTATTGATGACTTCTTAGCCCATGGAGAAGCTGTTAAAGGGATCCTTAATATTGCAGATCAAGCAAATGCAACTGTAGCTGGTGTTGGTGTAGTTGTAGCTAAAGAATTCCAAGGTGGCAGCGAATGGGTTAAAGATCACGGCTACCGTCTTGAAGCCTTAGCTAGAATTTCTGATTTTGAAAACAATCAAGTGCATTTTGTAGGAGAAGAATAAATGAAGCACACACAAGTTAACCACAAAAAAGCTGCTTTACTAGGCTTGCAACACCTACTCGCAATGTATTCGGGAGCAATTGCCGTTCCTCTTTTAATTGGAACTGCCTTAAAATTCAACTCCACTCAAATGACTTATCTAGTTTCAATCGATATCTTCATGTGTGGTTTAGCAACTGCTCTCCAGCTTCTACGTAATCGTTATTTTGGAATTGGCTTACCTGTTGTTTTAGGGTGTGCTATTCAAGCTGTAGCTCCTCTTCAAATGATTGGGAAAAAATTCACCATTGGTACTATGTATGGTGCAATCATCGTAGCGGGTGTTTTCGTATTTTTAGTAGCAGGCTATTTTTCTAAAATCAAAAAGCTCTTTCCACCAGTTGTAACGGGAAGCTTAATTACAGTAATTGGACTTTCCTTAATTCCGGTTTCTATTCAAAATCTTGGTGTGGGCAATTCTACAGCTAAAAACTTCGGTGATCCTAAAAATCTTTTAACTGGCTTTATAACTGTAGCAATTATTCTTGCCCTTCAAGTTTGGGGCAAAGGATTTATCAAATCCATCGCTGTTTTAGTGGGATTAATTGCAGGAACCTTAATTGCCAGTACTCTGGGTATGGTTTCACTTACTCCAGTTGCTCAAGCTTCTTGGTTCCACTTACCTCAACCTTTTTACTTTGGAATGCCACAGTTTGAGTGGTCATCCAGTTTAACAATGATCATCATTGCTCTCGTTTCAATGGTTGAATCTACCGGAGTATTCTTTGCTATTGGTGACTTACTCCACAAAGACATCACTAGCGATGACCTTAAAAAAGGCTATCGTGCTGAAGGGCTCGCACAGATTCTTGGTGGAATCTTTAATACATTCCCCTACACTACTTTTTCACAAAATGTAGGTTTACTTGAATTATCAGGTATTACTACAAAAAGACCAATTTACTGGGCATCAGGATTTTTAATGTTAATGGGACTACTCCCTAAATTTGGTGCTCTAGTAACTATCATCCCTGACTCTGTCTTAGGCGGCGCTATGCTTGTGATGTTTACAATGATTGCAGTCCAAGGAATGAGAATGCTAAAGAGAGTAGACTTTGAGGATACTCGTAATATCCTAATCGTAGCTATTTCAATTGGTCTCGGATTAGGTGTTACTGTCTATCCACAAGTTTTCCAAGCTTTACCAGAAACTATTCAATTATTCCTTGGAAATGGTATTGTTGTAGCAAGCTTAAGTGCTACGATTCTCAATTTACTATTTAAAGGAAAATCTGGCTTAGAAGAGCAACATATTCCTGCTGCCCCAGAAAAAATTGAAGTACAAAGCTAAATAAAATATTTTCTTAAAACCAATAAAAAAGGACTTGGAGATTCCAAGCCCTTTTTTAATGTTCTATTTTAATTAGACATCAATCACAGATACCTCTGCACCTAGTTGACGCAACTTTTGTTCAATTCTATCATAGCCACGCAAAATGTTTCCTGCATTTGAAATGATAGTTTCACCATCTGCCATTAAGCCAGCAAGCATCAAACAAGCGCCTGCTCTAATTTCACCAGCACTAACATGTGCTCCATGCAAGTGATGAGTTGGATGAACTAAGATAATATTATCTTCTACCTGAATATTTGCACCCATCTTCTGAAGTTCAGGAATATGACCAACACGCTTAGGATATATTTGATCAATTACTACGCCTTCACCGCTCTTAGCTGTTAGAAGAAGTGGAGTAATTGGCTGCTGTAAATCAGTCGCAAATCCAGGATATACATCAGTTCTAACTTGAATCATTTTCAAGTCACCTGCTGGATAAACATAAAGTGAATCTTCATCAGCATCAATTACTACACCCATTTCTTCTACTTTAGCCAAGTAAGAATCTAGGTGTTCTTCGATAATATTATGAATTCTAATACCATTTCCGATGCAAGCAGCTAGAGCTACATATGTTCCAGCCTCAATTCGATCAGGAATAATAGTATGAGGAGTTTGTGCTTTTAATTCCTCTACTCCTTCAATTCGAATCACTTCAGTACCTGCACCACGAATAACGGCGCCCATATTATTCAAAAATGTAGCTAAATCAATAATTTCCGGTTCCTTAGCAGCATTTTCAATAATAGTTTGGCCCTTTGCCATTACACTAGCCATAATTATATTCATCGTTGCGCCTACAGAAGGCATCTTTAAATGAATTTTTGCACCACGAAGCCCAGTTTTAGGAGCTGTAATGATAATTTGATCGTTTTTATTCTCAACAGTTGCACCTAATGCTTCAAAGCCTTTAATATGCTGATCAATAGGACGAGGGCCAATATCATCTCCGCCTGGAAAGCCCACCACAGCTTTACCAAAGCGACCTAATAATGCACCCATAAAGTAGTAAGAAGCTCTCAAGCTCTTAATCTTTCCTGCTGGAAGGGGACTACGCTTAATGTTATCCGGATTTATTCGTAAAGTAGTTTCATGAAAATCACACTTTACATCCATTTCACTAAGTAGATCCATCAAATTATCTACATCAGCAATTCGCGGAACCCCTTCTAGGGTAACAGGAGTCCGCGAAAGTATTGACGCTGGAATCAATGCTACAGTGGAATTCTTAGCACCGCCGATCCATACGTCGCCCTTCAGGGGCTTTCCACCATGAATAATCATCTGTTTCATTGGGGAAACAATCCTTTTCTCTATTTGTAATACCCAAATGTATCACAAAATATATTAAATGAAAAACGCAAAAAAAACAAGAGAAGCCGAGGATTATGGCTCTCTTGTTACCGAAATTTAATTTTTAAAGTCTAGTTAAAATGTTGTGCTGGAAGACCACTTGCTGCACCAATAAATGCTTTAAACAATCCTTCTGGTCTTTGTGGACGACTTAAAAATTCTGGATGATATTGAGCTGCGATAAAGAATTTTTTATTTGGAATTTCAATAATTTCTACTAAATGATTATCTGGGGAAACACCAGAGAAGACCATGCCTGCCTTTTCAAATGCTTCACGATATTCATTATTGAATTCATAACGGTGACGGTGTCTTTCTTGAATTACATCTTGGTCATCATATGCTTCACGTGTCTTAGTACCCTTCTTTAAAGTTGCTGGGTATAGACCTAAACGAAGCGTACCACCAATATTCTCTTCATCACGCTTGTCAGCCATAATATCAATAATATTATTCTTAGTGTCTGGATTAGCTTCTGCACTATTAGCATCTTTTAAGCCAAGTACATTTCTGGCAAATTCAACGCTTGCCATTTGCATACCTAAGCAGATTCCTAAAAATGGGATATCGTGTTCACGGGCATATTTAATTGAAGTAATCATACCTTCAAGACCACGTGTAC
Source organism: uncultured Lactobacillus sp. (assembly GCA_947568765.1). Taxonomy (GTDB): domain Bacteria; phylum Bacillota; class Bacilli; order Lactobacillales; family Lactobacillaceae; genus Lactobacillus. Next base: position 69,343 of record CANOQA010000002.1, on the reverse strand, counting down.
CAAAACCACCAGGTACAATTAATCCATCTGAATCCTTCATAATTTCTGCAATATTGTCTTCAGTAATGTCTTCTGCTTGAACCTTATTTACCTTAATTTTAGTGTCATATAAGTAGCCAGCGTGTTGCAATGCATCAGTAACAGAAATATATGCATCTTCAAGTTCTACATACTTACCTACTAAGGTAATAGTAGTTTCGTTCTTTAAGTTCTTTGCACGTTCATCTAATTTCTTCCAAGCTTCCATATCTGCTTCTGGCTTTGGACTCTCCAAGTGTAAAAAGTCGCAAACCTTTTGATCCATACCTTGAGCTTGAAAAGCAAGTGGTAAATCAAAAAGTGAAGGAGCATCAATAGATTCAATAATGCGGTCTACTGGAACATCAGTAAAGGTAGAAATCTTATTTTTTAACTCTTGAGCAATTGGTTTCTCAGCTCTTAAAACAAGCATATTTGGTTGAATACCAATACTTCTAAGTTCAGCAACTGAATGTTGCGTTGGCTTAGTTTTCATTTCGTGAGCAGCATGAAGATAAGGTACTAGGGTACAGTGAATGTACATTACATTTTCTTCACCAACTTCACGACGCATTTGGCGAATTGCTTCCATAAATGGAGTAGACTCGATATCACCTACGGTACCACCAATTTCAGAAATAATGACATCTGAATCAGTTGTTAAGGCAGCACGCATGATTTTTTTCTTAATCATGTCCGTAATATGTGGAATTACTTGCACAGTTGCACCATGATAGTCACCGCGACGTTCTTTATCAAGCACTTCTTGATAAATTTTACCAGTAGTAACATTAGAATATTTACTTGTTCTAACATCAACAATTCTTTCATAGTGACCCAAGTCAAGGTCAGCTTCTGTACCATCATCGGTAACATAAACTTCCCCATGTTGATATGGATTCATTGTACCTGGATCGATATTAATGTAAGGATCAAACTTTTGCATGGTAACTTTTAAGCCACGATTTTTAAGTAAACGTCCTAAACTTGAAGCTGAAATACCTTTACCTAGTGATGAAACAACTCCACCAGTCACAAAAATATACTTTGTCATGCCGTGCTTCCTCTCTTTTCTTTTATTCTCTGTTAAAATCAAAAAAGCTCCCAAATACATGGGAGCTTAATTGCACATAGAGTGCCCATACAAAATACTAAAGGGAAAATTACTTTCCGTCAAGTACTTTACTCATCATCGTCATCAAGATCATCTTGATGAAGTTCAGATAATTGGCCTTCAATACCATCATCTAATTCATTGTCATCGGCATCATCAAGATCATCATCTGAGTAGTCGTCTTCATTAGTATCTTCTTCGTCAACATCCAAATCTTCATCTTCTGGATCATCTGAATCGTAGTCGATAATATCATCATCGTCAGAATCACCAATGAAAGCATTAACTTTCTTGTGGTGTTTCTTACGTGGTACATCTTCTTCATCTTCTGGATGGTTTACTTCTTCATCAACAGATTCATATGGGAACCAAGAACGCAATGCCCAAACATTATCACCCATTGAAATGAATTCACCATCAGTGTTCATATCAGTGTAAAATTGTGGCAAACGCTCACGAATTTCTTCGTCACTCTTACCCAGAAAGTTCTGGACGGCGTTAACGATATCAGCAAAGGCCATTCGCTTGCCGCTATCTTGTAAAATTGCACGAGCAACTTCGATCATTGACAATTCGTCTTTATTTTGGCCTTGAAAATCATCTAACCCCACAGTGGCACGTCCTTTCACGTAATCAATTTATCTAAATTTGCTAAAGATCTATTCTATTATATCAATCTTTATTGCATAGTTACCTACTAAGTATAGACCAGAAAAGAGATCATATTCAACTTTTAGTTGCATCTTTCCTGGAGAAATTTCAGAAAAATTCAATTTATTAGTCAAAGACTCTAAATTCATTTGCTTACCAGAAGCTACAATCTTGCATTTTCTTTTTTCTCCTGGCTCAAATTTCATTAGTGTATGATCACCTTTAGCGTCTCCTCGTTGCATTACAAGTTCATTTGGCTTAATTAATAATTTTACTTCAACATCGCCCTCTTTATTTTTTTCGCTATATTTTATGCGCCAATCTTCGCCAACTTTTTCAATTGATCCTAAGCCATCTCTTTCAAAAACGGCTGATTCATCTTCCTGATGAATTTTACTAGTAATTTTAATCTCAACTTTCTTGCTCATATTTTCACCTTCATTCACGCCAAGATAGCCTTAAAGTAGCATTATTGTTATAATCAAATTGATTATACGTTAGCAAATTTATTTTATTATCCGAGAAAATAGTATAAGAAAAATGGAAAAATTTCAAAGTAAAAAGCTGGATCATGAAAAAGTATTAAGAGATCCAGTTCACAATTATATTCATGTTAAAGATCAAGTTATTTTAGATATCATTAATTCAAAGGAATTCCAACGTTTACGCCGAATTAAGCAATTAGGACCGGCATCTTACGTTTTTCAAGGAGCAACTCATACTCGTTTTGAACATAACTTAGGTGTTTATGAATTAACTCGAAGAATTTGTGATATCTTTGAAGAAAAGTATGTAAGTAAAGAGCCAGGCGACGGATTATGGAATCCAGACGAAAGACTCTTAGCAGAATGTGCAGCTTTACTTCATGATATTGGCCATGGACCTTATTCTCATACGTTTGAGCATCTCTTTGGTACTAATCATGAAAAAATGGGCCAACAAATTATTACTGATAAAAATACTGAAGTTAATCAGGCCCTAAGAAAAGTAAGTCCTAATTTTCCAGAATTAGTGGCTAGTGTTATTGCTAAAACCTATCCTAATCCTCAGGTAGTCAAACTAATTTCAAGTCAAGCGGACGCAGATAGAATGGATTATTTATTACGTGACGCTTATTTCACTGGTGTTACTTACGGAAGCTTTGATTTAACGAGAATTTTAGAAGTAATCCGTCCATATCGTGATGGTATCTGCTTTACAGATAAAGGAATTCACTCAGTCGAGGATTACATTATTAGCCGTTACCAAATGTATCAACAAGTTTACTTTCACCGTGTCAATCGTTCAATGGAAGTTATATTGCATCACTTACTTGAAAGAGCTCAAATTATCTATGAAGAAGGTAAACTTCAAGTTACTCCTCAACTAGAAGCATTTTTAAACGGAAAATGGACTCTTAAAGATTACCTTAAATTAGATGATGGCGTAATGGAAACTAATTTCTTACTCTGGACCAACTCAGGGGATCAAATTTTATCTGATCTTTCAAATCGTTACTTATACCGTCATCCCCTTGAAAGTGTCAAAATCAATGAAGACACTAAGAGTTTACTGCCAAAACTAAAGAATCTCATTAAACAAGCCGGCTTTGATCCTAACTACTATACTGCTACTAATTCAGCTTTTGATGAGCCATATGACGCATATAAGCCAACTGGAAAAAATGCTCACAGTCCAATTGAAATCATGCAAGCTGATGGTAGCTTAGTCGAACTGTCTGAATTGAGCCCACTCGTTAAATCCTTAAATGGAACTCTCCAAGGAGATGAGCGTTTCTTCTTTCCAAAAGTAATGGTTAAAGAAACTGATGAACCTCAAATTTTTGATCCAATTTATCAAGAATTTCAAAAATATATTCGAAATAATACTTTACGTTACTTACGACGTCCAAATAAAAAGAAATAAATTAAAGACGCATTGATAAAATTCAATGCGTCTTTTACTATGCCTTAACTGCAAAAGCTTCATAAGGTTTTAAAACCATATCTTTTAAACTGTCTCGTTTTTCATAGTTACTAATCAAAACTTCTTTAAAGGGAATATCTAAATTTAGATTTTGTTCTTCACCAGACAGGTTAGAGACTATTAACCACTTTTCATCTTCTAGTTTTCGCCAAAAGGCCAAAATATTATCACTAGTATTTTCAACAAGTTCAAAATCTCCATCCACCACAACAGAATTTTCATGGCGAAGTTTAATTAATTTTTGATAGGTATAAAAAATAGAATTTGGATCTTCTAAGGCTTCTTTAACGTTAATGGTCTTGTAGTTTGGGTTTAATTTTAGCCACGGTGTTCCTGTAGTAAAGTCAGCATTTTCTCCATTTGACCACTGCATTGGACGGCGTGCATTATCTCGACCTTTAGTATTAATTGCTTTAATTAGTTCATCCTTACTGTAGCCCTTATCAATTCTTTCGCGGTACATATTGATACTTTCAATGTCCTCTACTTCATCAATTGACTTAACAGGACAATTCGTCATCCCAATTTCTTCACCATTATAGATATAAGGTGTTCCGTGCATTAAATGCAGTATAATCGCAAACATTTTTGCACTTTGAACTCGATATTCTTTATCATTTCCCCACCGTGAAATAACTCGCGGAATATCATGATTTTCCCAAAAAAGACTGTTCCATGCATGGTCAAAATCAATTTCAGTCTGCCATTTAACTAGAACTTTTTTCAATTCACCTAAATCAAGCAGCCGTAAATCCCATTTTTCTTTTCCTTCTTGCTGATCTAAGCTTTGATTTTCAAATTGAAATACCATCGATAATTCATGACGAGCTGGATCTGAATATTCTGCAGCAATCTTTGGAGTAGAGTTCCATGTTTCACCCACTGTCATTAATTCTTTACCGGCAAAAGTATTCTCATTCATCTCTTTTAAATATGGATGAAGCATTGGACCATTCTCGCGAATCTTTTTATCGGGATCTTTTCCAATAAGTTCAATCACATCCATCCTAAAGCCGCCAATTCCCTTATCGATCCAATAATTCATCATTTCATAGATTTTATTTCTTAATTTTGGGTTCTTCCAATTAAGATCTGGTTGTTGATCGGCGAAGAAGTGTAAGTAATATTGACCAGTTTTTTCATCAAACTTCCAAGCTGAACCAGAAAAAGCAGATTTCAACTCATTAGGTTCATGGCCCTCTACCGGATCACGCCAAATATAGAAATCTCTGTATGGATTCTCCTTACTTTTTCTTGCTTCAATGAACCAAGGATGCTGGTCAGATGTATGGTTAACGACAAGGTCCATAATAATGCGTATATGATGTTTTTTAGCTTCTTTAATTAGATTATCCATATCATCCATTGTTCCGTATTGTGGGTCTATTTTTTGATAATCAGAGATATCATAGCCATTATCTACACCAGGGGATAAGTAAACAGGCGACAGCCAAATAGCATCAATTCCTAGTTTTTCTAAATATCCTAATCGTGAAATGATTCCGGGGATATCTCCAATTCCATCACCATTACTATCTTGAAATGACTTAGGATAAACTTGATAAACAACAGCTTTTTTCCACCAAGTTGTCATATTTTTCTCCTTCAAACAAACAAAAAAGTGCCCTATTAAGACAGGACACTTTTTTCACATAAACTTTAATTTGATTAACCTTTATCAGCACCTGCTGTGATTCCATTAACATAGAATTTTTGCATTACAATGAACAAAATTGTAATTGGGATCGCAATGATTACACATCCGGCAATGAACTGAGTAAAGAATTGAGCCATCGTACCCTTTGCCGAGTGAACCATGTTGTATAGTCCATAGGCAACAGTGTAGGTCTTCGGATTTCCTGAGGTAGAGAGGATGATACCTGAGAAAATGAAGTCTACCCATGGTGCCATGAATGAAGTAAGCGCAGTATAAACAATCATTGGCTTTGAAAGTGGTAATCCAATATGAATGAATACTTGCCATTTCGTAGCGCCGTCAATTTCAGCAGCTTCATCAATTGCTCGTGGCATAGTATCAAAGAAACCTTTAGCAATGTAGAAGCCCAGGCCAGCACCACCAACATAAACTAAGATCAATCCACCAAGGTTTAACATGTTTAATGCCTTTAAAATGTAGTACAAGGCAATCATTGACATGAAACCTGGGAACATCCCTAATACCAAAGCAATTTGTAAGAATGGCTTACGGAAGCGGAAGCGTAATCTTGATAATACGTAAGCAACTCCAATAGTTACGAAAGTTGATAGAGTTGCTGAAATAACAGCAACAAATAAGGTATTTAATACCCAGTTTATAAATGGATATTGTGAACTAGTAAGAATACCGACATAATTTTGCCAAGTAAATTTTTCTGGCCAAATTGTAGATACAAATCCTGTATTATTGTATGAAAAACTTGCTAAAATGATCCAAATAATTGGGAATATCCATAAAACAGCCAGGATGGCTAATAGAACATATCTAAAAATTAAAGCAATTCTTCTTTGGTTATGATAAGACTTCATTTTTAGCCCTCCTTGTATGCGTTAGTATGACGATATGCAATTAGTGAGAATGTAGCACTAATGATAAAGATCAAGATACCCAAAACAGCTGATGCGTTATAGCGTTGTTCTTGACCAAATGTCAAGTTATATAGCCAAGTTACAAGCAAGTCTGTTGAACCAGCACCATTGTAGTTATTGTTCATTGGTGCACCACCAGTCAACAAGTAGATAACATTGAAGTTGTTGATGTTACCAATAAATTGTTGAATCAAAGCTGGAGACATTACGAATAAAATTTGAGGGAATGTAATGTGGTTGAAAATTTGTACTGGACTTGCCCCGTCAATACGAGCAGCTTCAATTTGATCTTGTGGTAAGTTTTGAATAATGGCTGTTGAAGTTAACATTGAAACTGGGATACCAATCCACATGTTAACCACAATAACTGTAATTCTAGCAACAAGAGGACTAGCCTGATTATCAATGAAGTGAATTGGGTGGCTAATCCATCCCCAATTCATAAGTAAGGTGTTTAATGGTCCTTGATAGTCAAGGAATTGTGCCATCATTAATAAAGAAACAAATTGTGGTACAGCATAAACAATTACGAAAATTGTTCTCCATAAGTTCTTATGCTTAATTCCCTTAGATTCAATCAAAAGAGCTAGTAAGACACCAAAGAAGAAAGTAGTAGCTGTAGCAGCAACAGCCCAAATTAAGGTCCAACCTAAAACTGGGAAGAAAGTACCTGCTAAATCACCACTCAACACGTTTCCAAACGCTTGAAAACCAGTCCATGAAAATCCAACTGAGTGTTGACGATCATAGTTAGTAAATGCCATTGAAATCATAAAGACTGTTGGCAAAACCGTAAATAAAATGATTAAAACAATTGGAATTGTCATCAAAGTTGCATGCAATCTTTGATCAAACAAAGATGCAATTTCTTCACGGTTAGTTGGAATATGTTCATGTCTCTTTTCTAATAAGAAAGTATGCTTATTAGATTTCAAATTAATGATATATAGATATATAAAACCAGCAACAATGAATAAAGCCAGAATACCAAATAAAAGAATTAAAACAGAATTATCTGGTTGTTGAGTAACATATACTCCCTGTGCTTTATCAAATACAACGCGTTTACTCTTTATTGCACCTAAGTTCCTTAATCCAGCAATTGAATGAATTCCACTTAAAAAGAACCAAACTAAAAATACAATTTCAGCAAATAAAAGTGAAAATCCTTTTATCCATTGCCGATGTTTAATAGCATTTAAGCCCATGATGAAGAATGATAATTTGGTTACTGCATCTCCATCTTTCCATGTTTCCTTTAAGGTAACTGCAGGCGTAGCATGTTTTTTCTTAAACATAATTAATCAAACCTTTGCTTATGTGTTTTTTTAAGATTATTCTTCTTTAGAAATCTTCTTTTGTAATTTAGCAAGCTTACTCTTGTATTGAGATGGCTTAATCTTGCCGTCGTAAGCACCGCTAATTAATGGAGCTGAGTCGTTCCAGAAGATTGACATTTGTGGCAATTTAGGTTGAAGAACTGAGTAGCCTGGTTGAGCCATTTGAATTACAGCTTTAGCAACTGGATCGTTCTTAACCTCTGCAGTATTTTGAGCTGCCTTGTTTACAGGAATTTCACCAGCATTCTTGTGAACAATTAATTGGTTTTCTTTGTTAGATAAGTATTTAGCTAAAATTGCTGCATTCTTAGCATTAGAAGTATGTGAGTTAACAGCGAAACATTCAATACCTAAGAAAGCTTCCATTTGAGCAGTCTTACCGCCAACTTCAATGGTTGGATATGGAGCAACTCCTAAGTTCTTACCTAAAATTTTCTTAATATTAGCTGCGTTCCATGGACCATCTAAGATAGCTTGAGCATTACCCTTCTTCAATTGGTTAAGTGCATTTGAAGTTTGCATAACGCCTTTATTGTTCTTTTGTTCAGCGTACCACTTCATTGCATTTACACCATTTTGTGAATCCATAGTGGAGCCTTTTACATCTTCTCCGCTATTACCAAATAACTTTGTACCTGCAGAGAACATTACTGGCCACATTACATAAGCATTAGTGAAGTCAGTTGCAACTACACCTTTAGAAGTCATAGTCTTCCAAGATTTAACATCTTCTGGTGAAAGCTTAGACTTGTCATAGTAAACAGTTTGAGCTTGTTCAGAATATGGATATGCGTAAAGCTTGCCTTTCCATTCAACACCCTTGTATGCTTCTGGAACGGAATTCTTCTTAATTTCCTTAGTATCAGTTGGTGACAATGGGTTAATGTAACCTGAATCTGCCATTTGTCCTAATTGGTCATTTGGAACACCAAATACATCTGCGGCTTTTGAAGGGTCTTTAGCAACATCAGTTTTTGCATTAGCTGAACCATTAGGGTTTTGAGTAACCTTAACTTTAATATTAGGATGTTCTTTTTCAAAGTCTTTTACTACACCCTTATACCAACTAACACGAGCAGTATCTACCCAAAGAGTTAATTGCTTATTTGAGCTCTTTGATTCGTTTGAGTTAGAGTTGTTACTACAAGCAGTTAATGAAATAGCAGATATTGCTACAACACTACCTAAAGCCAATTTTTTCCATAACTTCATGATTTTTCCTCCTAGCCATGACTGGCTAAATACATTATTACAACCGTGAACCAAGTTTCACACTCGTTGTAAACCCAATCAATATTTTGCAGAAGCGTCCTCTCCTGCAAGTTAACGAATAGCATTCGTTGTATCTTTATCAAAGAAGTGGGCTTTATTAACATCAAATCCCATTCTTACTTTATCGCCTGGAGTATGGTAATCACGGGCATTTACAATGGCAACAAATTCTGTTCCATCTACTTTTTGATAAAGCTGAATAGTTGAACCAAGCAATTCTGAAACAACAACAGTTGATTCAACAATTTGGTTAGGCCAAGTTTCAAGGAATGCTTCCTCTGAATGAATATCTTCTGGACGGATACCAAATACTAGATCTTTATCGTCATATCCCTTTTCTTTAAGCATCTTTGCTTTACCTTCAGGGATTTCGATATCTAGACCTTTTCCATCGCTAATTCGATTTCCTTTAAAGTGAACATTAAAGAAGTTCATTTGAGGAGATCCGATAAAACCAGCAACAAACATATTTACCGGCGTATTGTAAACCTCTAGAGGTGTGCCAATTTGTTGAACTTTACCCACTGACATAACTACTACCCGATCTGCTAAAGTCATGGCTTCAGTTTGATCGTGAGTAACATAAATCGTAGTAGTTCCCAAATTTTGGTGCAACTTAGCAATTTCGGCACGCATTGTGACACGTAATTTTGCATCCAAGTTTGATAAGGGTTCATCCATTAAGAAAATTGGAGCATCTCGGACAATTGCCCGTCCTAAGGCAACACGCTGTCTTTGACCACCAGATAATTCAGCTGGCTTTTTATCAAGATATTCTGATAAACCTAAAATATCTGCTGCATGCTTAACTCGTTTATCAATTTCATCTTTCTTATAATGACGAAGCTTTAATCCAAAAGCCATGTTGTCGTAAATTGACATATGAGGGTACAAAGCATAATTTTGGAAAACCATGGCAATGTCTCTATCTTTAGGTGCAACGTCATTCATTACCTTATGGTCAATCTCTAAAGTACCTTTAGAAATATCTTCTAGACCAGCAACCATTCTCAAAGTAGTTGATTTACCACAACCAGATGGTCCAACAAAAACGATAAATTCTTTATCTTTGATATGTAAATCAAAGTCATTAACTGAATATTTATCATTTCCTTCGTACTTTTTATAGATATGGTTTAAATCTACTTCAACCATTCTCTTTCCCTACTTCCCTCTTATTTTTTATTAAAAACTGATTCAATTTCTGAAAGTTTCAATTCTTTAGTAGTTGGAACAATATAATCAGCCTCTTTCAAGACCTCTTTATCCCCAATTCCAACTGCAAATTGACCAGCACTTTTAATTGATTGAACACCTGCTTGAGCATCTTCAAAACTAATTACTTCGTCTGCATTTAAACCAGCTAATTCTTGAGCTTTTTCATAAATTTCTGGATCTGGTTTTCCGTGATGAAGTGTTGCTGGATCAACAATGCCATCAAATTCATCCATAATTCCTAACTTTGTTAAAATCTTAGGTGCATTTTTTGAGGCAGAAGCAATAACCATTTTTAAGTTTTGTTTCTTTGCATCACTAAGTAGTTCCGGAATACCTGGCAAAATATCTGCTGGCGTCATTTTTTCAACTTGTTCAACAAATTTGGTATTCTTTTCTGCTGCGAACTTTTCTTTTTCTGCTTCAGAATATTTATCTTCCTGGTCGCCATATTTCAAAATTAGATTTAAAGAATCCATTCTTGAAATACCCCTTAAGCTATCAAGTTGATCATCCGTTAAGTTAATCCCTAATTCCTTAGCTAAATTATTCCAAGCAGTTAAATGGTAGACAGCTGAATTTGTTAAAACTCCATCTAAGTCAAAAATTAGTCCTTTAAGCATTCACTTTCACCTTCTTTAAGCATTACCTTCTTATCATTAACAAGAATTTCTAGATCTTTACCTTCAAGTAAAGAGATCTTGGTTTCTTGATGATTAACATAAACTATAATTAAACGACCACGGTAGTTAATCTTAAAGCTATAGTGATCCCAGTTATCTGGAATAAATGTCTTAAATTTTAACTGATCATGGTCATAACGCATCCCAGCAAAACCTTGGACAATAGCTAACCATGATCCACTCATCGAAGTAATATGCAAACCATCGACTGTATCATTGTTGTAATTATCTAAATCAAGTCTTGCAGTTCTTTCATACAGTTCAACTGCCTTATCTTTCTTTCCTAATTCAGCAGCTAAAACTGAGTGAATTGAAGGTGAAAGTGAACTTTCATGAACAGTTAAAGGTTCATAGAAATCAAAGTTCTTTTCTTTTTGATCCTTAGTATAGTTTTCTGGGAAGAAATAGATACCTTGCAAAACATCAGCTTGTTTAATAAATGGTGATCTTAAGATCTTATCCCAAGACCAATGCTGGTTAATAGGACGTTGATCTTCAATTTCACTTACTGGACGAATCTCTTTATCAAGAAAATCATCTTGTTGTAAGAAAATCCCTAACTCTTTATCTTCTGGAAGATAGATCTTATCAACAATGTCTTGCCACTTTTCTTTTTCTTCTTCAGTAACATGAACTCGTTCTTGAGCTTCCTTAGTTGCAAGTGGCAAACGCTCTAGTGTATATTTCAGAAGCCATTTGGCCATAGTGTTAGTAAACCAGTTGTTATTGACATTATTTTCATATTCATTTGGTCCGGTAACGCCATGCATCACATACTTATTACGCCATTTAGACCAATGAACTCGAGCTGCCCAGAACCTTGCAGTTCCAACTAAGACATCCATACCTTCATTCTTAACATAGCTATCATCGCCGGTGTATTCGGTATACATAGCAATTGCATGTGGAATATCAGCATTTCTGTGGATTTCTTCAAAAGTAATTTCCCATTCGTTATGACATTCAATACCATTGAAAGTTACCATTGGGAACAAGGCACCTGGAAGGCCTTGTTCCTTAGCATTGTGATATGCTCCTGGTAATTGATTATGACGATATTGAAGAAGGGCTTTAGTAACGCTTGGGTTAGTAATTCCTAAGTACATTGGAACGATGTAAGCCTCAGTATCCCAATAAGTAGCACCACCGTATTTTTCACCAGTAAATCCCTTAGGACCAACGTTCAGGCGTTCATCTTCACCGTAGTATGTCATGAACAATTGAGCAATATTAAATCTAATCCCCTGTTGTGCTGCTGCATCACCAGAAATTTCAACATCACTCATGTCCCAACGTTTTTGCCATTCAGCAGTATGGTCGGCTAAGTTTTCTTCAAAGCTCTTTGATTGAAGCTTATTCATTAAATCTTCAGCAATACTTGCTTGATCTTTTTCTTCAACATCTCTACTTGTTACAACAATAACGTCCTTTTCAAGTTCGTAGCTTTGTCCTTCACTTAATTCAACTGAAAACTTTTCGCTTAACTTGGCTTCTTTAGTAGAAACTTCAGTTTGAATTAGTTCACCACTGTGGCGCAAAGATTCTTGAAGTAAAACTGTGAATTGAGGCACTTCATAAGGATTAGGCTTAGTTTTTACCTGGATAGTTTTTGTATCCTTATTCTCACCAAGTGGAATCCAGAAGCGTTCATCATAGTTGCTGTCTTCGTTAACAACTGTTCCATCTAAAGTGGAATCAAACTCAATCTTGGCCTCTCCATCAAGTACTGTAGCTTTTACTTTAATCAAAGCCGCTTCTTTTTGTACGATATGAAGAAAACGTTCAAATTCAAATCTAACTTTGACATCATTACCTTCATAGATAAAACTTCTTGAAAGAAGTCCTTGATGCATATCAAGAGATAATTCAAAATCACTAAACTTTACTTTAGCTAAATCAATTTTTTCACCATTGACGGTGATCCCAATTCCAATAAAACTTGGAGCATTTGGTGTCTTACCGAAGTATTTTGGGTATCCATTTTTCCACCAACCAACAACTGTCTTATCTGGGAACCACACACCTGCTAAATATGTTCCTTGAAGTGTGTCGCCAGAGTAACCCTCCTCAAAGTTTCCTCTCATTCCCATATAATCATTACCAATTGCAGTAATACTTTCTTGTAACCTTTTATCTTCCTTAGAAAATTCATGTGTCGTTACTTTCCAAGGATCAACCTCAAAAATTCTCTTCATCATCATTCTCCGTCACTTTCGTGAAGTCTTTTTATTTACAAATCTATTATCTAATCATTGAAAGCGCTTAACAATGTTTGTTTTAATGTTACCGGTATCAAAAATTTATAAGAAAAAAAGCAGCCTCTTATTGCTGCTTTTTATTCTTCATATATTAAGCTTTAACCTCAATCAAAAAGCCATTTGGCGCTAACACTCCCGCTTTATAATTCTGACTAAGAGCTGCTGTTTTATCAATTTTTACATTATGTTTACTGGTATTATAGTAGGCCTTTATTGTTTCTTTGCCTGTTCGTTCAACTTTTAGAAGTCCTTTTTCTGTTACCGTTAACTTAACAGTACCTTTATTTAAGGTATCACTATGATCTAGTCTGAATTTCACTAATTCATGAACTCTTTGCCATACCGGACCATTTATCTTACTCCAATCCATTGGTTTACGACAATCCGGATCATTATCACCGCTCATCCCCATCTCTGTTCCATAGTAAATACATGGCACTCCAGGTTGAACAAATTCATACGCAACTGCTTGCAAAGCTAAATCTTGATTGTCTTTTGCTAAAGTTAAAATTCTAGCCGTATCGTGGGAATCAAGCATATTCATCATAGCCTGGTCAACTATATCTGGATACATCATTAACTGATCAGTTAAGTGCTCACTAAGGTCCTTAGCATCCATTTTATGTTTAAAGAAGTGGTCTTCAATTTGTAAAGTATATGGATAATTCATTACACCTGTAAATTGATCCCCCTGAAGCCATGGACGAGCTGAATGCCATATTTCCCCAACAATATAAAAATCAGGCTTTATTTTAACTAATTCATCATGGAATCTCTTCCAGAAATGGTGGTCAACTTCATTTGCAACATCTAGCCGCCAAGCATCAATATCAAAATATTTTACCCAGTAGGTCGCAATTTCTAATAAAAAGTCCTGTACTTCTGGGTTAGCCGTATTTAACTTAGGCATATGTTTTTCGAAAGCAAAAGTTTCATATGGTGGATTTTTTTCACCTTTACTTGGGTCACGATATGGTTCAACAGGATATGAATTAATGTGGAACCAATCTTTAAAGCGTGATTTTTCGCCATTTTTAACTACATCTTGCCACTGCATTGATTGATCACCTAAGTGATTAAATACAGCATCAAGCATCACTTTCATCCCACGCTTATGTGCTTCATTAACTACTTTTGCAAATAAATCCTTGTCTCCAAAAGCTGGATCTGCTTGTAAATAATCAATTGTGTCATATTTATGATTAGAACTTGCCTTAAAAATTGGGCAGAAATATAATCCCGTAACTCCTAATTTCTGTAGATCATCTAGATGATCTAAAACTCCCTGTAAGTCTCCACCATAAAAATCTTCTCTACCCGGATGATCTTCTGGATTCCATTCTTTAACATTTGCTGGGTCATTACTTTTATCGCCATTAGCAAAACGCTCTGGAAAAATTTGATACCAAACAATATCTTTTAGCCATTTTGGAGTCTTGATACGATCAATATCGTGGAAATATGGAACTTTAAAATACATTCCGTCTTCTCTTAATTTTCCATCACTAAATTTTTCAATACTACGATCACCAAAGATATAACGACTTCCATCTTTTCCAATTACTTCAAAGGTGTATTTAATCCGATGATAAGGTGCAGTTAAAGTTGCTGTCCAGTAATCACTAACTTGACCTCTACCCGCTTTCTCCATCTCAAGTTCCTTAGCTTGCTCTGGTGGTAAATAGTTATCAGTGTAATGAACAATTACTTTTTCCACATCATCTTTTGCTGTATGAAGTCTAATTTTAACGTGTGAATGATCAATAACAAAACAATCTTCACTTTCAGTTCTGTGTTTTAAAGCTGCAAGTTGCATATTTTATTCCTCAATCTTTTTAATTTTCTAATACTACGCCGGCATATGGCTCTAGTCTTAATTTTCCTGCCACTAAATCATATTGACCAGCTGATAATCTTTCATTACTAAATTCTTTTCCTACTTCAAGCTCAATCGGTTCTTGACTTAAAGAAACAGCAATAAGTGCTTTTTTGTCTTTTAAATTACGCTCATAGACATAGCTCCTATTTGACGTTGGCCATAAATAATAATTACCCTCTTGAAATAGTTGTTCTTTCTTCAAGCTAATAAGCTTTTTGTAAAAGTTAAACATACTACTATCATCCGCTATTTCATCAGCTACATTTACCTTATCAAGCTTTCTGCCTTTAATCCAAGGCTCTTTCTCTGTAAAGCCATTATTTCTTTCGTTATCCCATGGCATTGGACCTCGAGCAGGAAGCTTATGGGTTTTGCTTGCCATTAACAATGCTTCTTTTGAAGTCTTACCTGCTTTTTCTGCGCTCGTCACAAACTCTTTTACAGTATCATCTTTAAAATCATTTATATCTTCAAACTGTAAATTTTTCATCCCCAGCTCTTCACCATAATAAATGATTGGAATACCGCACTGTAAGTACATCAGCATTGCTAAACTTCTTGCTTGAATATCATTTTTAGCAATCCTAGTTGCCAGCCTTGCCATATCATGATTATTCCAATAAAGAGTAGGTTTAGAAATTCCACTTAAGGTCTGTTGCCAAATAGTCTGATTTTGTTTAAATTTAACCCAATCTAATGGCTTAGGTTGATAATTACTCAAAAAACTAGGATCGATCTTACTTTGATCTTCAGTAAAATATCTAAAAGTAATTACGCTATCCATTAAATGATTGTCCTGATTTGTATAATCCACAGCCAAATTCACATTTGCACTTGCTGCTTCTCCTAAAAGTAATGCATCAGGATAATCTTGCTTTATTTCCTCACAAAACAGTCGCATCCATTTTTGAACTTGTGGTAAATTAGCAAAAAATGGTTCTGCAATTACTGGCTCTTCATCTTTACTATTAACCGGAAAATTCTGTCTTAGATCGGCTTTTGCAATATGAATAAAGGCATCCAGTCTTAATCCATCAATACCCTTTTCCAACCAATATTTTGCAATCTCGGTCATTGCATGTCTAACTTCGGGATTCTTCCAATTCAAATCAGGCATTCTTTTATCAAAAAGATGGAAATAAAATTGTCCCGTTCCTGCAGGATCCTTTTCCCAAACACTTCCTCCGAAAAAACTTCCCCAATTATTTGGACGCTGATTGTTTTCTCCAGCAAAAATATAATAGTCACGATATATACTTTCTGGATTTTTTATAGCATCTTGAAACCAGGGATGCTGATCAGAAGTATGGTTCAATACAAAGTCCATAATTACATGAATACCAGCCTCATGCATCTCTTTAATTAAGTTGTCCATATCCTCCATTGTTCCCATCTTTGGATCAATAGCAAAATAATTTGATACATCATAGCCATTATCCACTTGTGGAGAAACAAAAATTGGATTTAGCCAAACAGCATTGATTCCTAATTCCTTTAAATATGGTATTCTCTTTCTTATTCCATTTAAGTCACCAATACCGTCATTATTAGAATCTTGAAAAGACTTAGGATATATTTGATAAATAATTGCTTGATCATACCAATGTCTCATAATACACATCCTCCATGAATTTTATTTTAAGCAATTATTATAAGCGCTTACAATAATTTTTATCTGTTACCGGTATCAAAAAAAGAAGCTGTTTAGCCAGCTTCTTACTTTCTTGTAGATTCACTTTTTATTAGTTCTGGTTCAATCAAGACTTCACCCTGCTGGGCTCCATCTTGTTTAATTTTTTGCAGAATCATCTCAGCTAAAAGCTCACCGAGCTTAAATAAATTTTGCTTAACGGTAGTGAGTTTTGGATTTGAGACTTGATCTAAAAAGACTCCGTCAAAACCAATCACACCAAAATCCCGAGGAATATTTCCATTCTTTCTTTGTATAGCTCGTACTACTCCGACTGCAATTCGATCACTAGCACAAATAAAGCATGTATTTGGTGCGAATTTTCTCCAATTATCAATAATTAATTTTTCAGCCAGACTACTATGGTTTTGAATTCGAAAAATTTTTGGAATCATATTATGTTTCTGAAGTGTATTGATATAGCCGGCTTCTCTTGAATATTCAAAAGGCTCTTTTTCATCAATTCCAATGAAAACAATTGATTGATAATTTTTATTAAGTGCATACTGTGTAGCCAGCTGTTCACCTAATTTGTTATCTGTATCAATAAAATCATAGCCATAACGATTTTCTCCAAATAAAACAAAAGGTTTATCTAATTGATCTAACCATTCTGCATCCGTTGCTCGCCCACCAGTTATAATATAGCCGTCTCCTCCGCCAACATTCCTGTCTGTGGCTAATTGAATTGCGTAGTGTTTTTTGCTTAGTCCTTTAGCAATCCCAAAAAGTAGATTCATATAGTATGGCTCGGTTGTATCAATATCTTCTAAAATTACCAATTTAACCACATTAGTCCGATTATGAGCTAAAGCACTCGCAATTGAATTGGGATGATAATTCAATTGCTCCATTGCTTTTTCCACAATTTTTCTTAATTCTGGCGTCACCTGTTGCGGATGATTAATAACCCGCGATACTGTCATCTTAGATACACTAGCTTTTTTTGCTACATCAGATAAAGTAGTCATATTCTCATAGTTCCTTCTTCAAAACTGTATAGTTTAATACTACCTTAATTATCCGAGATATGTAAACGCTTTTTATATTTTTAAAATAAAGGTATAGCTTTTATAGGACAAAAAAACCAATACCTAAGTAGATAGATATTGGTTTTTATTACTTAATTATGTGATTGAAAACGAGTATTAAATAGTGGACTAACTGGTTTATGCTCTTGAATCAATTTAATTGCTTCACCCATTAATGGTCCAACAGAAACAATTTCAGCCTTAGATAAATCTTTTTCTTCAGGTTGGTTAATTGAATCAGTTAAGATCAATTTCTTAATTGGTGAATTATTCAAACGTTCAATTGCGGGACCTGATAAAACAGCATGGGTAGCTGAAGCATAAACTTCAGTTGCACCAGCATCCATTAAAGCTTGAGATGCTAAAGTAATAGTACCAGCAGTATCGATCATATCATCAATAATAATGGCACGCTTGCCTTTTACATCTCCAATAATGTTCATAACTTCAGCAACATTTGCCTTTGGACGGCGCTTATCCACAATTGCAATTGGAGTCTTAAGGAATTCTGCTAGCTTTCTTGCTCTAGTTACACCACCATGATCAGGAGAAACTACAACGGCATCTTTTTCTAAATCATGACTCAAGAAGTAGTCCGCAAGAAGAGGTGCTCCCATTAAATTATCAACAGGAATATCAAAGAAGCCTTGAATTTGTGGGGCATGTAAATCAAGTGAAAGTACTCGATCAGCACCAGCTTTTTGCAACATATCAGCTACTAACTTAGCTGTAATTGGTTCACGAGCACGAGTTTTTCTATCTTGACGTGCATATCCGTAGTAAGGCATTACTAAGTTAACACTTCTAGCTGAAGCACGCTTAACAGCATCAATCATGATCAACAATTCCATTAAATTATCATTTACTGGAGCTGAGGTTGATTGTACTAAATAAACATCTTTACCACGAACTGACTCATCGATGTTAATTTGAATTTCACCATCGCTGAAACGTTTAACATCAGACTTACCAAGCTTAACTCCCACCTTATCAGCAATTTTTTCTGCTAAAGGCTTATTAGAGTTGAGCGCAAAAATTTTAATTTCTTTGTCTAATTGAGACATAATTTCCTCCACCGAAAAATTACAATTCCACATTTAATAATAGCAAAAAAATGCCTGTTACGCTTGTAAATAGCAAAAAAAGAAGTTGTATTTAACAACTTCTTTTAAATTTATTCCCATTCTTTGTCTTTTGCCAAAGGTAATTTGTGCCAATAATCTGGTTTGTTAGTTTGTCTACCTCTAGCAATTGCCATATCGTACTTCTCAACATCTTTAGTAATTGTAGAATCTGCTGCAACAAATGCATGATCGGCAATATTAACTGGAGCAATAATCGTAGCACCTGCACCAATGAATGAATGATCACCAACATTAGTATGGAACTTCTTAACGCCATCGTAGTTGGAGAAAATAGTTCCGCAGCCAATATTAATATCTTTACCTAAAGTTGCATCCCCAACATAAGTTAAGTGTCCTACCTTAGTATTTTCACCAATTTCAGCCTTCTTAATTTCAACAAAGTTACCAATATGTGCACCCTTGCGAATTACTGCCTTTGGACGAAGGTGAGAGTTAGGGCCAATGTCAGTATTATCATCCATTTGAGCTTCTTGAAGAGTTGAAGAAGTAATAGTTACGTTGTTGCCGATCTTAGAGTCAATGATTCTTGAACTATTAGTAATATAGCAGTTACTACCAATTTCGGTTTTACCCTTAATAACAACATTTCCTTCGATAACAGTATCGTTGCCAATTTTAACATCGCTATCAACATATGCAGTATCAGGATCAATAAATGATACACCATTTCTCATGTGTTCTTCATTGATTCTTCTTTGCATAATTTTAGTTGCTTGAGCAAGAGCAATTCGGTCGTTAACCCCTAGACTTTCGCTAAAGTCTGGCATTTCATATGCACCGACCTTGTGACCAGCCTTGCGCATAATTTCTAAAACATCAGTTAGATAGTATTCACCTTGTGCGTTGTCGTTACCTACTTGTTTTAGAGCTTTAAATAATTCTTTATTGTCAAAACAAAAAACACCAGTATTAATTTCATCAACAGCTAACTCTTCTGGAGTACCATCTTTTTGTTCAACAATTCTCAGAACATTTCCATCTTCGTCACGAATGATACGTCCATAGCCAAATGGATTTGGAGCTTTTGCGGTCAAAACAGTTGCACTATTTCCGCTCTCTTCGTGTTTTTTAAATAAGTTATTAAAGGTTTCAGCTGTAAATAATGGAGTATCCCCAGTAGCAACTAAAGTTGATCCATCTAAACTCTCTAATAGATCATTTGCTGCTAAAACTGCATCTCCAGTTCCTAATTGCTTTTCTTGAAAAGCAAATTCTGACTGACCTGCTAATACATCTTTAACACTCTCTGCGCCATTACCAACAACAGTGATAATCTTATCTGGATTAGTTCCCTTTGCTGCATCAACGACATGTTCTACCATCGTTTTTCCGCAAACCTTATGTAATACCTTGTAAAGTTTTGACTTCATACGGGTGCCTTTCCCAGCAGCTAAGATAACAACATATTTATTCATGAATTTAATATCCCCTCAATATTGTATTTAAGCTATCTATCAGTATATCATTTTGGGAAACGATTGAAATCTGTCTGCTCTAAGAAATTACCTGGTCGTACTTTGATTAGTTTCTTATCCCTGTCAACTTCAGTGATTTTAATTAAAGATTGGTAGTCATCAACTACTTTTTGAGAGGCATACTTTGTTTCGCAAAGTACACACATACCGGCAACAGTACCTTTAAATTCTTTAACTAGTTCTTCCATCCCAGTTAAAGTGCCTCCACCTTTCATGAAGTCATCGACAATTAGTACATTACTTCCTTCTGGGAGGAGTCTTTTGGCTAACTCCATTTTTTCAACTCGTTCACTTGAAGAAGCAACATAATTAACTGAAATTGTTGATCCTTCAGTAATTTTAGGACGTCTTCTAACCATTACAAATGGCACATTTAAGAAACGACTTACTGCTTGTGCAAGAGCAATTCCTTTAGTCTCAATCGTCATTACATAGTCAATATTACTGTAGGCATATTTGGTAGCAATCAGTTGTCCAATTTGACGTAAATCTTGCGGCGAACCTAAAATATCGGATAAGTAAACAAAATTACCGGGTAAAATACGATCAGGATCTTCAATACGGTCAGCTAAATCATGAAGATAGTCTGTAGCTTCTTTTTTTCCTACAAAAGGAATGTATCTTACTCCACCTGCTGCTCCTGCTACAGTTTCTAAAATTCCATTTTGATCGTTGGCTAAAGTTTGACGTAAAATTGCCAAATCTTCTGAAATTGAAGATTTTGCTGCACCATAGCGATCTGCAAAAAATGGTAATGCAATCAAAGTATGAGGGCGAGCCAAAAGATACTTAACCATATCAACTAATCTTTCTGAACGTTTCATGCTTTTACCTTCCTAAACATTAAATAGATTTCTACGTTTAAATATACTCTATATAAAGAAAAATCACTAGCATTTTAAGTGAAATACTAGTGATTGTTCGTAATATTCTATTGTCGACTACATTTCATCAAACTCAAGTTCAATGTTCTTGGTTAATAAATCGGTATAACTATAAGATACTCGTTCAAAATTGTTTTGATCTTGGTCAAGATCTACAACAAATACTGCCCGATAAGTCTTAGTTAATCTACCTTTACGACGGGTTACTTTTTTTCTTCCTGCTTGAGCTACTACTACTAAGTTTTCACCCAAATGAGAATCCAAACTTTGTTTAATTGCCATTAGTGTTGTTGGCACTGGACGTCACTCCTTTGCTTGGACTCATTTTATCAAAAAATTAATATTTTTTCAAGTCTGTAATTTGTAACCGTTTTATACTTGCCGATCTTTTAGAAGATGTGCCAACTGAACAAATTGATTTAGAGTTAATTCTTCCGGACGAACTCTAACATCTAATCCTAGATCATTAATTAATTTCTCGCGTTCATCTTTATCTTTAATTAAAGTCTTCAAATTATTAGCTAAAGTTTTACGACGTTGAGCAAAACACATTTTCACTACATGATCGAAGAATGCATAATCATTAATGTCAGGCTTTTCAAGAAGTGGCGTTAAGACAACAACCGCGGAATCAACTTTAGGTCTTGGCATGAAAGATGTGCTCTTTACTTCTTCGGCTAAGCGAACATTCATCCGGCTTTGCACTGCAATAGACAAGGGACCATATTCCTTTGTTTTAGGCTTAGCAACTAACCGTTCAGCAACTTCTTTTTGCATCATTAAGGTTAAACTTGAAAAATCTAAATCACTCTTAATCAGATTAAAAATAATTGGAGTTGTAATGTAGTAAGGTAAATTAGCAACAATCTTAACTGATTTACTTAAATCAAGAAAGCCATCATTATCCTCTACAAAGTTAGCTTTCAATACATCTTTCATTACTAACTTAAACCGATCTTTCAATTCTTCACCATCAATTTTTTGTGGCAATTCATTGTTTAAGATTTCTGGTAAATCTTGATCAACCTCATAAGCCAAAACTTTGGCTCCAGCTAAAAGAAGTTGTTCAGTTAATGAACCAATTCCAGGTCCAATTTCAATAACTTGGTCTCCTGGCTGAATATCTGCTGCTTCAACAATTCCTTTAATTGCTGGTAAATCTACTAAAAAGTTTTGACCTAAATTCTTTTTCGCATGCATAAAATAGCGATTAACAATTGCTTGAGTTCTAACTGGACTTGCAATCGGCATACTATTTGACATCTTCAACTGCCCTCTTTAATTCATCATAAGTAATTCCAAACATCTTTAAGCGTTTATAAAATTGTTTACTATTTCCATATCCAATTCCTAGCTTAATCCCAACCTTCTCACGTAAAAGACGAGCGCCCGAGCTCATTCCTAAGCCTAACTCATCGTACTTTTCCTTAGTGATATCACTTTCTATCGGTTTAACTTCATGCAAATCACTTAAAGCACGAATCAAAGCTTCTTTTGAAGCGTGTTCAACTCCTAAACTATTTCCACGCTTAGTTGGTTCTCCTTCTTTGCGTGTAATAAAAGCTTGCTTAGCCTGAGGAGCTGCTTGGGTAACTAAACGTCGAATCCTTTCGCCATTATAATCTGGGTCAGTAAAAATAATTATTTCTCTAGTTTGCGAAAGTTTCTTTATTTCAGCTAAAGTTTGTTCAGATACCTCTGAACCATTGGTTTCAATAGTTTCAATTCCAGGAAAAAATTGTTTTAGACGTTTGGTATCATCTCGACCTTCAACAACTATTACAGCATTAAATTGTTTTTTATTTTCTGATTCCATATGCCCTCATCGTATTCTCAAATGTATGCTTGGCTACTTCTTCAACAGAGCTTCCACGCAAATCGGCAATTGCTTCAGCTACATAACGCACATATCCTGTTTCATTTTGTTTTCCACGGTATGGCTTCGGTGTTAAATATGGAGCATCAGTTTCAATTAAAAATTTGTCCCACGGCACAACCTTAGCTGAAGCATGAACATCAACTGTTTTAGTAAAAGAAACCACACCAGAAAATGAAACCATCATCCCTAAGTCAAGAAACTTATTGAGCCATTCCGGATCACCATTGAAATTATGAATTATCCCACCATATTCACCGACATGACTATCTTTCAAAACTTGATAAGTATCTTCAAAAGCATCTCGAGTATGAATATTAACAGGCATTTTCAAACTATGAGCCAAATCAAGTTGTCGCGCAAAAACTTTGCGTTGTACCTCTCTCGGGGATTCATCCCAATAATAATCTAGTCCAATTTCTCCTAACGCGACAGTTTTAGGTTCTTTTAGTTGCTCAACTAGCTTATCCTCAGCTTTTTGATCATAGTCTTTAGCAACATCCGGGCAATAGCCAACAATAGCATATAAGTTATCGAATCTTTGACTCAAGTCAATCGCACGTTCGTTAAATTCAGGATCTTGTCCAGCAACCGCACTTTTCACAACACCTAATTCTTTAGCTCGTTCAAGATAAATGTCTTCTTTTCCGCGAAAAGGTGCATCATTTAAGTGTGTATGCGAATCAAAAATCTCCATTAGCCTAATTCAGCTCCAACCTCATGTTCATCGCCAACAATAGCTAACTTAACCTTGCCATCCTTTTCACTAGATAAAAGCATACCTTGACTTTCATGTCCTAGCATCTTACGTGGCTTTAAGTTAGTAACTGCAAGGACCTTTTTATCTAAAAGTTCACTTGCATCTGGATAAAACTTACGAATACCACTTAAAATTTGACGTTCGTTTCCATCACCAAAATCAAGTTTAAACATTAATAATTTACTTGATCCCTTTACTGGCTCAACGGATAAAATTTGACCTACTTGAATTTTGACTTTGTCAAAATCATCAATTGTAATGTGTTTTTCTTCTTTTTGTTGACTTCTAGTCTTCTTCTTTGGCTTAGCCTTCTTCATTTCTTCCTTAATGTACTTAACTTCAACATCATTTTTAAGTCGTGGGAAGATTGGAGTCGGCTTTTCTGTTACCTTAATGTTCCAGTCAAAGCCGCCAAAATCAAGTTTCTTTTGATCATCATTCTTCCAGTCAAGTCCGAGTTGTTCAAACATCTTAACTGGGCTCTGCGTCATAACTGGTGCAATTAAAATTGCAATTAAACGTAAACTTTCAGCCAAGTTAGTCATTACTTTAGATAGTTCTTCACTCTTGCCCTCTTTATTTAACGTCCAAGGTGTAGTTTCATCAATATATTTATTTGCACGAGAAATGAGCTTCCAAACACTATCTAAAGCTTGAGAGAAGTGGAGGGCATCCATTTGTTTTTGATATTCAGCAATTGTTTCATTAGCTGTTTTAATTAAATCTTTTGCAAATTCATCTTGTTCTGAAGCAACTGGAGCAACTTGGCCATCTTGATATTGATTAATCATTGAAACAGTTCTATTTAACAAGTTACCTAAGTCATTAGCCAAATCAAAGTTAACTCTTTCAACAAAATCTTCCGGAGTAAAAATACCATCTGAACCAAATGGAATTGCACGCATCAAGTAATAACGAAGAGCATCTAAGCCATAACGTTTAACAATCATTTCTGGGTAAACGGCATTACCCTTTGATTTAGACATTTTACCGTCTCTCATTAATACCCAGCCATGCCCAAAGATTTGCTTTGGAAGAGGAAGATCAAGTGCCATTAACATAATTGGCCAATAAATAGTGTGGAAGCGAACAATTTCCTTACCAACTAAATGTACGTCAGCTGGCCAATATTTCTTAAATAATGCATCATTATCTGAACCATATCCAAGAGCAGTAATATAGTTAGAAAGAGCATCAATCCAAACATAAACAACATGCTTAGGATCACTAGGTACAGGAATTCCCCAATCAACAGTCGTACGAGTGACAGATAAGTCTTCTAAGCCTGGCTTAATAAAGTTATTTACCATTTCTTTCTCACGAGAGTGAGGCAAAATAAAGTCTGGGTGATCCTTGTAGTATTGAAGTAAGCGATCAGCATATTTACTCATTCTGAAGAAGTATGATGGTTCCTTAACTAAACGTACTTCATGTCCTGATGGAGCCTTTCCGCCAATTACATTGCCATCATCATCTCTATATACTTCAGCAAGTTGTGATTCAGTGAAGTATTCTTCATCTTCTACAGAATACCAACCAGTGTACTCGCCTAAGTAAATATCTCCTTGTTTTAATAATCTTTCAAAAATCTTTTGTACAGCTTTAATGTGATCTTCATCAGTTGTTCTAATGAAGCGATCATAGGAAACGTCTAACATTTTCCATAGGTCCTTATAGGAATCAGCCATTTTATCTACAAATTCTTGTGGTTTAATTCCTTGTGCTTCAGCTTTTTGCTCAATCTTAAGTCCATGTTCATCAGTTCCAGTTAAGAAGAATGTATCAAAACCGCGAGATTTTTTATAACGAGTCATGGTATCAGCAGCAATAGTAGTGTATGCATTACCGATAGTTAATTTTCCAGATGGATAGTAAATAGGTGTAGTAATATAGAAAGTTTTCTTTTCAGCCATCTTTATTCTTCCTCTCATAAGTCTTTTAACTGCTAGTATAACATAGCATGCCTACATAAATTTGTGTACCAAAAAAGGAATTTCTTTTTTAGAAATTCCTAGTTAGATTGATTTTGTTTTTTCATTACCATGCTATTACTCGGATGGTGAATTGAATTTTTTAGTAATTGGCTAGTGATAGAAATAGGAACTGCATCAGAGGTTAATCCGACAACTACTGCAAGAGCAAATACTAAAGTATTTTCCCAGTTGCCATGCATCATACTACTAATTACTAAAAACAAAGGAACAATAACTGCAGCTAGAATTAAAAATACTCTTGTTAAATTTCTGGTATCTAAATTAAACACGTGCTTCTTTAATTCCATCTTGGAAATATTTTGAGATAATTTTCCAAAAATAGTCTCTTTTCCAGTCGCAAATACTACTCCAACTCCAGAACCAGAGATAATTCTGGTACCTGCGTATAAAATATTGGCATAGTCTACATAACCATGATTGTTTCTCTGACCTAAAGAAGTAATTTCACTCTTATATACTGGATTATCTTCATCCATAAAGAAATCGGCTGAACAAATTATATTATTATTCTTTAAAATTCTTACATCTGCCGGAACCACTTCTCCAGCTTGTAACAAGATAATATCCCCAGCCACTAACTCTTTAGTTGCCAACTCTTGTGGCATGCAGTCGCGCATAACTTTAGTAGTAGGCGATATTTTATGTAGTAAATTTTGAATAGCCGCTCTAATTTTGATATTTTGAATGAAACTTAATATTCCAGAAATAGCTAAAACTAAAATAATTAAAACAGGTGTATCTAAATTATGAACTTTTAATTTATAGTTAAGCATAATAGATACAATTGCTAAGCCTAAAAGAATACTTGTAAAAGGCGTCATAAATGCTTCACATAAAAATTGAAGTCTAGTATTTTTAGGTTTATTTACAATTTCGTTAGGACCATTTTTTGCTAAGCGTTGCCTCGCATCTTTAGTTTGAAGGCCACTAATTGAGGTTTTTAATCGTTGCAGTGTTGCAAATTTATCTTCGCATGCAATCCGGCGCACCAGCTTGGTGTCTGTAGTATGTCTTTTGCCGGAAGTGTTGATTTTTAACATCTTCAACATCCTTTCTTAAGAACCTAGCAAACAAACAAAAAGCCGATGCAAAAACTGCATCGGCTTAAATCCAAGCGATTTTTATACTCGTCGTTCAGTTTTAACACTACGTGACGTAAGGTTATAAAAATATAACTAGCTGGCTGGGGAGGGCCTTATATCGACGATCCCTGTTTGACCCGTTGGCATCTCTGGATGTTGCTGGGCGACAGCATGTGTTCACGTAGGAGTCTCACCTAACAGTTTATTTGCTCTAATATTTAATTTCTATTGATACTTTAACGGCTAACTAGCTTTTAGTCAAGCCCTAATGTGGCTTTCGCGTGCTTTTGAATAAAACTAATCCAAAACTAATTAAAGCTGCAATCACTAATCCCCAAACTAAACTTACACTTTGTGGATGATCAATTTTTTGTAACTCTTCTTGCGTCAAAGAATTTTTATCATAAGATAACTTATCTTTTTGGGCAATTAAAGTTGCACAGGCATTAAAAACTAATCGAATTCCTGAGTTGAAGCTTGATTTTTTCTCACTTCTTAATTTATCGCCTGCATATCGAATAATGTTGCTACACTTATTTTGTGTCAAAACATCTTGGTAATTTTTACCAACAAGAATTTGAACATTTTTTCTTTTATTTTGTAATGCAGCTACAATAATTACCTGATTTTTCATCGGCCTAATTTTATTTATATCATTACTATTTTTTAGACTTAAAAGCCGAATCTCAGGTTTATTTTTTGTTTTTTGATACTCTTTATTTTTTTGAGTTACTAATTCTTTAGTTTGGTTATTAAATAAATTTTGCAGATCACTAACAAAAGAAGTTGTACTAGCAGTAAATAGTAAAAAAGAAATTAGGAGTATTCCAAAACTGATAAACTTATTTTTCATTATCCGTCTTCTCTAACCTCTCAGCTAAGCTTTGAACATATTTATGATCTAGCGTTACTTGTTCAATCGCCACACCCTTTTCACGCAGTAACTTGAGTGCTAACGGATTATCATGATAATCATAATAATAGTTAATTTTCTTAATACCAGCCTGAACTAGGCATTTGCTGCAATTAAAGCAAGGAAAATAAGTCACGTAGATTTCAGTACCTTCAGTTGAAATACCATTTTTAGCACACTGAATTAAGGCATTCATTTCTGAGTGAATAGTTCTAACACAGTGTCCATCAACCATTAAGTGACCAACGTCATCACAATGAGGTTGTCCAGAAACACTTCCATTATAACCAGTGGCAATCATCCGGTCGTCCTTGACCAACACACTTCCCACTAGGGCTCGGTCACAAGTTGAGCGCTGTGCAATAACTAACGCCTGCATCATAAAATATTGCTTCCACGGAATCCTGTCTCTTGTCATCAGTCTTACCCTCTTTAAATTATTTATTTAACCTATCAAAATAATTTAAACCAATTGCTTCTCTAACTTCTTGTAAAGTTTGGTTAGCAACTTCATTTGCCTTCTTTGATCCCTCTAGTAACATTTCGTATACAGCATCTGGATCTTGAGCAAACTTCTCTCTACGCTCTCTAATTGGCCCAAGTTCTTCTTCAAGAACCTTATTCAAGTAGCGTTTAATTTTAACGTCCCCTAAGCCACCTTTTTGATATTGTTCCTTAAGTTCAGCCACCTTATCTTTATCTGGTGCAAAAACATCAAGATAAGTAAAGACAGTATTACCCTCTACTTGACCAGGATCTTCAACATGAATATGGTTTGGATCCGTGTACATTGACATAACTTTCTTTTGTACAGTCTTTGCATCATCGGACAAGTAAATTGCATTTCCAAGTGATTTAGACATTTTTGCATTTCCATCTAAACCTGGAAGTCTACCTTGTCCCTTTGGTGGGAAGTAACCCTTTGGTTCAACTAAAATATCAGTGTTATAAACTCTATTAAAAGTACGAACAATTTCTCTAGTTTGTTCAAGCATTGGTTCTTGATCATCCCCAACTGGAATTACTGTTGCTTTAAAAGCAGTAATGTCTGCTGCCTGAGAAACTGGGTAGTTTAAGAAACCAACTGGAATTGAATCTTTAAAGTTCTTTTGCTTAATTTCAGTTTTAACAGTTGGATTTCTTTCTAGACGTGCAACTGTTACCAAATCCATGTAATAAGCAGTTAATTCAAAAAGAGCAGGGATTTGTGATTGCACATAGATAGTAGACTTTTCAGGATCTAGTCCAACAGCTAAGTAGTCCAAAGCTACTTGAATTAAGCTATTCTTAATTTTTTCAGGATCTCTAGCATTATCAGTTAGTGCTTGAGTGTCCGCAATCATAATATAAGGGTCATATTTACCTTCATTTTGTAATTTTACACGGTTTTTTAAGGAGCCAATATAGTGACCAATATGAAGTTTTCCGGTTGGTCTATCTCCAGTTAATAAAATTTCCTTTGTCATATTTTTTCTCCAATATATCTGTAATCTTTAGCTTTACCTCCAATTCTAGCAAAAATCCTTATTTGTTTAAACTTACCTAAAAGTTGCTAAAATTAAATTGAGAGAAAAATTACATAAAGAAAGGATGAATAGAGATGTGTAGTCATTATGAAATGCCATCGCTTAAAGAAATTAAGACATATCTAAAAACTGATTTAGAATTACCACTAGTTGTATCAAAAAACATTGAAGACAAATTTGAATCTGTTACTCAAATTTATCCTAAATCTCCATCTTTAGTTATGCTATATAGCGATGACGAACTAAAGTTAGTTGAAAAGAAATGGGGCTATCCAAGTCCATTTAAAAAGAATCGAGTAATTTATAATGCTCGGGTAGAGCGTTTTTATGAAGAAAAACCATCAATGTGGGATGATTCATTTGCTCGCCAGCGGTGCATTATTTTAGCTAATGAATTCTGGGAAAGTAGTAAGCAAACTTACCTTGCATCAAATAACAAAACCTATCATGAACACTCATCTTTTACTGCAAAAGATGAACCGATGGCATTAATTGCTGGTATTTATAAAGGGGATGACTTTTCAATGGTCACTACTGCTTCTAATGATACTGTGCTTCCAGTTCATGAAAGAATGCCCTTAGTGTTAAAGCCATCTGAATTACGTCGTTGGCTCTTTCAAAATTTTACTTCTCTACTTGACCGGTCAGAATATAACCTAGACAGACATCAGTTGCCACATCGTTAGCAAAATGATATAATCATTTTGCTTATGCGGGTATAGTTTAATGGTAAAATGTCAGCTTCCCAAGCTGAAGATGCGGGTTCGATTCACGCTATCCGCTTATATTAAAAAACGAGGAACTTTATGAAGTTCCTCGTTTTTTGTTAGGCTAAAATCACCATAAAAATTCCATTTAGGATTGCTAAATAAATTGGCATCATGATTCTTTGTGAATATAAGTAAGACCAAGCAAAAAGCATCCCGTAAAGACTATTGAGAATAAATAAACTAAATGAAGTTTGAAAATTAAGTATTCCATAGAAAAAGCCTGAGCACATAATGCCAACTATACCGCTAACCATATTCTGTGCTCTAAACCCATAATTAAAGAAAAAACCTGTTGTTAAATATACTTGCATTGCTGGTAGCAAAAGACCAGTCGAAAATATAAGAAACCAAAATAAAAGATTACATTCAGCCTTTTGATAAATTATTTGAAAAGACATTAAGGGCACGCTTCCTTTAGCTTGAAGATAGGAAACAAAAACACGTCCTAAAATCACCAGAATAGATACACCAACTATAAATCCATAATCTGCTAATAAAGGCATCGTGGGCTTTTTTTCAAAAAATCGTTGTTCTCGATTAAATTGTCGAATATAAAAATATAAAGTAAACAAGGCACAAAGTAAGAAAAAAAAGTACCCTATTTTATTTACATGATCATTTAACAGAGCTAATTTTTTAACTCCAATTACAATTAAATATAAGACCAAATAAACAATATATCTAGTCAAATTTCCTTGTCTGGACGATGGTGTATTCATGTCTTTTCCCCTTTATATCAATTATTTTCAATTATAGCAAAGCATTTACTATTAGTTATACTTCAGGAAAAATATATACTTATTGACAGCGCTTACGTTGATGATTAACATGAAAGATAAGATAAAAAGAGAGGTAATACTAATGAACTTAATCGCAATTGATATTGGCGGCACAACTATTAAAATCGCTACCTGGATAAATCAAAAATTAAAAATGATATTTACGATTGATACACCGGATAATTTAGATACTTTTTATGAGGAATTAACTGATGCAGTTAACGAAATAAAAGCTAATCATAACATTGATGGTGTAGCCATCTCTTCTCCTGGTGCTGTTAATAAAGCTACTGGCGTGATTGAAGGAGCAAGTGCTCTACCGTATATTCACAACTTTAAAATCGTACCTGAATTAGAAAAAAGATTTGGTTTGCCAGTAAGTATCGAAAATGATGCAAACTGCGCAGCTCTTGCCGAAATCGCTGACGGAGCAGCTAAAGGATGCAGTAGTATGGCATTTTTAGTTATTGGTACCGGCGTTGGGGGAAGTATCATTATTAACAATCAAATCTGGCATGGTGCACATCTCTATGGCGGTGAATTTGGTTTTATGATTATTGATGGTAAGCAGTTAAGTGAGCTAGCTTCACCTGTTACCATGGCCAAGCGCTACAATAAAAAGACTGGAAAAGATTTTGATGGTAAGACTGTTTTTGAACTTGCTGACACTGATGATCCGATTGCTCAAGAAGAACGTGAAAAGTTTCTACATGCTCTTGCTGTTGCAATTTTTAATATTCAACACAGTTTTGATCCTGAAAAAATTATTATTGGTGGTGGAATTTCACAAAATCCCGAATTAGTTCCACTACTTGATGATGAGATTGCTAAATTAAGAAATAAGATCAAAGTTACGACAATTAAACCAATTTTGGATATTTGTACGTTAAAAAATGAAGCAAATTTGCGTGGAGCGGTTGCAGATTTTGAAAAAGAGCATTAAATTTTATATAGACACTTTTTTATTATTAAATAAATGTGTTTGAAAGCATCATGAAAAAGGACTGAGGAAACTATCTCAGTCCTTTTTTGTTATCTAATTTATCAAAAGTATATATTTTTAAATGAAAGTGCTTTACTTTTGTTCTAAATAAGCTTATATTTATACATGTAAAATATGTAAGCGATTGCAAAGAAGGAATATTATGAATAAGCACAAAATGCCTAAAGACTTCTTCTGGGGCAATTCAGTTTCAAGTATGCAAACTGAAGGTGCCTGGAATGAAGACGGTAAAGGTTTATCAGTTTACGATGTGCGTCCTGCTACAGAAAATACTACAGATTGGCACACCGCAATTGATGAGTACCATCGTTATGATGAAGATTTAGACCTAATGAAAGAAATGAATATGAATATGTATCGTATTCAAATTTCATGGTCAAGAGTTTGTCCCGAGGGAGACGGGGATTTTAATCCTAAGGGAATTGAATTTTACGACAAATTAGTAAATGCCATGCTTGATCGCGGAATCGAGCCAATGATTTGTCTTTATCACTTTGACATGCCACTACATCTAGCTAAAGAATACAACGGTTTTATGTCACGCCATGTTGTTGACGCTTTTGTTAGATTTGGCAAAAAGATGATTGATCATTTTTCAGACCGAGTTAAGTACTGGATTGTTTTCAATGAACATAATCTTTACTTCCAAGACGAAGTATTTAATATCTCTGGTTACGAAAAAGGTGACAAAACTTTAGATGATATGTATACCATCTTTCACCACACCATGATCAGTCATATTCGATTGGCTAATTACATCCATGAAAAATATGATGATGTAAAAATCGGCGGAATGCTTGCCTTCCAACAAATTTATCCTGAAACTTCAAAATCTACCGATGTTTGGGCAGCAAAACAAATTCAAGAATTTTTGAATTTCAATATTTATGATGCAGACACTGGCCGTGGTTATTCACCGGAAGTACTGCAATATGCTAAAGACCACAACATTAATTGGGATATAACTGAAGATGATAAAGAAGAAATGAAAAAAGCAAAGGCTGACTTTTTAGCTTTTAGTTACTATTCTTCTTGGACAGTGTCAGCTGATAAAATTCCTGCCGACGTTGCTCCTAACCGTTACATGAATTATGGCGGTGTAGAAAATAAGTATCTCAAGACAAATGCTTGGGACTGGACAATTGATCCACTTGGTTTTAGAAACGCCATTACCACTATGTACAACCATTACAAGATTCCAATCTTCCCAATTGAAAACGGAATCGGCTTAAAAGAAACGTGGGATGGTGAGCATATGATCGAAGATGATGAACGTATTGCTTACCACGAGGAACATATTAAGGCTATGAAAGATGCCATGTTCTTAGATGGAGCTAAAGTTTTAGGTTATCTAGGTTGGGGATTAATCGATATTCCAAGTTCACATGCCGATATGGAAAAACGCTATGGTGCTGTTTACGTCAACCGTTCAAATCATGACTTAAAAGATTTAAAACGTGTTCCCAAGAAATCATTTTATTGGTTCCAAAAAGTATTAAAAGATAATGGAGACGAAATATAATGAGCGAACAAAAACAATCAGGCTTTAGTGTGTTTGTTAATAAACGCATACTGCCTCCAGTAATGAAATTTGTTAATACTAAGGCTATCCAAGCCTTACAAAATGGTATGATTTATACTTTACCATTTATCCTTATTGGATCTATTTTCTTAATTTTAGGAAATATTCCTATTCCAGCCGTAGCTAATGCAATTAATGCTTCCGATTGGGGTGCATTCTTCAACCAAGCCTACACTACTACTTTTAGTATCATGGCTATGTGGGCAGCAGTTGGTATTGCCTATATTTATGTTAAAAATGAAGGCTATGAACCACTAGCACCCGGTCTTACTTCATTAGCTGCATTCTTAATGCTTCAAACTTTAACTATTGACAGTCCATTAAAGAATGCCATGGCTAAAGGTATTGACGGTGGAATGAGTGCAAAAGCAGTAACTGAAAATATTGATAAGTTACCACACGCTTTACAAACATTCCTAGAATCACCAGTTACAGGTGTCTTCAACATTACCTGGCTTGGTGGCGACGGAATGATCGCCGCAATCATTGTTGGTTTGTTAGTCGGCTGGATTTACTCAGCTATTATGAAAAAGGGCTGGACTATTAAGTTACCTGAACAAGTTCCAGCTGCTGTCTCTAACCAATTTACTGCTATGATTCCATCAGGAATTATCTTAATTGGTACTATGCTTATTTACGCAGGCTTTAAGTTAACTACTGGTTCAGACTTCTTAC
Organism: uncultured Lactobacillus sp.; assembly: GCA_947568765.1. GTDB lineage: Bacteria > Bacillota > Bacilli > Lactobacillales > Lactobacillaceae > Lactobacillus. The sequence goes on along the minus strand of CANOQA010000002.1, from coordinate 35,177 downwards.
AATGGACCTACCAAACTCTTCAAATTCCACTTCAAGGTATCTCTGATTCACTTGGTGGTGCCATCGCTATTGGATTCTTAGTACCATTCTTCTGGTTCTTTGGTGTTCACGGTGGTTTAATTGTTGGTTCTCTTGCTGGCCCTATGCTTCAAGCTAACTCTTTTGATAATGCTCAATTGTACAAAGCTGGTAAATTAACCATTGCCAATGGTGCTCACGTTGTTACTAACGAATTCTACAACAACTTTATTAACTTGACTGGTTCAGGTATCACTATTGGTTTAATTATCTTTATTTTAATTGCTGCTAAATCAGCACAATTACGTTCAATCGGTAAAGTTGAATTAGTTCCTGGTATCTTTAACATTAACGAACCATTCCTATTCGGTTTACCTATTGTTATGAACCCATTCTTAGCAATTCCATTCTTCTTAACACCAGTTGTAGTTGCTATCTCAACTTACTTCGTAATTAGAACTGGTATTGTTCCCCCTCTTAATGGTTTTGCTTGTCCGTGGACAATGCCAGCTGTTATCTCCGGTTTCCTAATTGGTGGCTGGAAGATGGCAATTTGGCAAGCATGTACATTAGTTATTTCAACTTTGATCTACTGGCCATTTGCTAGAAAGTACGACAAGATCTTAGTCCAAAGGGAAGCTGAAGGTAAATAATTTTTTCAGCTATTAACTAACACTTATGATCAAAATCGTGCTATAATGTAAATGCTTTCAATGATGAAAGTGCATACATTTAATTTATAGATCAACACTCAAACACTGAAAAACACTTAATTAGATTTACAAAGGAGATAATTATTATGGCAGATAAAACTATTATGTTAGCTTGTTCAGCAGGTATGTCAACTTCACTTTTAGTATCAAAGATGCAAAACGCAGCTAAAGAAAAAGGTAAGGACTACAAGATCTTTGCTACTGCAGCATCAGGTATTCAAGATGAAATTGATAATGAACACCCAGATGTATTAATGCTTGGACCTCAAGTTCAATACATGGAAGACAGTGTTAAAAAGATTACTGATGAAGCAGGCATCCCATTAGCAGTTATTAACATGCAAGACTACGGTATGATGAATGGTGAGCATGTTCTTGAAACTGCTCAAGAATTAATGGGCGATAAATAGTTAAATGAACGACGAAGTAAAAATTGTTAACGAATTTGATCGTAACGGTCATCACTTTAAAATTGGGGTCAGCGCAGATGGACAAGTTTCTATTTATTTAGATAATGAAACTAAAGCTCATCATGGCTATCATTTTCCAGGTATTATCCAAGTCCCTAAAGGTCTTGAGATAGACGGACAAATGCTACTGCAATTACCAATTGATTGTGATGCAGCAATTGATCAAGGAATTCAAGAATTAAAACAAAAATAATTTATGGGAGATGCTTGCTGACATAGTAAAATAAATAATTGTCAGGAGCATCTTTTATTTTAAAAATACTATCTAGGAGAATTAAAATTATGGCACAAGAAAATAGCGATAACATGCAAGTTGTAATGGGAATTATTATGCAAGCTGGTAATGCAAAGGCTGCTGCCATGCAAGCAATCCAAGCTGCTAAAAAAGGCGACTTTGAAAAGGCTGATGAGTTTATTAAGCAAGCAAACGAAGGCTTAGTAAATGCCCACAATGTTCAAACTGATATGTTGACCCAAGAAGCACAAGGTAACCATGTAAAAGTTGACCTTTACATGGTTCATGCTCAAGACCACTTAATGACAGCTATTACTTTTATTGATTTAGCTAAGGAAGTAGTAGCTGTTTACAAAAAAATGGCTGAAAAGTAATGACTGCTGAAGCAAAGTACTTAAAAGTTGCTCGAATTCTACAAAAAAGAATTGAAGATGGAGTCTATAAACCTCAAACTCCCCTTCCTGACCAAAAAACACTTGCAGAAGAATTACACGTAAGCCGTTTAACTGTTAAGAAGGCCTTAGATGGTCTACAAAGAAAAGGTCTGGTTTATAAAGAATCTGGTCTCGGCACTTTTGTCTTAGGCCCAATTCCAATTCAAGATAAATTTGATTCACCAGCAAATGCTTTTAGTGGTTTAGCTAATCTACTAGGATCTAATGGGGTCACTAGCGATATCATTGAGTTTAATGTTGAATTTCCAAATGAAGATGTTCAACATTACTTAAAATTAAAATCTAGCGATCCAGTTTACAATATTCGTCGTCTAAGACGGCTTGAAGGTAAACCTCTGATTCTGGAACATACATTTATGCCAGTTAACTTAGTTCCAGATTTAAATGAAGATATATTACATAATTCTATCTATAATTATCTTCATCATAATTTGAAACTTAAATTTGGCGTTGCCTATCGTAAAATTAAAGCTACCAAAGCTGATGATTGGGATCAACAGTATCTTCAAGCCAAAAAAGACGATCCAATCTTAGAGCTGGAACAAATTGTCTGGTTAAACAATGGTCAACCAGTTGAATATTCAACAAGCCGAAATCGCTACAATGAACGAAATTATGTCGTTTTGGAGACAAATAGCTTTTAAGTAAAAGTTCTAGAGCAATTCTAGAACTTTTTTTATAAATTTAAACAAATTAAGAAAGGAAAAAATATGACAAAAAACTACTCTATGCCTAAAGACTTTTACTGGGGCGGTGCTAGTGCTGCAAACCAGTATGAAGGTGGTTATAAAGACGGTGGAAAAGGATTAAACGCCGTTGATGTACTAACTAATGGTTCTGCTAGTGAACCAAGAAAAGTCACCTGGAAAACTGCTGATGGCAAAACTGGATCTACTCCAATGGTTTGGGGAAAAGAGTTTAAACTACCCGAAGGAGCAAAACCAGCTCCTTTAGCTGACTATTACTATCCAAGCCATGAGGGAACAGACTTCTATCACCACTATAAAGAAGATATTAAATATATGGCTGACATGGGCTTTAATATGTTCCGTCTATCATTAAATTGGTCACGTATCTTACCAAGTGGCGATGATAACGAACCAAATAAAGAAGGCTTAGCCTTCTATGATAAGGTCTTTGATGAATGTGCTAAATATGGCATTGAACCTTTAGTAACTCTCTCCCACTATGAAACTCCTTTATCTTTAGTTAATCGTTTTGGTGGCTGGAAAGACCGAAAAATGATTGACATTTTTGTTCATTATGCTGATATTGTAATGAATCACTACAAAGGAAAAGTTAAATACTGGCTAACCTTTAACGAAATTAATGCTATGGACATGGCTCCTTATATGGGCGGCGGATTAATTGATGGTAGTGAACAAAATCGTGCTCAAGGAGCTCATAATCAGTTTGTAGCAAGCAGTAAAGTAGTTAAGCTAGCTCATGAAATCGATCAAAACAATCAAGTAGGTCAAATGCTTGCCTACTCTGCTTACTATCCTTATACTGCTGACCCAGCTGATCAAATTTTAGTTATGAAAGCTAAACAAGAGATGCTCTTTTACTCAGATGTTCAAACTGGAGGTCGTTATCCTGAATATCGTTTAAAGCAATATGAACGTGATGGCATCAAACTTGATGACAAGCCAGAAGACTATGAGTTAATAAAAAACTATCCAGCAAATTTCCTAAGCTTTTCTTGTTACACTTCTAATGTTCTTACTACACATGAAGCAGATGCAAAAGCTAATGGTAATGTTTCCGCAGGTGGCGTTAAGAACCCTTATCTTGACTACAACGCCTGGGGATGGGCAACGGACCCAGATGTATTACGAATTGCCTTAAATGACCTTTGGGATCGATACCATAAGCCCCTCTTTATCGTTGAAAATGGTCTTGGTTGGGGCGATGAATTAACTGAAGATCATAAAGTTCATGATGACTATCGAATTGACTATCTTCGTGCCCAAATCAAATCAATGGAAGAAGCAGTTAATGAAGATGGTATTCCTTTGATGGGTTATACCATGTGGTCAGCAATAGACTTAGTCTCAAATGGTACTGGTGAAATGAAAAAACGCTATGGCTTCGTTTATGTTGATCGTGATGACAAAGGAAATGGATCTTTAAAGAGATATCCTAAGGATTCCTTTAACTGGTATAAAAAAGTTATTGCCTCCCATGGAAAAGATTTAGACTAAAAAACAAGATAGAACCTAGCTTTTTCTAGGCTCTATTTTTTTGACAAAATAGATAGAGAAAGACAGACAAAATGATTACAATCAAAGAACAAGCAAACTTCGAAGCAAAAGATTTCTTTAATTACCTAGATAGGCAACTTACTCAAGCAATTAAAAAATCCCGTGGTAATGACTTACCTGTTAAAATTGCTGCAGGAACAACATATCAACAAAGAAATGTGAAAGCCGAAATCACTGAATATGAATTTGGTAAGAAATATGTTTCGGTTTTTAAGTCACCTAAAATAAATGTTAAAATTGGCTACTATTTAACTGATACACCGCAGGGTTGTCAGATTGTTTTTAAAGAGGATGTTCTTAGCTATGACGAAAAGAAACATTCTAATATCGGTACCTGGTTTTATAGCTGGCAGTTAAAGCAAGGCGCAAAAAAACAACTAAAGCAAATGAAAAATAATGTCTTAGCCTATACAAAACAAAAATAGTCCTAGTCTCAAAGAATTTGTATTTTGAGACTAGGACTATTTTTTTAAATAATATCATCAGAACTTTGATCATAGAATTTAGAGTTTTGATAATTGTATACCAATTTAGAACTATCAAATGGTGTCCCATTGGCTAAATAGAAAGTATCATAAACTTCTAAACAGGGATCTCCTTCTTCTAATTCTAGATATTTTGCTTCATCGGCTCTTAACTTTCTAACGCGCATATATTTATCAGAGAAACGAATTTCTTTCTTTAAACCATCCTTGATATAGTCAAAAATCGATCCCTCAGCAATTTCCTTACTCATAAACGGAATAATGCTCTTAGGATAATACGATTCTTCTAAAACAAATGGCTTCCCTTCTTGTCTGCGCAATCTTTTTATAAAGTAACATACTTCATCAGAATGCAGATAGTCACATAAAGGTTTAGGGGGCCTTTTCTCAGCAAACTCAATTACTTCAGTAGTAGGATCTTTTAAAACATGAGCAAACCCGGCGTTATCAGTAAGTGACATATAACCATCTCGCCCTGTAGGTCTGACAAAAACGCCAGAACCTTGAACTTTATAAACTATTCCTCGTTGAGTTAACAAAGTAATCGCCTGTAAGATAGTAGATTTACCAACTTGATATTCTTTCATTAATTCGGTAATTGTTGGTAATTTATCTCCATGATGAAGTTTGTTTTTGGTGATATAAGCTTTTATTTTATCCGCAACTAATTCATATTTTTTCATTACTATGTCCTTAAAATAAAAATCTTCATAGTTATATTTTAAACTACGAAGATTTTAAAAGTCTATACTTTTTAATTATGCTTTAGTAGCATCTGCTTGTTCCTTCTTAAGCAATTCGTTGTCATAGTGCTTAATAAATGGATACCAAATCAAGAAGGCAATTATAGCATTGACCAAGGCTAAAACAAAACCTTGCCAACTAGCAGTAGCCATCATACCACCAAGACCTACAGGAATTGGCCATGGTTGTTGAACAATGATCTTAGGAACTAAGTGAGTTGCAATTGCAGCATAAGCAGTCATTGAACATACCATTGGAGCAGCTAAGAATGGAATAAACAATTTAATGTTATAAACAATTGGCAAACCAAATAGTAAAGGTTCGTTAATGTTAAATACAGCAGGAACAGCTTCAAGTTTACCAAGTTCTCGTAATTGCTTTGATCTAGCAGCAAATGCCATCCAAAGAGCCATACCAAGGGTAGCACCAGAACCACCCATAATTACAAAGGCGTTTGAGAATTCACCAGCAAACACATAGTGAGCACCAGCAGCATTAGCAGCCATATTTGATAAAACAATGGCTTGATAGAAACTTGAAATAATGGTTGCACCATGAATACCAAACCACCATAAGAAGTGGATCAGGAAGAAGATAATTAATACTCCCCACCAGGTATTAGCAATATTTGAAACAAATGAGAATGGGATAAATAGGAGTTGGAAAATATCTGTACCAAGTACAATTAAAATTACATCAATTACCGCAATAACTACTGCAATGACGAAACCAGGAATTAAGGCAGTAAATGAGTTAGCAACACCAGATGGAACAGATGCTGGCATCTTAATACGCCAATTATGTTTAATACAGAAGCGATAAATTTGAACAGTTAACCAAGCAACGATCAAACCAGTAAAAATACCAGTCGCACCAATTCTTGTTAAACCTGATCCAGAGATACCATATCCTCCGGCAACAACATTATCTTTCTTTAAGATATTAACAAAAATAGTATTGCCGCCCTTCCAAACTAATTGTGGAACGGTAATGAATAGGCCCATTAAAGTTAAGAAAACAGCGTTTAATGGATCAAGCAATAAGTTTTCTTCTTTGCGATAAATATCGGCATAGTTATAAGCGAATGATCCAGCAAAGTATATCGCAATAATACCCATTGTGGCGTTGTAAATAACAGTATAAATATTGTTAAAACGTCCAAATGTATTGTTATAAAAATCTACAAATCCCTTAGCAGTAATAACTTGTGGTAATACTGTTAAGACCAAAAACATAGATCCAATGATAGAAAAGGCAATAATAGAATAACCAGCACCCATAATTGCACGTACAAAACGTGAACCTGAGAACTTACCTAAAGCCTTCATCATTTTATCTTTAAATGATGGTTGCGCAGTGTCAGACATAGTACATCCCCCTCAATTTGTCCTACTGTCTATTACTTTCAAATGTCTTAATTGCTCCTGCATATTTGTCGCGACCATTTTGAATGTTGCTAATTCTTCTTAAGATCAAAATAGATCCTAATATTCCAACAACTAAAATTGTAAAGATCACATTTGCGACATCGTTTGTAGCCATAAAAGGAAATAGAGTCTTTCCAAACGGTAAATAGCAACTGATAGCAAAGATTACATTTGCACCTAGCTGGAGTTGATAATACAGTTTTGTAAATTTTAAGTCAGTATTTCTGACGTTCCACTTACTTATCTGCTCTACTGAAGCTATTAATAATAAAACAAATAATAATCCCGAAATTATCGAAGCAACAATATTTTGGTAACAAATTGCAAAAACTAACCAAAAGAGATTAGTGAATAAGAACGCCGCAGAAAAATACCGAATCATTAAATAGCGGCTAAAATTTATAGATCTCACACTCATATCATGTTTCTTTTGTTCTAAACTCTGATCTCTTTTGGTCATTATTGTATCTGTCCTCCTAATATTGTTCCTGAACAATTCAGACAACACCTGTATAATACTCCATAATGAAACCGTTTGCAATAATTATCACTGTTTTATTATAAAAATAAAATTCTATACTTTTAAGCTTTACAATTAAGTTTTTAATTTGTAGAATGAGTTTCGAAAACGCTTACTTTAGAAAGGACGTATTGAATATGACTGGATACACTATGCCTAAGGGCTTTTTATGGGGCGGCGCTGTTGCTGCTCACCAACTTGAAGGTGCATGGGATGAAGATGGAAAGGGAATTTCTGTAGCGGATGTTATGACAGTAGGATCAGCCACTAAGCCGCGTGAAATTACTGATGGCGTTATTCCTGGTAAAAACTATCCTAATCATGAGGCCATTGATTTTTACCATCACTACAAGGGTGATATTAAGTTAATGGCTGAAATGGGCTTTAAAGCTTTTCGTACTTCAATAGCTTGGACTAGAATTTTTCCTAAAGGCGATGAAGAAGAACCTAATGAAGCAGGTCTTAAGTTCTACGATGACTTATTTGATGAATGTCATAAGTATGGAATTGAACCTGTAATTACCCTTTCTCACTTTGAAATTCCTTATCACTTAGTCAAAGAATATGGTGGTTTTACTAACCGTAAATTAATTGATTACTTTGTTCGCTTTGCCCGTGTTTGCTTTAAGCGTTACAAGAATAAAGTTAAATATTGGATGACTTTCAACGAAATTGATAATCAATCTAGTTTTAACAATGACTTCTTAATGGCTACTAACTCTGGTATCTTGTTTAAGAACAGAATGGGCGATAAAGAAAAAGAAGCTGCTATGTATCAAGCAGCTCACTATGAATTAGTTGCTTCTGCTTTAGCAGTTAAAGAAGGCCACAAAATTAATCCAGACTTTCAAATTGGTTGTATGATTAATTACTCACCTGTTCGTCCTCTAACTCCATCATCAGATGATGTTTTACTTGCTGATAAGTTTGAACAAAGACGTGACTTCTTCTCTGATGTCCACGTTAATGGTGAATATCCAAATGCTGTTGAAGATTACATTGAAAGAAATGGCTACCGTCCAGATATCACTGAAGAAGATAAAATTGCCTTAAAAGAAGGTACAGTAGACTACGTTGGCTTCTCATACTATCAATCCACTACTGTTTCAAGTAAGAAAGTTAAACCAGATGAATTAACTGACTTACAAGAAGCGATCGTAGAAAACCCTACTTTAGAGCGTAGTGACTGGGGCTGGGAAATTGATCCAGAAGGTTTGAGAATCTCTCTTAACCACCTAACTGACCGCTACCACAAGCCACTATTTATCGTTGAAAATGGTCTCGGTGCTTACGACAAACGTGAAGCTGACGGGTCAGTTCATGATCCATATCGAATCGATTACTTGAGAAAACACATTGAACAAATGGAAAAGGCCGTTGTGTTAGATGGTGTTGACTTGATGGGTTATCTTCCTTGGGGATGCATAGACTTAGTTTCAGCTGGAACGGGTCAAATGGACAAGCGTTATGGCTTCATCTATGTTGACAAGAATGACAAGGGTGACGGAACGCTAGAACGCTCAAAAAAGGATTCATTTAACTGGTATAAGAAAGTTATTGAATCTAACGGTAAAGATTTAGACTAACCATCAAAAATAGGATTTAGAGTGCTTCTAAATCCTATTTTTTTATTTTTATTAGCACCGCTCTAATTAGAGTGCTAAATATTTTACTTTCCCTACGGACCTACTACAATAGAAATTGTAGAGAGCGTAATGGAAGGAAGTTTTATTATGGCAAACGAAATGATGAAAAATCGTAACAACGATAATATGATGGATCAATTAAGTGATTGGTTTAGTTTTCCAAAAGACTTTTTTGACGACAGTTCCATCAAGAACATTATGCAATCTGATGTAGCAGAAACTGATAAGGACTATATTGTTAAGGTTGACATGCCAGGAATGGATAAGAAAGACATCAAAGTTTCATATAAAGATGGCGTTCTAAACGTTTCAGGTAGTCGGGATTCATTCGATAACTTAGACAATAACAATGGCAATGTTCTTCACCGTGAAAGAAGCGTTGGTCACATTCAAAGAAGTTATCGTATTCCTGATGTTGACTCTAAAGACATTTCCGCAAAAGACGTCAATGGCGTTTTAACCATTACCTTACCAAAGTTAACTGAAGAAGATAAGGAAAATACAATTAATATTGAATAAATATTTAGATAAGAAAAAGACATCCCGCATAAGCGAGATGTCTTTTAATTTACAGCGATAATTTTAACATCATAACTTCCAGCTGGCGCTTCAACAGTTACTGTTGCACCAGCTTTTTGTTTTATCAAAGCTTGTCCTAAAGGTGAATCAAAGGAAATTTTTCCCTTAGCTAAATCTGCTTCCATCCTACCAACAATCCGATACTTTTCAGCTTCATCGTCACCATCAAAAAGTAAAGTAACATTTGATCCTAAATCAATAGTTCCACTTTCATCTTTTTGAATAATTTCTGAATATCTTAATTGCTTATCTAAATAGCGTAAGCGACTTTGTAAATACCCTAATTCCATCTTAGCTGTAGTATATTCAGAGTTTTCTGATAAGTCTCCCATACTACGAGCTTCTTGTAAGATTTTAATTCTTCGTGGCCGATCTTTCTTTAAGCGGGCTATCTCGTCTTTAATTTCCTGATAGCCTTCAGGCGTCATTTTTTGATAATAAACCATTATTTAACCTTAACATCGTTTCCAGTAATCACATCTTGCTTGTAAAGATCACCATTCTTTACAGAATAATGACCAACAATTGTTCCAGTTGACTTCTCAGCTAAAGAATATTGTCCATTACCACCATCAATTAACGTAAAGTTGTCTGGGCCATAGCTACTTGAGTAGCCATTTTCTTTGATAGTATTAGAAACCATCTTATTAAACATAGCATCTGAAGAGCTATTAGCTGACGCAGCACTTTGACCGCCATTATTTTGAGTATTAGATGCTGAAGAATTGGATGAGCCATTTGAATTATTTGTATTTTTTGATTCATTTGAATTAGAAGAAGCATTCGAGTTTGCTGATTCATTCTGGCTAGCTTTTTCACTAGTACTACTCTTGGAACCTTCGCTGCTATTCTTATCAGTTTTTTTATCTGAGTTAGTAGTTTCTGAATTATCAGTATCTATATCAGTCTTATCTTTCTTAGTTGTATGTTTTTTAGCTTTGTGGCTCTTTTTATGGCTTGTCTTAGTACTTTTAGCTTCATTATTAGTATTTGATTGGGTCGCATTATTACTACAACCTACAGCTAAAAGCATTGTCATTAGGGTAATTCCTGATACAAAAATATTCTTTTTCATAGTTCTTACCTCCGATATTGTTATCAATATTATACTTCAGAATCATCCCTTAAATACTCATGAAAGTCACTTTCATTCAATAAAATTAGTGTATTAACTTGTGATTTGCTGTATAGTAAATATAATGAAAAACATGATAAAAAAATTAAAGGAGTGTAATCTATGTCTCACGAATTAACCCTACAAGAAATTGATCAATTCCGTAGTGACTTTGATAATTCACGTAATCAAGTAGTTTCTCGCGCAGCAATGCGATCTGGTGTGTTAGAAGCTTCATTTAATCCGGCAGTTACTAACCGTCTAAACGATGTATTCTCTGTCGAAGTAGAAACTGATAATGTTACTAACCAAATGCAGTCAGGTCGTTGCTGGTTATTTGCAACCTTAAATACTTTACGCCATGATTTTGGTAAAAAATATAAGGCTAAAAATTTCACCTTATCTCAAGCATACAACTTCTTCTGGGATAAGATTGAACGTGCTAATATTTTCTATGATGCAATTATTGATTCTGCAGATAAGCCCTTAGATGATCGCACAGTTAAGGCATATATGAATTTTGCTGGTGCAGATGGTGGTCAATGGGCAATGGCTGCTTCCTTAGTGAAAAAATACGGTGTTGTCCCAACCAATGCAATGCCTGAAAGTTTTAATACTAATCATACAGCTGGTTTATCTGATGCGCTAGCTCGTAAAGAAAGAAAAGATGCTTTAGTTTTACGTAAATTAGTTCAAGAAGGTAAAACTGAAGAAGTTGAAAAGAAACGCAAAGAATTTCTAAGTGAAATCTACCGCATGACTGCAATTGCTGTGGGCGAACCTCCTAAAACTTTTGACTTAGAGTACCGCGATGATGAGAAAAAACTTCACTTGGATAAAAATTTGACTCCAGTTGAATTTTTCAATAAGTACTGGGATATTAATTTCAATGATTATGTTTGCTTAACTAATGCTCCAGATCATGAATACGGCAAACTTTACTCTCTTCCATTTGAAGACAATGTCAATGGCGGTATTCCTATTACCTTCTTAAATGTTCCAATCGAATACTTAAAAGACGCTGCTATTAAGCAATTAAAAGATGGTGAAAGTGTTTGGTTTGGTAATGATGTCTTGAAAGAAATGGATCGTAAGACTGGTTACCTAGATACTGAATTATACAAGACCGATGAATTATTTGATGTTGATACTTATATGACTAAGGCAGAAAGATTGGCTACTGGTGAAGGCGAAGTTAGCCACGCTATGACTTTAGTTGGTGTTGACTTAGATAAGGGTGAAATTCGTAAGTGGAAAGTTGAAAACTCATGGAGTGAAAAATCTGGCCGTAAAGGTTACTTCACAATGAGCGATAAGTGGTTTGACGAATTTGTTTATGAAGTGGTTGTTAGAAAAGAGTTCTTAACTGAAGATCAAAAGAAACTTGCAGAAAGCAAGCCAACTCCACTTCCTGCTTGGGATTCACTAGCTTAAATACTTATATTTATAAAAATAGACTTCTGCAAAACTCTGGCAGAAGTCTATTTTTTTATCCTAAATTTAATAATACAAGTCCTATAAATTTTTATAATTCTTCTTTTTTACTATCATCGATAAATTTCTGCATAACTTTAGGACTACTAATCAAAATTTTTAATAAACGATTATCGCTAACTGATGGTAATCCGCCAGCTTCATATATAGCAACTGTCGCTACAGTCCAGCCTAAAACTTCAGCAAGTTTTGCTTGGCTAAAATCCCAATAATGACGCAAATTTTTAATATCTTCTGGTGAAACAATATCAAATTGTTTCCGATATTTTTCTAATGCTAATTTTGCTGCATAATCATCAAGTTCCAAATCAGCCATTACTTTACCAGTTTTTTCATCAAAACGTGCGGGTGCAGTAATTACAATCTCATGACCACGAATATCATAGCTATTAGTATAATCTGCAATATAAGACATTTTTTATCTCCTCACTTAGTACAATGCTTCATGAAAGGAAATAAAAACAACTATATTTCCTTCATTTTTAAATTTAAACTTTATATAATACTTCGATCCATAAGTAGTTTCATAAATCCACACATATGTATTAGGATACTGTTTATCCTCTTCTTTAATAAAATCTTTTATAGAAAGATATGAAACAATAATTTTAGCTAGTTCTTTTGAAACTGGTGTAGCGTGTTTTGCTCTTCTCTTAACCAATAAAAATTGATTATTCTTTACTAAGTTTTTCATTCTTTTTAGTGCAAAGACTGGCTCCACTTTTATACCTCTATTTTACGTAATTTATTTTTAAACTCATATTTAATTACGCAAAAATAGAGATATTTTTTTAAAAAAGCTAACTGAAAAATCAGTTAGCTTCTCTCTATACATTCCATTCATCCATAAATTCTTGAACAAACTCACGCATATACTCAGTTCTCCGGTGTGCTTCTTTTTTAGCAGCAGGCGTATTCATTAGGTCTTCTAAATCAAATAACTTTTCATAAAAATGATTAATTGTGGTTTCTACATGGTTGCGATATTGATCATGACTTATTAGCTTCTCAGGCTTAATTTCTGGGTCATAAATCTTATTTCCGTGTTTTCCACCATAAGTAAATGCTCTAGCAATTCCAATTGCACCTAAACTTTCAATCCGATCAGCATCTTGCACATATTGTCCACTCAAAGGAAGTTGATAATGATGCTCAATATTAGCTGAAAAAGACATATGCTGAATAGTAAATAAAACATCTTCTATTTCTAAAGAAGTAAAGCCACCCTTAGGCAATAGTTCTTTGATTTCGTCTATAACTTCATCAGGATTGTCACAAATTTTTTCATCGATTGTATCATGTAAATAACTTCCTGTCTGAATAATAGCTACTATTCTGCTGTCTTTATGTGCATCTGGATAATCACTTAGATACATTTTTGTGGCTAAATTTGCCACTCTTTGTCCATGGTAGTAATCATGACCTGTTTTTTCACCTTTTAGATGATCTTTAGTAAATTTTTTAACTAATTCGATGTTCATAGTCGATCCCCTAGACTAAGCCATTGAATCCCAGCAAGGAACAGGAGTTGCTTCGCCTTCAGCAATTTTTACTAGTTTCTTTGGTAAGTATTGCTTCTTAACTACAACTTTAAATAAGTATTCGTCAAACCATTTATCATCCATGACAAAGTAGCCTTTATCGCCGACTTTTGTTCCCCAGGAATTTTCTACTTTCCACTGACGAGGTTTACCATCAACTACATCCACACCCACAAAGGTCATTGCATGAGTTGAACCACTAGCACCAGTTTGAAGACGTTCTTTTTTATTTAACTTAGTTTCAATACCAAAAATCGTATCAGTTTCATATAAATTAGCAGCTAGAATTCCCTTTTGACGATCACTTTGCTTGCCTACATCACAGCCAAACCAGATTGTCTCTCCATCTTTTAGCTGCTTAATTGCGGCTTCCTTAAGATTTTCAATCTTTGTATTCAAAAATCTAACTGGGCTACCGCCTTCAACATTATCTTCAAATGGAAAAGCGTAAAGCTTATCATACTCATGATCTGGAGCATTAAAGAGTACTACATAATCATCTAAGTCATCTTCAAAATAATTGTGGAAAAAGTCTAATGGGGTAATATTTTGGTCTAACTTGTAATTGCCATCGTCATCTTTAAATTCTAGATCAAACTTTTGCACAGGTTGTCCAAAAGCAATTACAGCCATACGGTAAATTTCACTTAAATATTCTTGACGTTTTTGTTCAATTTCATCATTTTTACCGGCTTGAGCAAGTTTGCGTAAAACTAATCCATCTTCACGTAATTTCATATTCAATGCTTGATTAAAGGCAGCTGTATTATTAGCTGTAAAACTTTCGTCTTGTGCATAAGTTGGAACCAAGCCATATTTTCTAATTAATGAAATAGCCATGTGCCATTGTCCACCATCGGTATCAGGCGCTTGTAAGTAAAAATGTACAGTACGATCATCCACAGGTTTATCCGCAGTTTCTAGAATATGATTAAAGAAAATATTTGCTCTTTCAATTCGATCCCAGAAGAAAAGATAGCTTTGTGAAAAAGTAAAGTTCTTTGTATGATATTGCTTGGCAAACTTATGACGTAAAACATTCAAAGCCGCAAACAACCAACAACGACCTGATTGCTTTTGGTCGGTCACATTATCAGTTGGAATTTCAATTGAGAAAGTTCGATTTAAATCACGGATACCCTCACCGTTGAAACTTGCTTTTTGCACACCGTTATTCACAACAGCCAATTCAGCAATTTTATTTTGCTTATTTTGTTGATAATCTTGTTGAAATTTTGCAATTTCATCTAGCGTAAGTTCATGAGTCATATTAATTCTTCTTTCATAAATTATTTATACTATTTATAATAATTATAAAAAGGGATCGCCTTTTTGACCATCCCTAGAATTTTTTTGTTACTAAATTATTCACTAAGCCGTTTCCCAGATTTGAACTGGGGACCTCCTCCTTACCACGGCGGTGCTCTACCTCCTGAGCTAAAACGGCAGATATCAATTTAATTATAGCAAAAAGGACTAGGAACGTTTTTACATTCCTAGTCCTTAATTTTTATTTATTACTTAATTTTAACTAAAGTATACTTTCTCTTACCCTTACGGATAATTACATATTTTCCATCAAAATCACTATCTGGTTCGATGATAAAGTCAATATCATCCTGACGTTCGCCGTTTACGTAAATCGCACCATTCTTAACGTCTTCACGTGCTTGGCGCTTAGAAGGTTCAATCTTAGTTTCAACCAAAAATTCTACAATATTCTTAGCCTCATGAGTTGCTTCAGCACTTGGAGCGTTCTTTAAAGCTTGTTCAATTTGAGGAACTGATAGACTCTTAACATTACCTGAGAACAATGCTTCGGTAATCATTTGAGCTTCCTTTAAGCCTTCTTCACCGTGAACAAACTTGGTAACTTCTTCTGCTAATCTCTTTTGAGCAGCACGTTTCCAAGGTTCTTTTTCAGTCTTTTCAGCTAAATCTTCAATTTCTTCACGAGATAAGAAAGTAAAGTACTTAAGATATTTAACTACATCACGGTCATCTTGGTTAATCCAGAATTGGTAGAATTCATAAGGACTGGTCTTTTCAGGATCAAGCCAAACAGCTCCACCAGCAGACTTACCAAACTTGGTACCATCAGCCTTAAGCATTAATGGAATAGTTAAACCAAATGCTGGACGATCTGAACTTTCAAGTTTGTGAATCAAGTCAATTCCGGCAGTAATGTTACCCCATTGGTCACTACCACCAATTTGCATTTGAACGCCATTATCTTTATTCAAATGATAGAAATCAATAGCTTGCAAAATTTGGTAAGAAAATTCAGTAAATGAAATTCCGTTTTCGAGACGACTAGCAACAACATCTTTGTTAATCATGTTATTAACTTGGAAGAACTTACCATAGTCACGCAAGAAATCAAGCAAATTCATCTTACCAAGCCATTCCGCATTGTTGCGAATTTCAAAGTTTTCAGTTCCAAATAACTTCTTCATTTGAGCAGTTAACTTTTCTTCGTTGTGCTTAACTTGCTCAGCTGTTTGAAGAGTACGTTCAGTCTTTCGACCGGATGGGTCTCCAATTGCACCAGTTCCCCCACCAATTAAAATTACTGGGTGATAACCTGCCATTTGGAATCTCTTCAAAATCATGAAAGGAATAAGGTGACCAATGTGAAGTGAATCTCCAGTTGGATCAGTTCCGCAGTAAAGAGCCAAATCATCATGTTCAGCTAAGTACTTGCGCAAACCTTCTTCATCAGTTTCTTGATTAATAGCTCCACGCCATTTTAAATCTTCTAAAATATCAAATTTTGCCATAAAATTTTCTCCTAACAAAAACGTCCCTAGACTTCTTTCGAAATCTAGGGACGACCAAATTACTTTATTAGCCGTGGTACCACCCACGTTTACGCCTAATGCGCCTTAAATATAGTTGATACGGAAACTACCCCACCATGTACTTCGCTCACTTAACCTGCCTAGCTCACACCAACCGCTAGTTCTCTGAACACTGAATTAAGTTGCTACTATTATTACCTATGATCATAAGGGAGAATGTCTATTTAGTCAACTGCTTATTTATAAAAGCCCTTAAGCTTTAAGCTGTATCCTTTCCCTGCAGACATATCATATTGAATTAATTGATAATCCTTTAGTAACTCTTTTTGTTTCTTAGTTAATTTCTTCTCAGAAACTTGCTTACCATTTTGATCGATTAATTCAAAGCCATCATCTCCAGAATAGTTAATAGTGATAGCAGGTAATTCTTGATAAATCTTAGTAAGCAACGCTTGATAAGCTGTTACTTTTGAATTAGTTTGCTCTAAAGCCATTGGAATAAAGGAAGCTGTTGAGACATATTTATTTGGCTTGATTTTACTCTTAGCACCATGCTCACGGGCATACTTATTTGAATAGATAAAGTAGTTAGTTGCGTGTAATTTTACCGGATACTTGCTTAATTGTGTCTGATCAATAATTGCTGGGTAGTGGTCACCATAGAATACAAGGGTAATTGGCTTGTTGATTTTATCAATCTGTTTAATAAACTTTTTCACAGCCTTATCTGTGTATTCAATACCTTTAGTGTAGGCAGCAAAACTATTTTTAATATTTTCATCAGAAATTAGAGATCCACTAACATTTTCTTTATATTCATTTGGAGAGTAATAATCACCATATGGAATGTGGTTTTGCATTGAAATTAAATTGATAAACTGACCATCTTTTTGACTATTAATTTGTCGTAAGCCATTTTGATAAGCTGTCTCATCAGATAAATATGGATTAGTTCCGATAGTCTTTTTATCATAAATCTTATACTTCGAGCCTAAGTACGCGAATTTATTAAATTTAAAACGACGATAATTATCAATTCGGCCGTAGAATGTACCATTGAATGGATGTAAGGCACTGCTGTACTTAAAGTCCATCCCAATTGTTGGATAAAACTTGTAACGAGATGTCACTTGCGTGTATGGCGTGATTGCAGTAGAAAATACTCCCATGTTAAATCCAGTTAAGGATTCATATTCCATATTTCCAGTTCCGCCACCATAACCAGCACTAAGCATGTGACCAGAAGTAGTGGTTGTCATCAACTTTCGAATATATTTAATTGGATCTCGAACATCATTAGAAATCTTAACACTTGGGAATTCTTTTGGATCAACAAAACTTTCGCTAAGATTAAAGACAAGTGTTTGATCACTTAACTTATTCTTTCTCGTCTTATTAATGCTTACTGCTTCATTCTGATATTTTTCAACTACTTTTTTTATGGAACTTTCTGAGTAATTAGCTGGCTTATCCATGATCGGCACTTTAATAAAGTCTAGAAAAGTCAGAATTGAGCCGTTAGCCCCCGTGCTATCTGGTGGATTTCTAAAGTTAGGACTATTATCAAAACCTTTTGAAATATAATAGATCGGTGAATTTTCATCGTTAAACCACAAAGGTGTAATTAAAACTAAGAGGCTAATAACCAATTTTACCCAACTTGATTTTTTACGCTTGAGGGTAATTGGAAACTTCTTTTCTAAAAAGACAATTATAGCGATTAAGACAGCCAATCCAATTAAAATATAAATCAAATTGTTTGTCCCCATCATTGGAATTAAGGTCTTCCAATTAACAATTTCACCAATTTCGGTTGGATAAACGGGCTCTTCTCTCAAGCTCATTTTAATGCCGTTAGCAATCGCAATTCCTATCCCTAAAATAGTCGGAATACTTGCTGCTACCCAGAAGCGCTTGGTAAGTACATAAAAGACTTCAAAACACGCTAGAAGAAAAATACTGGACAAGATGACAGTGCCAAGTCTATTAGTAAAAATATAAGTCAACGTAACGTTAACATTACTCTTAAATGTAAAGAAACCAATAATACTTACAACCATAAAATATGCAAAGAGACATATTATTGGCCTATGCTTCTTAAGGAAATTCAAGCCGCTGTTTAATAGATTAAGAAGATCATTTAAATCTGTACCAGTAAATTTATTCAGGAAGTTTTGTACATGCTTGTTTGAAAGAACAAATCTATTAAAAATAAAGTTAATAATAAAACTTGCAATCAATAAGGACAAAATTAAGAGAAAAGTGACTTTTTTACTAACAGGAGCCAGTAATAATTGAAGCTTTTCCTTCCATAAAGTCATTCCGTAAGCAGTGGTCCCAAAGATAATTGCAGGAATTAAAAGAGATAATGCACTATGTGATACATCTACCAACCATTTTCTAAAAAGCAATCCACCAGTTACTACAAATAAGATCATTAATGGTGATGACGGACTCATTAACAAGCTCGTATTCCATGCCATATTCATCTGGGTGAAGACAACGGCTTGTGGAGTTTGAATTGGTATTAATTGAATAGTGAAATAATAAACTGCGGGAAGCAAGATTACTGTTGCCACTGTTAAGGCAGCTACTAGCCTCTTAGATACAGTAATTTTTGAAATAAGCATTCCCCAGGCAAATGGCAATACCAAATAGAGACCAAAAATACTATAGCTAGTTAAAAACGAATTACCTGCACTTAAGGTAAAGATCAAAATTGTAATTGTAGTTAATAACAAAACATTTTGCTTAGTACTTAACTTATTTTGCAGCCTAAAAATAAAAGGTTGAAAGAATAAAGAAATGATAATCCCACTAAATAAGGCTGATGTACTTGTTAAAACGGGAAAGAAGATTCCCCATAAGTTCCAAGCTGAGAAAAATTGCGGTAAAGAAATAACGAAAACAAGATAAAAGATGACTAAAGTAATTACTCCTTCAAGCCAACTTTTAACTGATTCCTTAAAACTGTATTCCTTATTGCCGTAGCTCATCCCATGCCAAACTATCACAGCTAGCTCTACTAAACCAATCATTAAACCAATTTTAGTTCGGCCAGCAACGGTTGGCGGATTATAATTCCAAAAGCCTAAGGTTTGAATTAATATTCCCAGCAGTAAAACTATAAGTAAAATCCACTGGATTGTCTTTTTCAATACTGATTTCATTTGTATATCCCTAACTTTTTCTTAATTGTGACTAATACATCCACACGCTTACCCTTACCAGTAAAGAAATCGACAATATCTTTTCTAAATTGAAAAATCATGATTAAGGTAGCAATTAAAAAGATTAACCCTTGTTCCCGGCCAAAATTAATCCAAGTAAAAATGCTGAATCCTAACATATAGACCAACGGTGGTATAGTAAGGTTCTTCATAATAATGACTAAAAATAGGCCAATTAATAAAGCAATTAAGCCCGCTCTCCAATCAAAAAAGACAATCCACAAAGCAGTGACTGCTACTCCTTTACCACCCTTAAAATGATTCCAAAATGGGAAAGAATGTCCTAAAACCACTCCAAGACCTGCAAAAGACAAATCTAGACGATTACCATGATAAATAAAGTAAACAATTAACAAAGCAGCTAAAGTTTTGGCTAAATCACCAATGCAAGTCAGAATACCCCATTTTTTACCAAAAACTGCTCCGACATTAGCCGTTCCTGGATTACCAGAACCGTATTTAGTCGGATCTTTATGCAAAAATATTTTTGTAACAATCATAGCAAAAAGGATATTTCCGAGGAAATATCCTATTACTAGCGAGACAAATTCATCCATTAGTACGCCCTATCTCCATTCCATAATTCATCCGTATACGGATCATATATGTAGTATACCTGATTAGAGTCACCACTGTTCCAATCAAATTGAGAATTCATTGAATTTTGATAGGTTTCATTATTATCAATATCCATCGAATCTAACCCAAGATCATTTCTCACAATATTTGAAGTTCTTTGTAATTCTCTATCAGACATTACTTGGTACGAAGCGTCTCCAATCATTGCGCCTACTCCATGTAAGTAGTCACTAGACATATTATTAGTACATTTACGATAGTTTTTACTAATCTTAACCATTGAATCAAAAGTTAAGTTTGTCCTCAGGCTAGTAGACACTGAACCTAAAATTGAATCTAAATTTTTGAGAGTATTAAAGGATAGTGCGTGCTCTAAAACGGACATAATGACCTCACGCTGTCTCAATTGACGACCGTAATCTCCCTTAGGATCATCATAGCGCATTCTAGAGTAAGCTAAAGCTTGACTACCATTTAAGTGAACTGTTTTTCCTTTAGTAAAGGTATAGCCATCATAAGTAAAGGTCAATGGTGGCGTCACCGTAACGCCACCAACACCATCAACAATCTTCCGCATGCCGCCCATATTCATCGAAATATAGTACTTTATTGGCACATTGAGAACTTTACTTGTGGTCCGCATTGCCATCTTTGCTCCGCCAATATTATAAGCCGCATTAATTTTATGCACACTAAAGCTATCTGTACCAATCATCCGGGCCATCGTATCACGCGGAATAGACATTAAAGAAAGTTTCTTTTTGGTCGGATTCACGGTCACTAAAATCATGGTATCCGAGTTTCCACGAACTTCTTTTCTGCCGAAAGCTCCTGTATCTGTCCCTAACAACAGAATATTAAAAGGTTCTTTACCAGAAAAGCTATCCTGCTTGACGGCCGTTTTAGG
Source organism: uncultured Lactobacillus sp. (assembly GCA_947568765.1). GTDB lineage: Bacteria > Bacillota > Bacilli > Lactobacillales > Lactobacillaceae > Lactobacillus. The sequence continues at coordinate 13,955 of CANOQA010000002.1, read as the reverse complement.
ATCATAAGTTTTATCAAAAGCATTTTTTGCTTTTAAATAAACGGAACTTGCATAAATTCCAAGTCCTAAAAACAAAAATAAAACTATCCCAATAATAATGTGGACCTTTTTTTTCTTATTATGTTTTTCTCTATTCAACTCAACTCTTGAGTGAATAGGTTCTTGGGGCTTATTATCCATAATATTCTTTCTCAAACTTTCTTAAAACAAGGATATTATAGCAAAATTACATTCTTAAAACTTAATTATGACAAATCTTAACTAATTAGTAAAAAAAGAGGAAAACTTATTGCTTCCCTCTTTCTATATTATTTTAAAGTAATTGTCGTTGAAAAATGTGTGCTTTCATCTGGCTCTAAGAAGTTATTTCCCTCTTTTTTCATCCAATCAGTTAATTCGTCACTTTTAACATCAGGTAGTCCAGCAAAAGGCTCCATACATAAGAATTTGGCTTCTGGATCTGTCATTGTCCAAAGTGCCACATATGGAAAATCTTCTAAAGTTAAAGAAATCTGATGGTCAGATTTTGCACTCGATAATACAATTCCAGTTAATCCAGGATTGTTAATAATAATCAACCCATTATCAAATTCTGAATATGATAAAGGTAATGTACTCTTTTCTGCCTTAGGTACTGGAATAACTTTACCATTTCTAAATGGAATAGGATCAATTTGGAATTGAGTTAATTCTGTAACTTCTGGACTTAATGAAACTTCATAATCAGAAAATTCCAATTCATCTCCAGCGATTGGAACATTAAATCCTGGATGGAATCCAAGACCAAAAGGCATCGTTTCTTCTGAATTATTTTTAACTAAAAACTCTACCTTTAATTGGTTAGCCTCTAACGTGTAAGTAACCATTAGACTAAAGTGAAAGGGATAAACAGTTAAAGTTTCTTCATTTTCAGTTAAAGTTAAACTTACTCTATCATCCCCCTTGTCCACAACTGTCCAAGGATAATCACGTGCAAAGCCATGTTGCTTCATTTCATATATTTTTCCATTTAAAATATATTTATTGTCATTCGATTTTCCGATTGCCGGAAAAAGAATTGGAGCATGTCTTTCCCATTCACTCCCATTCCAGATATAGTCGGCATTCGTAGTCTTATCAACTACATGAGTAAGTTGAGCGCCGACCTCATTAATTTCAACCTTTAACTGGTTGTTTTCAATTGCTAGCATCCATTGTCCTCCTAAACAATTTCGACCAATCCCATTTTGAAAATATCACGCTATACTCAATATGTCAACTGTAAGCGATAACATATAATTTATTATTGAATTCTATATTTCTTTACTTGTTATTTAACTCTAAATACTTTTTTATTTGTTAAAAAGCTCTATGTATTTAACTTGACTTTTAATTTAGTTCTAATACAATTAAATGTGTTCTAATACTAAAAATGATTTAAGAATTAGGACAAGTTGATACAAAGAAGGCATCCCAGACATGGGATGCCTTTTTTCATTCCTTAGAATAATGTAGTTAACATTGCACCGCCAATAATTAAAATTAGGCCTGCAATGGTAAAGATCAAGCCTTTGCGAGTTTTCTTTTCGTGTAAGAAAATCAAGCCACCTAAAGTAGAAATCACTACACAAAGTTGAGAAATAACGAAAGCCATGTTAACTCCGTTATCTTGAACAGAAAGAATGTAAGCTAATGCGGCAATTGCATAAAGAATACCTGCCCCACCACTTTGAACTGTAGATTTTTCTTTCCAAACATGTAAATTCTTAGTAACCAATGTATAAATAAATACAGCTACTAACATACCAAAAGTTTGACCAAAGAAAATAGAAACGCTGTTTCCATGTAAGGCCTTTGGAATAGAACTTGAAGTAATATATCCAAGTGAAGTTAAAACAAGCAAGATAATAGTACTTACTTGATTAGACTTGTTTCCTTCGCTTGTTCCACGGTCAGTAAATGAAGTTAAAACAACCCCAATAATCAAAACTAAGATTCCAATAAAACCGTATAGCTTAGCTTGAGGGCTGCTCCACTCACCAAAAGCAAGTACCCCAACAAGAGGAACCCCGATTAATTGCAAACCGGTAGAAATTGGCATAGTTTCAGAAACACCAATTTTTTCATAAGAAATATATTGACCAACTTGACCAATCACCCAGCAAGCTCCTCCTAATGCAGAAAGCAAGAAGAGTGACCAGCTCATTGCTGGATGCATGATTGCCATTACAATTGCGCCAAAAACAAATGAAGCAGCAACAGTACCAACGATTTGATTATAAACTGTACTATTCTTTACACTTGCAATAACTAAGGGCATAAGTCCCCAGCCGATTGCTGGTAAAAACAAATAAACATATTTCATAATTTTGTATCTCTCCTAAATTTTTAAACAATTAATTCTATCAAGGATCGATACAGTCTGACAAGAGCTAATTATGAAATCCTTTTCTTTTTCATTAAAATTCTGTTACTCCGCCAAACTAGAATAAGTAAAATAACCTCTCCAATTAAAGGCAAAAAGATAATATTTAAAGAGGTGGCACTTGCAAATAACATATGCAAAACAACTGCTACTAAAATCATGATCCAAGAAGTCCATCTTCTAAACCATGGTTGCCAAATACTTCCTGCTAAGACGAGATAATATACACACAGAACAAAACCCAAAATAAGTAGCCAAGTTTGTCCTTGTACTGTAAAGATCTCAGCTCCCATAAGAGCTGCAAAGCCGCTGATATAGGCTAAATATGCTAAAACCAGCATCATGACAAGTCTAATGATTAAAAGCTCACTATTTTTTTGCTTCATGACTAAATTATTTTTAAAAATTACCATTCCAATCCAAGTTAGTAAAAGCAAAGCAATCACTAGACCAATAGTAAAATTCATTGCCATTTGATTAGTCATGAAAAAGACAATAATCAAAATCAAACCTAATTCATAGTAAAAATTAAGTGCAAAAATACTGCTCTTTAGCTCCATTGGTAGCCAAAGTAAAACTATCGCAATAATAAAAAAGATGGCACATCTACCTTTGAGCCCTTGATCAACTAGAGCATAGTTAGGTACATAGACCAAAATAGCAGCCAAAACTCCTAAAAGAGATAAAGCAATCTTTATCCACATATCTTTTGTTAATTTTTTCATTCGTAAATTCTCCCTTGTTCAAATTATCGCACTTTTCAAATTTAGAATCTTCAAAAAATTACTTACGAGAAAAAATTTTTTCTGTTAGTATGATCAGCGACCTTTTTTAGAAATTAAATACAGGAGGAATTTTTTGGAAGAAGTACAATCACAAACAAGTCTAACTTAAAGAATACTAACTTTTGTTATCAAAAAAGACCGAAGCTCCACGTGAACTTCGGTCTTTTATTACGTTTATTTTTTCTCTTTAATAATATAAATTGGTCGATTCTTAACTTGAATATATACCCTACCAATATATTTACCTAAAATACCAATGCAGAGAAGTTGTAAGCCACCCAGTAACAATATAATGCATACCATTGAAGCCCAACCAAAAATGCTTGAACCTGGGTAAAGCACACGGCGGATAATCACTGCTATCAATCCAATAATTGATAAAATAAATGATCCTGTACCAATCCATACAGCCAAGTTAAGTGGAGCCTGAGAAAAGTCGGCAATCCCATCCATGGCATATTTGAATAACTTCCAAGTGTTCCAGTCACTTTCACCAGCAACACGTTCAACATTGTGATAGTCTAAGTATTTGGTCTTAAATCCAACCCAAGAGAAAATTCCCTTTGAAAAACGGTTGTATTCAGGCATATTTAAAACTGCGTCTACCATTTGACGAGTCATCATTCGATAGTCACGAGCCCCTGGTACGATTTCAGTATCAGATATCTTATTAACTACCTTATAAAACATATCGCTTAAGAAGGACTTAAATTTAGCTTCTCCGGTACGATCCACTCTACGGGTTCCAATACAGTCGTATTCTCCGGTTTTAATTAGATCATACATTTGTGGTAAGAACTTAGGAGGATCTTGTAAGTCAACATCCATTACAACCACATAATCTCCAGTTGCCGCTTGAAGTCCAGCGTAAAGAGCAGATTCCTTACCAAAGTTTCTTGAAAATGAAACAAAGTGTACATGCTCTGGATCCTTCTTGCGTAGTTCTCTAATTTCTTTTAGGGTATTATCCTTCGATCCATCGTTAATAAACCAATATTCTGGTTCTAGATCAGGAATAGTGTCCATTACTTTATTCACTGCGGGATAAAAAAGTGGTACAGATTCCTCTTCATTATAACAAGGAACTATAATTGATAATTTTTTCATACTTTAACAGTCTTTCTTATTACTTTCTAACGTCTACTTTTGGTTTAGTAGTTTTAATTTTTCTAAAGGTAAGTAACTTATTAATTACAAATTGGATCAAGGTAGCGATAAATGTAGAAACAGCCTTTACAATCAATTGATTATAGCCAAGTTGAGTTACAAAAATAAATAGGCAGACAGTTGTAAACAAAGTTGTAATTTGTCCTACTAAATAATAGGAAATAAATCTTACTAATAATTTATCGTGAACCTTAAAGTTAAGAAAACTATTCCAGAAAAAGTTGTTGATCAACCCACAAGATGATGAAATAAAATTAGCTACTTCGACTTGCATCTTAAAATGAGTTAGAATGGCAAAAATTCCAAAGTCAACACCTAATCCTAACACACCAATTAATACATAAATTATTAACTGTCGCAAGTCTTCATTATGAAGTATTCTTTTAAAAATACCCACGGCTTATTTTCCCTTCTTTAATCAATCATTACTTATTTTAAACTAATTCTTTTTAAAATACTTTCTTTTTGACAAATTATTAATAATTTAATACAATATACTTACTTTAAGTTAGCTCAAATTAGTCATTTTTTATTCTTAATTAAACTATTTTTTATACTCTATATTCGAAAGGAAAGATATATGGCAAAAAAATCCAAAATCGTTAAGGCTGCTAAGCAGCGTGAATTAATCAAGAAATACTATGAATTAAAAGAAGCTGGTGACGTAGAAGCATTAGCAAAATTACCGCTTGATGCTCACCCAACTCACTACCATAACCGTGATTTACATGATGGTAGACCACATGGTTATATGCGTAAGTTTGGTATGTCACGTTTACGCTTTAAAGAATTAGCACACAAGGGACAACTTCCTGGTGTGCGCAAAGCTAGTTGGTAAAATTATAAAACTAGTTCTTAGTTAAATCAAAATTTAAACATATAGTCACACTTTAGACATTCCTGATGGAATGTCTTTTTTGTGTTTAATACTACAAATTCTCAATTTATATTTTGATATAATTTTTATTAGGCTTTTATAGATAGCTGATATAAGGGCTTAGTAACTTTTCATGGCTCTACACCCCTCACATATATTTTAGGTTACGGAGGTGGAAGCCATGATAATTTGGATAGGCTGGAGTGTTGGTGTGCCTTGATAATAGCTGCTATTGCTATCGGCATGTCTTAAACGCATTGGGTATTTTCCTAATCCGTGCAGCAATTGCTTATGCAATAACAAAAAAGGCTAATCACAAGGATTAGCCACACAATCAGTCATCTTAAGTTACGATTGGAGGTAGAGACTCGCACTCTCTATCTCCTTTTCTTTTACAATTATATAAGATTTTTAAGGAGATGTCATCATTAATATATTTCAGCTTTGTCTGGTAATTATTGATAATTCAATTTTTCCCTAAGTGCTTCTGTTAATACTTTGGAAAAATTAATTTTCTTTTTCTCAGCTTGGAGAGCTAGCTTAGCAGGTACAGTTACATTTTTTCTAACAGTTTTTTCAAAGTTAGCTGCTGATTTTGTTAGATCAGTCGATACTAATGCGACAAAAGCGCCAGGATCCTCTATTTTAATCTCAGCGGGATCAGTCATTTTTGGCAATTTCTTTTCATCAAACAAAATTGTTCCCCAAGCATCTGCTGCCATTTCAAAAGCATCTTTTAGTCCATGCCCTTCAGTAATGGCTCCCTTAACATCGGGAAAACTAATAAAGTAAACATTATCTTCAATTGGTTTAAAGATTACTGGATATGTTACAATTCTTTCTTTCATGATTATCCCTCTCAACAAAAAAGCTCCGACTTTCGTCGGAGCTTCTTTTACTCAAGAACTAAAAATTAGTCGTCAAGCTTTTCTTTGTTAACAACATCTAACTTGTCGTCAAATGTGTAAACAACTGGTTCACCAGTCTTCATTTCTAAGTCCATGATGTCATCATCAGAGATGTTTTCAATGTACTTAGTTAAAGCACGAAGTGAGTTACCGTGTGCAGCAATAATAACGTTCTTGCCGTCAAGTAAATCTGGAGCAATGTGATCTTCCCAGAATGGCATTACACGATCTAAAGTAACGTGTAAGTTTTCTGCCTTAGGAACGATATGTGGATCAAGATTTGCGTAACGACGGTCATGTGCTTGACTGTATTCGTTATCGTCATCAATAGCTGGTGGCAAAACATCGTATGAACGACGCCAAATGTGAACTTGTTCGTCACCGTACTTTTCAGCAGTATCCTTCTTGTTTAAACCTTGAAGAGCACCGTAATGACGTTCGTTTAATCTCCAAGTCTTAGTTTCTGGAATCCAAAGTTGGTCACTTTCTTCAAGTGCGTAGTGCAAAGTCTTGATAGCACGAGTTAATAATGAAGTGTAAGCTTGATCAAATTCAAGACCGTGTTCCTTAATTAAACGACCAGCCTTCTTAGCTTCTTCAACACCTTTTTCTGAAAGGTTTACATCAACCCAACCAGTAAATTGGTTAGAAAGGTTCCATTCACTTTGACCGTGACGAATTAAAACTAATTTCGACATGAACTGTATCTCCTTTAAAATTCAATGTTTCACTAACTATTTTACACGCTTATTCAAAATTTTCATAGGAATTACGAAAAAAAGCTTGATTAATTCACAAAATATTTAATGTTAAAATAACGATAGATATATTAATTTTGATGAATTGGAAGTATTTAATTATGGAAAATATCAAGTTAGATGGTGGGCATCTCTCACTTGAACAGCTAAATGCAATTTTTAGAACAATTCCACAAGAAATGGACTTTTTAGATGAAAACGACCGTGTTGTCTGGTCCTCTATGAATGAGAATCGCCTATTTAAGCGTACTGAAAAAGACATAGGTAAGACTGTTTTTGAAGTGCATCCCGGCCACAGTCAAAAGCATGTTAAGGAAGTTCTAGATCAAATGCACGCCGGCAAGCGTAAAAACATTTCAATTATGATTACCAAAAATAAACAACCAATTAACATTTCCTTCTATAGTCTTCATAATGAATATGGTAAATATATTGGCTGCATTGAAGTAACCCAAGCAGTAAGCAACTTACAAGTTAAAGGCAGTAAATTGCGCAATATTTTAAATGTCCTTAAAAAGCACTAAAGTTAAGCTCTTAGAATGCTTTTTTCAGCCAAAAATAGAGTAAAATAAAATAAGATAGATACATTTATTGGGGGAATATATTTTTATGAAGAAAAAATTCAGCTTCCTAATTTTATTGGGAGTAATTTTAGTTTCTTTAACTACAGCTTGTTCAAATAAAAACAGTAAACAAACAAAGAGTACTGAACCTTCTGCAAGCTCATTAATCAATGCGAAATTTAATTCTAGCTTTGCTAACGGTCACTTCACTCAAACTACTAATTCTGATGAAATGAACCAAAAGTCAAAATCAGAAGGTTTATTCAAAGACAAAGGTGATGTAACTAACCTTACTTATACCTTAACTCAAAAGAAAAAATCTCAAACTGAACAAATGTGGCTTACCACGAGGGACATGTACTTACTTTTAGAGCAAAACAAGGGTCATTGGATTAAAAACTCAATTGATGCAGACACTTTTGATCCTGATCAAGTAAAGGAAAGATTCGATCCTGCAACTTTTAAGAAAATTAACAAAGCTTTAGCTCAAAAAGCCACTGTTCAAAGAAAAAATGGAACTTATGAAATTAGTTTTGATGGTACCGACGCTAATCTATGGAATGCAGTCAATCCTTTAATTATCGATGCCATGAACACTCCTGGTTCTCAAAATATGCAGGTAGCCCGCTTAGTAAAATCAGCTCAAGTTCAAAATCTTAAGATCACTTATTTAATTGATCCAACTACCAAAAATGTCGAATCAATGACCTTTAAGGCCCAATATACTGCTGGCGGAAAATATAACTTCACTTGGAACCTAACTTACGACCAATTAGGTCAACACAGTGATTTAGCCGTTCCTTCTGACATTCAAAAGAATGCAATTAGTGCTGAAGACATCAAGAAAGCACAAGAAGAACAAAATAATCAATAATCATTTAGAAAGATACACTGATGGAAAAAAATAAAATCAAAGATAAAAAGATTATTTTTTCTAACAATCAAGGCGGCAAAATTGCCGCTTTAATTTTAGGTATTATTATCCTAATCGTAGTAGTTTGGGGCGCAATTATTGCATTTAATAAGCCAAGCGTTAAAGATGCATTAACTACGGCCGCCAATACCCAAATTGCTACTGCACGCGTTAATGTCAAAACTACCAATGCAAAGTCAAAAATGTATTCAAATTATGTCGTCGGTCCAGATAATGCCATCCATATTACCATGAAAAGCATCCCTAAGTCTGATACTAATTCTGAGTTATGGGGTAACAAAGACTATGTTTACCACCGTGATGGCACGAAACAATGGAATTACATTAAACAAAATGCCATCTTTAGTGAAGTTTATTCAGGCTATAAAAAGCTTTATACCGCACATGATTTCACCCAATTTTCTGACGATGCCTTTAAACATATGACCATTAAATCTAACGGATTCAATGGCTATATTATTTCTTATAAGGGTGATAATAGCGATGTAATTAAAAGCATGCAAAAAGCAACTACTGTCGCTCCCACTAGCGATCCACAGTCAACTAATGTTAAAAATATTGATTTAAGAATTTCTACTAATCGAAAAGAACAACTAACTGATATGTACTATAAAATTACTTATAATACTAAGAAAGAAGGTACGCTCACCTTACATCTTTATGACATTAATAAAGTTAAAAAGTTAACCATACCTTCCTCAGTTACTAAAAATGCTAAAAAATTAAATTTTAAACTTAATTAAAGGAGATTACCTTATGAAATTAGGTATTATTGGCTCAGGAAAAATTGTTCATGATTTTCTATCAATTGCTGATCAAATCCCAGATCTTGAACTTGCGGCTCTTTCAACTACTAAAAAAAGCCATCAAATTGGTCTTGAATTGCAAGAAAAGTATAATATTTCAAAATTATACGATAACAATACTGACCTATTTAATGATGCTAATGTCGATACTGTCTATGTAGCTGTTCCAAATAGTTTGCATTTTAGTATTGCCAAGGCCGCATTAGAAGCAGGAAAAAACGTCATTTGTGAAAAACCATTTGTTGCTACAACTGATGAAGCACGTGAATTAAAAGAAATTGCTGATAAAAACCAAGTAATTATTGTTGAGGCGATCACTAACATTTATTTAGAAAACTTTAAATTCATTGAAGATAACTTAGCTAAAATTGCCCCAATTCATGTTGTTAATCTTAATTACACTCAATATTCAAGTCGCTATGATGCTTTCTTAGAAGGGGACATTCAACCAGCTTTCGATCCTAAAAAAGATGGTGGGGCTCTAATGGATTTAGGCATCTACAACTTACACATTATTATTAAATTATTTGGTAAGCCAGATTCTGTTAAATATTTCCCAACTATTCAAAAAAATATTGATACTTCTGGCATCCTTCACTTGGGCTATTCTGACAAACAAGCCAGTTCAATTGCAGCTAAAGATAGCTTTTCACCTAATGTCAGTACCATTGAAGGTGAAAAAGGTGCACTCATTATTTACGGCCATCCTAATGAAATGCCAAAAGTTGGCATCCAATTACGAGGAGAAGAGCCAAAAGTTGTTAACCACAACAAGTATTCTCATCGAATGATTGCTGAATTTATCGAATTCACTAAGATTATTGATCAACATGATTTTACAGCTGCTGATCAAGCTTTTACCCATAGTCTAAATACCCTAGCTGTTTTACAAGAAGCGAAAAATCAACGTTAACAAAAAATGACAGGACTAAAAATCCTGTCATTTTTTTATATTTAATTTCTTCTACCTAGTTCTTCTCTAATTCTTTCTGCATCTTCACCTTTAGCTGTAAAAATTAGATGATCTCCTACTTCAATGATTGTATTTCCATGTGGCACTAGCCATTTACCATTTCGCCAGATTCGACTAACAGTCATTTGTTCAATAAAGTCTAGATTCATCAATTTCTGACCAGCATACTTATGATTTCTAACCGTTACTTCAAACAAGCCATTCTTAGTATCTGTTAAAATTCTCAAAATTGAAGGTGATTCAATTAGAGCTCTTAAGACAGAAGTTTGAACATTGAAAATATTGTAAATTTCAATTTTTTCATTGATTAGTTTCTTAATTGTTTCAGGCTTTGGCCTCTCTTGACTAGCAATAACTCGTTGAACACCATGCTCTTTTGCTAAACGAGCAATTTTACGGTTTAAGTCATCTTCAATAAATCCAGCTACTAAAATATCACAGTCAAAGACACCGGCCTTTTCTAAACATGCCTCTTCTAAGCTGTTAATTAACTTCAAATTAGCAACTTTACTCTTATAAGTATCATAGTTTTCTTTTTTATGGGTTACTAATAATACATCATACCAATTATCATGAAGCTCCTGAGCAACAGGCACCGTCATTACATTGGTTCCCATCATGACAACTCGTTGCTTAATTTTATCTTCTTTAGTTAATTTAAAGAGAGAATTAAATAGAATTGGACCTAAGATACATACGACTACGGCTGCCAAAATAAAAGCATCTGATTGAGTTTCAGTAATTGCATTTAACTTACGAGCAACCTCTAATGTTGGAAGTACAATCGTAATTGTAGTCATAATTAAAAATGTACCCGCAAGACTGTTACGTTTATTGAAATTTCGTGTATAAACCAAAAATATAGGTAATTTGGCTAAAAGTAAGAACAATACTAAAACTGGGATTAACATTAAAGCATTTGGATTAGCCAGAAGTGACTTCAAATCCAGCTTAACCCCCGTAGTAATAAAGAAAATTGGAATAAAGAATCCATAACCAATAGAAGTTAGCTTATCCATTGTGGCTTCACTTGGTTCAAGTAACTTCATAACCATCCCAGCTAAAAAGGCACCTAAAATATTTTCTGCTCCTACACGTTCTGCGACTGTTACTAGGGTAAATATTAAGAAGAAGGCCAATCGAATATCTAGTTGAGTAGTTGCTTTAGAGATCTTATTAAACCATTGATACGGCTGTTTGAATCGTCTCAATAAGATAATTGCTACTAGGAAAAGCAGAACAATAAGCCATAATCTTCCAGCATTCCCACCGTTAATTGAAGCATAGATAGTCAACAGCAATAAGGGAATTACTTCTCCTAGAACGGCTGTTAATAATATGGTCTGCCCAATCGGTCGAGATAAGATTTCTTTTTCTTTTAAAGTTGCAATTACCACTCCTAAGGCTACAGTCATAAAAATAATCATAGCCAGCATAACGTCATTAAATAAGCCTATTAATTTTAGAATATAAGCTAAAGCAAATGCCGTTATTGTAATAGCAGTAAAAGCAATAATTGCTATTCGTGCTGGATTAATTTCACTCTGTTTAGACTCAGGTAAATCCTTCTTTTTAAAAAGATCAAAATTAATTTCCATACCTGATAGAAACATCAGCAAAATCACACCTAAATTTGATAGAAGCGATACGCTGCTTGTGATTTTTATGGTATCTAATAAGCTTTTTCCTAGAATTATTCCAGTCACAATCTCAGCAACTGCCGTTGGTACAGCATTAATCCTAAATCGCGCCATAACGATTGGAATTACTAAAGCTGCTAAACTAACAATAAATATAGATAGATCCACTTTTCTTCCCCTTATAGTAAATTTAGTACCATTATACTAAAAAACAACAAAAAATAAGTCGGCTTTTATAAGCCAACTTATTCTATTTATTCTGCTTCTTCAAAGGTAATTCTTCTAGCAATAACCTGCTTTTGAAGTGCGGGGGTTGTTCTGAAATCAGTAAGCCATTTACTTTGAGCCGTATCACTCCCTGCAGCAATTGCATCAGCTAAATTTCTAACAGGAGTGTATCCTTTAAGCATCCCAGCTAAGAACGTTCCAAGTAAGGCATCTCCACTACCACTACTATCAACTTCTTCAATTTCAGGCGCATGTGCCATTAAAGCATCCATCATATTAACAATTGCAGCACCATTTGCACCTAAGGACAACAGAACATGTTGTGCTCCTTTGACTACTAAGCGATGAGCCATATCAATTAATTCTTTTGTAGTTACTTCCTTGTCATCTTTTTCGAACCAATGCTTCAATTCAGTTTCATTTGGCTTAATTAATAATGGATTCATTGGCAAGATATCAAGTACGTTTTCATAAGGAACATCTACTACTAATGCAGCTGCTCTTTGATCAGCAACTTTAGCCAAATCAGTTAGATAAACTGGATCTATTCCCTTAGCAAAGCTTCCGGCAATTACTAAAATGTCACCAGCTTTTAAGACTTTCAAATAATCCAATAATTTTTGTTGGTTTTTAGCAGTAATTTTAATTCCACGAGTTTGCTCAATAAATTGATTCTCAATCTCTGCTCTATCAAGCTCTTCTGCTACTTGCTCTACATTTTTGTGATTTACAATTCCAGTCGCAATTGAATCAATGCCTAATTTTTTCAAAATAAGTGAAATATTAATTCCTTTACCTACTACACTTTCACTAGGATCTAAGGTTACTGTATAAATCAAAATTATATCCTCCATGCTTTTTTCATAGTTTATTATAAGACAAAAAAGACATGATTCCCATTAGGATCATGTCTTTCATGTATTTAGTCTATTTGAAAATTGTTATCAAATTATCTGTAAGTTCCCCATGCTTGGTTATTCAAACGACCAACTAAATAACCGTATTGACCATTTGCACGTGGTTGTCTTAACCATACATAGTTACCAGAACGATAGTATGCATCGTATTTAATTACAGTATTAATTGGTAAAGTTTCAATAATTGGGCTAGTAGTACTTGCACCTGTTCTTAAGTTAATTGCTCCGCCAGTAATGAAAGTACCATTTTGCTTAGTCCAACTAGCATTGTTATTAGTAGTTACTTGCTTAGGAGTAGTTTGTTGAACAGGCTTATTAGCTACTGTATTAGTAGCTTTAGCAGAACCTTCTTTGAATGTTCCCCATGCTTGACCATTATTACGTCCTACTAAGTAACCGTATTCGTTATTTGCACGTGGTTGTCTTAACCATGTGTATTGACCTTCAGTACGGTAAGCATCGTACTTAACTTCAGTGTTTGTTGGAAGCATTGCAATTACTTTACTGTTAGTGCTTGCTCCAGTTCTCAAGTTAATTGCTCCACCGGTTACAAAGACACCGTTTTGCTTAGTCCAATCACTGTTTACGTTAGTGTTTGTACTTGGCTTGTTAGCTGGCTGTGCTGGTTTATTAGCAGGCTTAGTTTCTGCTGGCTTACTTGCTGTTGAAGAACCTTCCTTGAATGTTCCCCATGCTTGACCATTATTACGTCCTACTAAGTAACCGTATTCGTTATTTGCACGTGGTTGTCTTAACCATGTGTATTGACCAATTGTGCGGTAAGCATCGTATTTAACTTCTGAGTTTGCTGGTAATTGGGCAATTACTTTGCTATCAGTGCTTGCACCAGTTCTCAAGTTAATTGCTCCGCCAGTTACAAAGACGCCGTTTTGCTTAGTCCAGTCGCTGTTTGCATTAGTGTTTGTACTTGGCTTTTCTACTGGCTTAGTTTCAGTTGGTTGTGCTGGTTTATTAGCAGGTTTAGTTTCGGCTGG
>CANOQA010000001.1:0-234306 GCA_947568765.1 uncultured Lactobacillus sp. | reverse complement strand
GTTGTCGTCAGTTCGAGTCTGACAGCCGGAGTAAAGTGATGAGTTAAAGGAAGAATGAAGAATTATCTTTGTTCTTCCTTTTTTGTATAGTTATTATTTTTCATGAAAAAATCCTCTAGTTTTCTTAACTAGAGGATTTAATATTAATTACTTTTTTTCTGTATAAAGTGAGTTAGACATACTAAAACTGTAAAAATTATTCCTGCACTTATCATTGGAATTCGATAATTTGGAAATATTAGTAACACAATAATCATTGCTATAAAAAATATTAGTACTGCTATATCTGATATTGGATATAACGGCATTCTAAATGTTGGAAGTTCATTCTTTGGTGTCTTTTTACGGTAAGTCATATGAGTCACGATCATAATTGACCAAATTAATAAAAACATACTCGTTGCAGTGGCAGAAATAAAGGTAAAAGCATCCTTTAAAAAGAGATTTAAAAGAGGTGCTAATGCAATTAAAACTGTTGAGAATACTAAAGCATTTTTAGGTAATTGTCGATGATCCAACTTACCTAAATGCTTACTGATTTTGTTTTTACCATTGTAATTTATTGAAAATAATAGACGGCCCGCACTATAGATAAAGCTATTAGTTGATGAAATGGCTGCACTTATAACAACAAAGTTAATTATTGAACCTGCATTTTTAATTCCTGTTGCACCTAATGCTTGAACGAATGGTGAACTTGAAGTTGAAACCTTTGTCCAAGGAATTGCTAATAAGATACTTAGAATTGCAAGCACATAAAATAAAATAATTCGAACAGGCAGTTGGTCAATAGCCCGTGTAATAGTTTTCTTTGGTTCTTTTGCTTCAGCAGCAGTTAAACCAATTAACTCAACACCGATGAAACTAAAGATTACCATTTGAAAACCTAATAAAAAACCTTTAGGACCTTTGGCGAAAATACCGCCATCAATCATCATGTTATTCCAGCTAACATGCCCATACTTTGTTGAAGAATTTGTAATTAATAGGTAGAAGACAAGAATAACAAATGCAATAATTGTTACAATTTTAATAATTGCAAAACTAAATTCTAAGTTTCCAAATACCCGTGCTGAAATTAGATTAATACCTAATAGTACTAATAAAGTAATTAATCCGGGAATCCAACTTTGCAGGTTGGGCCACCAATATTGAAAATAAATTCCTAGGGCAGTAATTTCTGCCATAGCGAGAGTCAACCAACTGAACCAATATAAATATCCTGTTGTTGTTCCAATACTTTTTCCTAAGTATTCTGAAATAAAATCAATATAGGTATTTTTCTTAATATCTGAAAGTATCAGTTCTCCGAGTGCTCTCATTAACAGAAAAAGAAAGAATCCAACTAAGCAATAGATGAAAATTACTGCAGGACCAGCTAGCTCAATACTATTTCCAACTCCTAGAAATAGTCCTGTTCCAATTGTTCCCCCTAATGCAATTAGTTGAATATGGGCATTTGTCAAACTCCGTTTCATAGTTTTAACCTCAGATGATTCTGAGCTATTTTTTGACATTAAAATATAAAACTCCTTTCATAGTTTATTAAAATTTTAACATAAAAATCTATAATAACTGATAAAACGTATAGTGTTTAAGATTTTTTATAAGATTATGAATAAAAAAATTACTTGATATTTTTGTGAAATATTTTTCAATATTATAAAAATGTAACCGATAACATTATTGAAAACAATTATTTCTTACTTTTTATCATATTGTGAATTTGTAAAAAGATGCACAAAGTCATTTACAAGTGTTGGATATAAGGACTATACTGTCATTGTTCAAAAAAATATGCCTAGATTTCCGAGTAGGAGGCCCAATTAAATGGTGCAAGATAAAAAGGCGACAAAAGAAGAAAAAGCAATTGATGTAAATAAAATGATTGATGGCTATGTAGAAAAAGCCCATGTTGCTTTAGATGAGATGGCCAATTTTGATCAAGAACAAGTTGATAAAATTTGTGAAGCTATCGCAAGTGCAGGGGAACAGAATAGTTATTTACTTGCAAAAATGGCTGTTGAAGAAACTGGTCGTGGAGTAGTAGAAGATAAGACTATTAAAAATATGTTTGCCAGTGAAAACATTTGGAATAGTCTTCGTCATGAAAAAACTGTTGGTGTTATTGAAGAAGATAAAGAAAAACAATTAGTTAAAATTGCAGAACCTAAAGGCGTAATTGCTGGAGTAACTCCCGTTACTAACCCAACCTCAACTGTAATTTTTAAAGCTATGCTTGCTTTAAAAACTAGAAATGCTATTATTTTTGGCTTCCACCCACAAGCACAAAAGAGTTGTGTAAAAACTGGTGAAATTATTCGAGAAGCAGCAATTAAAGCTGGTGCTCCTAAAGACGCAATTCAATGGATTGAATATCCAAGTCTTGAAGCAACTAGTACATTAATGAATCATCCAAATGTTCAAACAATTTTAGCTACTGGTGGTCCTGGAATGGTTAAGGCTGCTTATTCATCTGGTAAGCCTGCAATCGGTGTTGGTCCAGGTAATGGTCCCTCATATATTGAAAAGACCGCCAATATTCCAGAATCCGTTTACGATATTGTTCTCTCCAAGACTTTTGATAATGGTATGATTTGTTCCTCCGAAAATTCTGTAGTAGTTGATGAGGATATCTATAACGAAGTAAAAGATGAATTTAAGTCTTGGAATTGTTATTTCTTAAAACCAGATGAAATTAAGAAGTTCGAAGAAAAATTCATTGATCCTAAGAGAGGAACTGTTGCTGGTCCAGTTGCTGGTCGTTCGGCTTATCAAATTGCAAAATTATGTGGAGTAGATGTACCAGAAGATACTAAGGTAATTATTGCCGAATACAAGGGTGTGGGTAAAAAGTATCCTTTATCTGCTGAAAAGCTTTCTCCTGTATTTACCATGTATAAAGCTAAGGGTCATGAAGATGCCTATAAGATTTGTACCGACCTTCTAAATTATGGTGGACGCGGCCATACTGCGGGGGTTCATTCTCAAGATGAAAAAGTAATTGATGAGTTTTCAATGAAAATGGATGCATGCCGTATTTTGGTTAACTCTCCAGCTTCAGTTGGTGGTGTTGGTGACTTGTACAACAATATGCTTCCTTCCCTTACTTTAGGGACCGGTTCATATGGTGCTAATACTTTTTCACATAATATTGGTGCTAGAGACCTGCTTAACATTAAGACAGTTGCAAAACGTCGTGATAATATGCAATGGATCAAGGTTCCAAAGAAGACATATTTTGAACATAATGCAGCAAATTATTTAAAGCACATGCCTGATGTTGAAAGATTCTTCATTGTGACTGATGAAGGTGTAGCCAGCAAATACATTAATGAAATTACTGATATTATTAGTCAACGTCGTGGTAAAAAGAGCTATGAAGTCTTTCAAGCAGTAACTAAGGATCCGGATACTGATATAATTGCTGACGGTGTTCACCGAATGAATATCTTTAAGCCGGATGTCGTGATTGCTATTGGTGGTGGATCTGTAATGGATGCTGCTAAGGCAATGCGATTATTCTACGAAAATCCAGATATGAGTTTTGAAGATGCTTATTCAAAATTTTTAGATATTAGAAAAAGAACAGTAAGATTTCCAAAATATAATGCTATCCAATTAGTATGTATTCCAACTACTTCAGGAACTGGTTCAGAAGTATCACCATTTTCAATTATTAAAGATGCAAAGACCGGAATTAAACACACTCTTTGTGATTATTCTTTAAATCCTGATGTTGCCATTGTTGACGATCAATTTGTAGAAACTATGCCAAAGGAATTGATTGCTCGCTCTGGTTTTGAAGCATTAGCTCATGCAGTAGAAAGTTATGTTTCGACTATGGCTACTGATTTTACTCGTGGCTGGTCGATGGAAGCTATCAAGTTGATTTTTGAAAACTTAGAAAAATCATATAATGGTGATCAAAATGCTAGAAGCAGAATGCATAATGCAGCTACTTTAGCTGGTATGGCATATGCAAATGCATTCTTAGGTGTAGGACATGCAATTGCTCATACAGAATCATCTGAGTTTGGTATTCCAAGTGGCTTAAGTGATGCTATTGCAATGCCATATGTGATTAGATTCAATTCTAAAAAGCCTAGAAAGCTTGCAATGCGCCCACATTATTCAATTTTTAGAGCTGATAAAGATTATGCAGAAATTGCACGTAGTCTGGGACTAAAAGAAAATAGCGACCAAGAACTAATTGATGCTTTAATCAAGAAAGTTGTTGAATTAGGACATGCTGTTGGGATGAAGTTAAGCCTTAAAGCTAATGGAATTAGTGAAGCTGATTTTAATAATAAGGTAGAAAACATGGCTGTTGAAGCCTATGGCGACCAAAACGTTGTAACAAATCCTTCTGCGTTATTGATTAGTGAAATTAAGAATCTAATGAAAGAAACATACACTGGAAAGGGTATTGAAGCTTAATTTTTTCGTATCTCTCTTGAAATATTAATATGAATTCGCACGTAAAAGGGGAAGCAATGTATTGCTTCCCCTTTTTTATTTTGATCAAAAACAAAAAGAATGATAATTCTTTACCAAAGAGGGTAAGGAATATATCATTCTTTTCCTGTATGTATGTAAATTAAACTATAAAACTATTACTATAAATTAGACTAATTTAATTTGCCGGCTTTCTTCAAGATGTCTTGAGCCTTTTCAAGATAGTGGTGTTCAGTTCTGAAAGCATCAATATCTCCACCGTTGAAGTCATTTAACTTAGCAAGTTTGTCATCTAATTCTGCGAAGTCCTTCTTTAGATCGTTGATAACAGGTTCTTCTTCTTCTTCATAGACGTAGTGGTTTTCGGTTGAATCTTTAGGACCTTCACCTTTGAACTCTTCGATTTTGTCTTCGTCTTTGTCGACTTTTCTTGCGTGCTTAAGAATTGATTTAATATCCTTAATTGTTTCATGTTGAGCGGTGCGATGTTTCTTATCATCAATACTATCTTCAATCTTTGTTAAGTGACTTTCTGCATCTGAAATCTTCTTAGCAATTCTGTCTAATGCTTTCATTTCTCTTTTTGCATAATCTGTCATAACAATATACCTCCTGAAATCTTTCTATTAACTTAATCATCTTTACTATAAAATTTAATACTTATAGTTTCAAGAAAAAGATGTTATTTTATAAAAAAAGCGTATAGGTTTGAAATAACTAATGGTTTGATAAATATATATGTGAACATATTAGATAAAATGATAACACTAGTTACTATAATGTTATTTATAAATCTATGCTTTAATAGTATGTTTTTGCATGCATATAAAGTAGTTTTAAAGGCAAATGATCCTGAAGGTTGGGAAAGAATTAGTCATTTTACTTTTGAGGAAGTACAAGATGATATAGACTTACCAAATAAAATAAAATTATTATCTAATTTAGCCTATTTGTTAGGGATGCAGGGCCTAGAAGAATATCGTTTAATGCTTCCAGTTGCTCTTGATAATGGAGTAAGTCCGGTTGAAGCAAAAGAAGTAGTCTATCAAGCAGTTGATTATTTAGGATTGGGACGTGTGATACCATTTTTTGAAGCAATAAATCAAGTTTTGCTCAATCGTGGTGTTAAATTGCCATTACCTAGTCAAGCTACCACTACTATGAAAAATCGTCTTGAAAAAGGTGAAGAAACTCAAATTAGATTATTTGGATCACAAATGAAAGATTTTGCTAAAAAAGGAACTATTAATAAGTGGTTAATAATTGCTTTGGAGATTATTACACCCGAAATGGCCTAGATGATAAAGAGAGAGAAATGGTAACTTTCTGTTATTTGGCTGCTCAAGGAGGGTGTGAACCACAATTGTTGGCCCACGCCAAGGCTAATGTAGGTCTAGGAAATGATCAACAATTTTTAACTAAGGTTGTTTTAGCTAATGTTCCCTTTATTGGCTATCCTCGTAGCTTAAACGCAATTAATGTGATTAATCAAGTAAAATAGTGAGGCTATTTAATAGCGTTGAAATCATTATGGTTTCAGCGTTTTTTATTGTACCTTCGTGGCTAGATAAATAAAAATATAGTAGAATATATGTTCGAAAGGAGCGGGGACCATGAATACCGATGAATTATTAAGTTATGCTATACGACATTTTGGAAAAAACAGTATTAGTGAAGTTAATGACAATCCTAATTTGGTAGCTTTTAGTTCACCGATTACTAAAAATTGGTTTGCTCTTTTAAATTTAGATCCTAAAAATAAAAGTTTAAACATTAATTGTGGAGATTTTGCAGCAACAATTAAAGACTTACCCGGCTTTTCAGCTTCATCCCTAATAAAAGAAGCTAAGTGGGTTGAAGTTAGCTTAGGGTTAAGTAATCAAAAAATAAAAAAAGCATTGGAATATGCTTTTAAAATCGCTCTCATGTCCAATAAACGACCTAATCCTGAAAAATTAATTTATATTCCTGATACTATTCAAAATGGTGAAGAAAGGGTCTATCAGGAACAAGAATTAAACTTTAAAAATTGGAAAAGGTCATCTAATATACTTCGAAAAGAAGAAAAATCTACAGAAGAAATTAATCTAAATTTTGAAGATACCCAGCTTGTTCCTAAAGAAATAAAAAAGATGATTGAGTCCTATCAATATTCTTTACCAGGATCGGTTCGTAGAGAACAGAATTTTTATTTACAGGGTAAATTAGTGGCTTCATACGAAGATCACTATGAAGGAAAACAATCTTTCTTACGATATTATCCAACTTACCATGACTTAACAGTGGGACAGGCAAGGACGTATTTCACTTGGCGTACGAAAATTAGACAAAATATCTATGAAAAAATTTCAGATTCATATGCTTACATTTATTTGTATGAATTACTAAATGGAATTGGAATTAAGGATCCAGAAGAAGGATTAGATAAGTTAATTACTTTTAATAAAAATTATGCTCAAAAATTTTCACCGGAAATGAGTGCTTATCTTGAAAGATGGATTCGCGATTATATTATTTTTTATAATATAAATAAAACAAATAATACGTTTTTTGTTAAAGAACAGACTAATGACAAAAAGTATGAACAATTGTTATACCCAGATCAATTTTCTAACCACGAAGTTGCAGAAAACTTAATGAAGTTATCTAATTATAAGATTAGCAATTGCCCCTTGTATAAAAAGAGTATAGAAAAATTTGAATATCTTTTAGTTCTAATTTGGCACAAAATTTTAGATTTACGTAATGATGGATTTGATTTTTTTACTAGTTATATTGCTTATAAGAATCAGATGACAATTCAACTATTTTCAGCTGCCGTATTTAATCATCAGCTAGAGCCAAAGACAACTAGCTATGAAATTGATCAAATTAGAAAATATTTTTATGATGAAGAAAAGAATACCTGGTATTGTGAGTCTTACTGGGGATTGACTGGTCAAAAAAGTATTATGGGTAATTTTTTGCATGAAGTAGATCGCGAAATAAGATTATGTTTTAATTTGGGACGAAATTTAAAACCTAGAAAAATAGAAAAGCATTATCTTAAGGCTATTAGGGATGGAATTAAGGAATATCAAATAGAGGAACAAAAATTAAAACAGCCTAAAATTGAATTTAACCTGTCACAGTTATCTACAATTCGAGAGGATGCAGCGGGAACTCGAGACAGTTTATTAACTGAAGAAGAACTTCAAGCTGAGCAAGAAGAAAGGGAGCAAATTGAAGAAACTGTTGTAAACGATGAGCAGGAAGACTATGGGTTGAGCTCAGAAGAAATGGCCACCATAATTTTGCTTTTAAAGGGAAAAGACCTAAACAAATATCTTAAAGAGCATCATTTAATGGCTGCCGTTATAATTGATAACATAAATGAAAAACTTTTTGATGAATTTGGTGATAATGTCATTGAGTTTATAAATGATATACCTACAGTAATTGAAGATTACCAAGAAGATCTAGAAGATATGTTTTTGAAAGGAACAAACTAAAGTATGGCTATTAATAAAAATAGAAAAGTGCCTAAAAGAATAGCTCAAACTATTTTGAATTCTTTAAAAGGTGGAGTAGTACCTAGAATCGGATTACCATACATTACTGTTGGAAGAAAAGCCGAAGTTGAAGCTTTATTACATGATGTAGAGCTAATCAAAGACGGAGGAGCTTCTTTTAGATTTATAGTGGGTCGGTATGGCTCGGGGAAAAGTTTCTTACTTCAAACTATTAGAAATTATGTAATGGATAAAAATTTTGTTGTGGTTGATGGTGATTTATCGCCAGAAAGACGGCTGCAGGGTGGAAAAGGGCAAGGATTAGCAACTTATCGAGAACTAATTCAAAATCTTTCCACCAAAACTAGACCGGAAGGTGGAGCATTAACCTTAATTTTGGATCGCTGGATTAATTCGGTTCAAATGCAGGTTAGAACAGAGACAGGATTAAATGATGATACTCCCGCCTTTGAAGACGCAGTCAATAAGAAAATTTATGCAGTAATTTCTAATCTTTCTGAATTAGTGCACGGGTTTGATTTTGCAAAGTTACTTGAAATGTACTATCAAGCCTATATCAATGATGATGAAGAAACAAAAGCCAAAGTTGTTAAGTGGTTTAGAGGTGAATATGCCAATAAAACACAGGCTAAGAAAGAATTAGGAGTCGATATTGTAATATCTGATGACGATTGGTATGAGTATTTAAAATTATTCGCATCATTTTTTAGACAAGCTGGATATGCGGGCTTGATGATTATGATTGATGAGTTAGTAAATATCTATAAAATCCCGAATAGTATTAGCCGCCAATATAACTATGAAAAGATATTAACAATGTACAACGATGCCTTACAAGGAAAGTCGAAGTATCTTGGAATTATTATGGGTGGAACCCCGCAGGCAATTGAAGATAAGAGACGCGGAGTATATTCATATGAAGCATTGCGCTCACGTCTTGCTAGTGGAAAATTTTCTGAAGCTGGCAATAGAGATATGTATGCACCTGTTATTAAGCTTGATCCTCTTACCCCAGAAGAAATGCTTGTCTTAACTGAAAAACTTGCAGAGATGCATGCTAATCTATATGGGTATGAAAAAACAATTACAGAAGATGATTTACAAAAGTTCATAAAAATTGAATATTCACGTGTGGGAGCATCAACAAATATTACGCCACGTGAGATTATTCGTGATTTTATTGAATTATTAGATATTGTTTGGCAAAATCCAGAGACTGACGTTGAAAAATTACTTAATTCGGATAAGTTTTCTTATGCCGAATCAGAGGCGGTTTCTAATGAAAAGTCTGATGATTTTGCTGAGTTTAGAATTTAAGTGAAAAATGGATATTTTTACACGTTTTGCTCCCTTTATTCAAGATTATATTTATGAACATGGATGGAAAAATCTCCGTTCAATTCAAGTTGGAGCAGCAGAAACTATTTTTAATAGTCGAGATAATGTCTTGCTAGCTGCGTCGACTGCTTCTGGTAAGACGGAGGCTGCATTTTTCCCAATTTTAACTGATCTCTATGAAAATCCTCCTCAATCAGTGGGTGTACTGTACATTTCACCACTAAAAGCATTAATTAATGATCAATATGAACGTTTAAACGAACTTTGTCAGGATGTTGATATTCCTGTATGGCGTTGGCATGGCGAAGTGACCCAGACACAAAAGAGAAAATTACTTAAACATCCCTCTGGTATTTTACAAATCACACCGGAATCTTTAGAGTCATTGATGATTAATAAACATATGGATATTCCTAATTTGTTTCATGATCTGAGATATATTGTAATTGATGAATTGCATTCTTTTTTAAGATCTGACCGTGGAGGACAAACTTTTTGTTTAATCGAGAGATTATCTAAAATGGCCGATGTTGATCCTCGTCGTATTGGACTTTCTGCAACAATTGGTGATACAAAATCTGCGGCTGAATTTTTAGGGGCTGGTTCTAAACATAAAACTACTGTTCCTAAAGTAGAAGGAAGTGGACAAGTTTGGCGGCTATCAATGGAACACTTTTACGATAATGGCCCACAGGCTGATAGTAATGATTTTGATCCCGCGCAACCAGTTTTAGATGAGAAAAGTGATCAAGCTCCAAACACAGCTGATCCATCAATGGCTTATATTTTTGAACATACACGCGGCAAAAAATGTTTAGTCTTCACTAATAGCCGTGAAGAATGTGAAGCAGTTTGTCAGATATTAAGACAATACTGTGAAGTAGAACATGAGCCAGATCGTTTTTTAATTCATCATGGTAATCTATCCGCTGCTTATCGGCAAACTGCTGAAGTAGAAATGAAAGATGAAGATTCTTTGATGACTACTTGTGCTACCGCCACACTTGAATTAGGTATCGATATTGGAAAATTAGAGCGTGCTTTTCAGATTGATGCACCATTTACTGTATCTGGCTTTTTACAAAGGATGGGGAGGACAGGACGTAGAGGCAATCCTTCGGAAATGTGGTTTGTAATGCGCGAATCACATCCTGAGTCCCGTGCGATGCTTCCTGAGATTATTCCATGGTCTTTATTACAAGGGATTGCTTTAGTTCAACTATATTTAGAAGAAAGATGGGTAGAACCTCCTGAACCAAATCGCTTACCATATAGTTTGCTCTACCATCAGACCATGTCTACTTTAGCTTCGAATGGTGAAATGACGCCTGCAGAGCTAGCGTCGCGAGTATTGACACTGCATTATTTTCGGAATGTTAGTCAAGATGATTATCGAGTATTACTTAGACATCTAATTAAAGAAGATCATATTCAGCAAACTGAAAATGGTGGTTTAATTGTAGGTCTAAGTGGTGAACGCATAGTTAATAATTTTAAGTTTTATGCTGTTTTTCAAGAAAATGAAGAATATTCTGTTAAGTCAGAATCAGAAGAGCTGGGAACTATTGTTAAACCGCCGCCCGTTGGGGATAAAATAGCGATAGCGGGCCGTGTGTGGGTAGTAGAAGATGTAGATCGTAAACGACATCAAGTCTATTGCCATCCTGTTAAAGGACGTATTCCGGCATATTTTGGGGATGTTGCAGGCGATATTCAGCCTGAGATTTTACAAAGAATGAATAAAATTTTAACCGAGCAAAAGCAATACTCCTATCTAATGAAGCATGCTATTGCGCGTCTTAAAGAAGTGCGTGATACTGCTAAAACTTCGGGTATGCTAGAAAGTAACTTAATTAACTTAGGTGGAAAAATGTGGTGTCTCTTTCCGTGGACAGGAACATATGCATTTTTAGCTTTAGAAAGATTAATCAAAATTAAGTGTGCTAAGCGAATTGGTTTGCGTGGCTTTAATTCTAGTCGTCCGTATTTTATGCAATTTGCAATGGATGTAAATAAAGAAGAATTTTTGAAAATTTTAGTAGAAGAAGCTAATAAAGATTTTGACCCATTAGAGCTAGTGTATCCAAATGAAGTACCGGTATTTGATAAATATGATGAATATTTACCCGATGAATTAGTGAGAAAAGAATTTGCTCATAGTATTTTAGATATTGAGGAAATGAGAAATTGCGTTAATCAATTGCAATAAAAAAATCCATTCAGTCGTGAGGATTGAATGGATTTTTTTGATTTATTTATCTTCGTAACCCTTTGGGTGACTCTTGTGCCAGTTCCAAGCAGTGGCAATTACGTCATCAACATCTTCATGTTTTGGCTTCCAGCCTAAAACTTTACGAGCTTTGCTTGAGTCAGCAACTAAGGAATCAGGGTCTCCGCCTCTTCTTGCACCAATAGTGTAAGGAATGTCGATACCAGTAACTTTCTTAGCGGCTTCAAGAATTTCTAAGTTAGAGTATCCTTGTGCAGTACCTAAGTTAAAGACATCAGATTTATTAGTGTCCATCACGTGCTTAAGAGCTAAGATATGAGCATCAATTAGGTCCTCAACTTGAACATAGTCACGGACGTTAGTACCATCTTTAGTGTTATAGTCATCCCCAAAAATAGTGAAGTTACCATCGCCTGCAATAGCACTCTTTAAAATGTTAGGAATCAAGTGAGTTTCAGGTCCGTGATCTTCACCGATTGAACCATCACTTGAAGCACCAGCTACATTGAAGTAACGAAGGGCGATTGACTTAATACCATTAGCCTTGTCAGCCCAGTGCATAATCTTTTCCATCATCATCTTAGTTTCACCATATGGGTTAATTGGATTTAATGGAGTGTCTTCAGTAATTGGTAATTTTTCAGGAATACCATAAGTAGCAGCACTAGAAGAGAAGACTAAATATTTAACTTTAGCATCTTCCATAGCTTGAAGTAGTGAAATCATTCCAGAAACATTATTATCGTAGTATTTCAAAGGTTTCTTAACTGATTCACCAACTAATGAGTAAGCAGCAAAGTGCATTACTGCGTCAATATTTTCATCACGTAAGATTTTGCTTACTAAATTAGTATCTTCAATGTCACCTTGATAGAATTTAGCTCTCTTGTCGACAGCTTTTCTGTGACCAGTGTAGAGAGAATCAAGGACAACAACATCGTTTCCTTCTTCAATTAATTTTCTAACAGCGTGAGAGCCAATGTAACCAGCTCCGCCGATAACTAATACTCGCATTAACGTTACTCCTTTTTAAATAAATAATAACCGAATCAAGTTAATTTTATCATAATAGCTTAGTTTGAAAATTCTGATTTGAAAATTTGTGCATTATTGCTACCGTGAATATCGATAACTGCAAAATCTACTTCTTTTATTGAAGAGGGATGAGAAAAAACATCATGCCACATTTTAGCAACTTCTTTTGAAGAAAAACCAAATGCTCCTGCTCCCCATGCACCTAAAACTAAATAATCTATTTGTTGATCTTTAGCTATGTTTTTAACAAAATACATTCGATTTTTTAAAGTCATGCAAGCCTCTTCATAAGAAATGTTATATAGTTGGGCTTCCCTATAATAGGGGGCTGCGCAGGTAATTACATTGATTGTATTTATCAATTACCATCAAGATTAGTAAAGACGACATTGGGACTATAGATAGCACGATTACGATAAAGATGATAATTTATATGCTGATTATTCCATTCATAGTATTTATTAAAATTACTTATTATTTGATATAGGTTAGATTGATGACATAATATTTCCTCTTGAGCAGTTGCTCCTTGTAAATACCTGCCACCAGGTGAAAGATAATCAGCAAAGTTTAAGAGGGCAATTTTACAAGCAAAATATTTTTCTTTTAAATCAACGGCCGCATGGGCTGAACTTAAATTTACAAATTTAAGTTTAGAATAATGATGATTAGTGTATAAAAAAGCATCTTGACCATCATAAATCTTACTTTGTTGAATACTCAACGTAGTGTCATCAGAGTATTTCTCTTTCATTAGTATATTATGTTGATTAGCCATAACTGTATAATTGTGAAACAACTTTGTATCCTCATTTTTTCGTATATGTAGATATTTATATAAAAATTTATAAGCATAAAAGATGCAAATTAATATTTTATGTATAAAATAATAGTTAAAAGAATAAACTTGTAAAAAGTAAGAGGAAAATGATATGGAGACAATTAAAAACATAATTATCGGCTTTGGAAAAGGTGGGAAAACCTTAGCTAAGTTTCTAGCACAAAAGGGAGAAGAAGTATTAGTAATTGAAAAATCTAATAAGATGTATGGAGGTACTTGTATTAACATTGCCTGCCTACCTTCAAAAAGATTAATTATTGAAGCAGCTAACGGCGTTTCTTATGTGGATGCGGTAAACGGTAAAAATGAAATGACTGCACAATTGCGGGAGAAAAACTATCATATGCTTGCAGACGAAAAGACTGTAACTGTATTAGATGGAGAAGCGCATTTTATTGCTGATCATGAAATTGAAGTAAAACTTTCTAATGGTAAAAAGGTTCAGTATAAAGGAGACCGTATTTTCATTAATACTGGTGCAGTTCCAGTGATGTTACCAATCCCGGGCTTAAAAGAAAGCAAGTATATCCTTGATTCAACTCAAGCCATGGATGAAAAGAAGATGCCAAAGAATTTAACAATTATTGGAGCGGGATATATTGGATTGGAATTTGCTAGCATGTTTGCAAAATATGGTAGTAAAGTTACAGTGCTTGATCATAATAAGGAATTTTTAGCTCGTGAAGATGAGGATATTAGTAATGCAGTAAGAAAAGATATGGAAGATGCTGGTATTAAGTTTGAACTTGGTGCTGATATTGAAAAAATTACTGATGAAACAAGTAATGCAAAAATTACCTATCAAATAAATGAAGAAAGAAAGACGATTAGTGCAGACCGAATTTTGGCAGCAACTGGTCGTAAACCAAATACTGAAAACTTAGGTTTAGAAAATACCGCGATTGAAACAACTGATCGTGGCGCTATAAAAGTAGATGATTTTCTAAGAACTACTGTGGACAATGTGTGGGCAATCGGGGATGTTAAAGGCGGTCTTCAATTTACCTATATTTCTTTAGATGATTTTAGAATTATTAAAGATCAACTGTTTGGTACGGGTGCTCGCATGGTTAGTGACCGAAAGGTAGTTCCTTATAGTGTATTTATTTCACCCGCCTTGTCTCAAGTTGGTTTAAATGAGAAGCAAGCAAATAAATTAGGAAAAGAATACAAGTTATTTAAGTTGCCCGTTACAGCAATTCCTAAAGCAAAAGTTGCAAAAGATAATAGAGGTTTATTTAAGGCACTCGTTGACCCAGAAACTGAAAAAATTCTAGGGGCTACACTTTATGGAATTGAGTCATATGAATTGATTAACATGATTTCTTTAGCGATGAAGGCCCATTTATCCTATACGGTTTTAAGAGATCAGATTTATACGCATCCGACAATGTCTGAAGCTTTTAATGACTTATTTAAATAAATTAATTGTAAAAATCCAAATTTCATGAAAAAAGCAAAAATTACTTTTATAATGTAAGTAATTAAAGAAATGAGGAAAAATATGAAATTTAATTCAGTTGAAGATACATATACATTGAATAATGGTGTCAAAATTCCGATTATTGGTTTTGGTACTTGGCAAACTCCAGACGGTGATGTGGCAAAACATGTAATTGAAGCAGCATTGAATAGTGGCTACAGACATATTGATACTGCTGCAGCTTATGGAAATGAAGAAAGTGTAGGAGAAGGAATTAAGAATAGTGGCATTAACCGCCATGACTTATTTATTACTACTAAACTTTGGAATGCAGATCATGGTTATAAAGAGGCAAAAGCTGCAATTGATAAAAGTTTGCAAAATTTAGGGACAGATTATTTAGATTTATATTTAATTCACTGGCCTAATCCATTGGCTCTTCGAGATCACTGGGCTGAAGCAAATGCAGAAAGCTGGAGAGCCATGGAAGAAGCAGTTAAGGCGGGTAAGATTAGAGCTATTGGAGTTTCTAATTTTAGAAAGCATCACCTAGAGGAATTGCTTAAAACTGCAGAAATAAAACCAGCCGTTAACCAAATTATGCTTAATCCAAGTGATTTACAATCAGATGTAGTGAAAGTAAATGAAGAGTTAGGATTATTAAGTGAAGCATACAGTCCCTTAGGCACTGGTGGTTTGTTAGGAAATGAAGTTGTTAACGAAATAGCTAATGAAGTTGGAAAGTCACCGGCTCAAGTTTTAATTCGTTGGTCTCTAGAACACGGATTTTTACCTTTACCTAAATCAGTTCACGATAAATACATTGCAGCCAATATTGATGTATTTGATTTTGAATTAGATGATGAGCAGATGAGTAAATTAGATAGTTTACATGGAGTTAGCGGCTTAGCTACTGATCCAGATACAGCTAACTTTTAATAAAAAAAGTCGAAGTAGTGGTGCTTCGACTTTTTTTATTTGTAAAATTTACTGATGCTTTACAGGGGAAGAAGATCTTTGTTATAATTCTAGTGTTAATGCTGAATTAGCTCAGTTGGTAGAGCGCTTCCCTCGTAAAGAAGAGGTCGCCAGTTCGATCCTGGCATTCAGCATAAGAAAAGTTAATAAGCATTTCAAAGTCTTTCAAAGAAGTTTAATATAGCTAAATTTGAAGGGCTTTTTACTTACTTTTAAAAGATATGAAATCTTTTAAAATAGTTTGAATTAAAATGAAATTCACACATAGTAAACACAAAAACAAATTTAGTGTGTTTTTGTGTGTTTGAGCAAAATTTAGGAGTACTAAATATAGTGTTAAAATGGGCTTTTTGCCCATTTTTTTGTGTTTAAATTCTATTGTATAATTTATCTATTAGAGATGTTTGTATTTGAGGAGTTTTTATGGCTACACAATTTAATGAAATGACAAGAGTTCAATTTCCTGGGCTGATTCATTTATTAAAATTAGGATATGAATTTATTCCCAAACATACAGTAGAAAGTAATAAAGACCCAGAAAATAATATTTTGCTTCCTATTCTCAAGGAACAATTTTTAAAGCTAAATCCTGGCGCTACTGAAAAAGAATTCGATGATGAATACAAAGAAATAAAAATCGAATTAACAAATAATGATTTGGGAAAAGAATTCTTTGATAGGATTCAAAACAAAGGAAATTCAAAATTTAGATTAATTGATTGGGAAAACTGGAAGAATAATATTTTTCAAATTTCCTATGAAATACCTTGTGAAAATGGTGATGA
Organism: uncultured Lactobacillus sp.; assembly: GCA_947568765.1. Classification (GTDB taxonomy): domain Bacteria; phylum Bacillota; class Bacilli; order Lactobacillales; family Lactobacillaceae; genus Lactobacillus. Next base: position 217,706 of record CANOQA010000001.1, on the reverse strand, counting down.
TGAATTTAGACCAGACTTAACAATTTTTATCAATGGTCTTCCTTTGGCATACATAGAATTTAAGAAGCCTAATGCAATTCGAAATGGTCAGACTGGAATGATCTCTGAATTTTCGAGGATGGAAAAAAGATTTCAAAATAAAGCTTTTAAGGTCTTTCATAATATCACTCAAATAATTGGCTTCACCGATAATATGGACTATTCTGAAGATTATGGTATGCACACCACAGGTTCATACTATTGTACTTCAAGTTATTCAAAAGCTTTCTTTAACTCAATGCATGAAGAAAGACAAGATGAAGTATCTAAGCAAGTTGGCGAGGTGACTGAAGAACAAATAGTAGAAGTTCTAAAGGACGCTAATAAAATTGCTATTAAGGATACTCCTGAATTTAAAACTAATTGTGATCCCAACACTCCAGCAAACTCATTTTTAACTTCATTGTTTTCTTTAGACAGATTGAAATTCTTTTTAAGATTCGGTATTGCATACGATAAGAAGCGAAATGATGATGGAATTATAACTTTCCAAAAGCAAATAATGCGTTATCCTCAATATTTTGCAACCAAAGCTATTGAAGACGCAATTAATTCCGGAGTTAAAAAAGGTGTTATTTGGCATACTCAAGGTTCTGGTAAAACGGCCTTAGCCTTCTACAATATTGAATATTTAAAGTATGTTTTTCAAAAGAAAAATATCATCCCTCAATTTTTCTTTATTGTTGATCGTATTGACTTAGCGAATCAGGCAGAAAATGCATTTTTAAATAGAGGGTTAAAAGTTAAGCGTATCAATTCTAAACAAGAATTAAATAAACCATTTACAGAAGATGTGGCTGTTGTAAATATTCAAAAGATTAATGAAGATACAAATTTAGTAGATAAATCTGGTTATGAAAGTTTGAATAAGCAAAATGTTTATTTTATTGATGAGGCCCACAGATCTTATAACAATAAGGGTTCATACTTGCCAAATCTCTATAATGCGGATAAAAATGCAATAAAAATTGCTCTTACAGGAACTCCTTTAATTAATCCTGACCACAAAGCTAATGAAAAACATAAAACCACTAGAGAAATCTTTGGTGATTATTTAAATAAATACTATTATGACCAGTCCATTCAAGATGGCTTTACTTTGCGTTTAATGCGTGAAGAAGTTAGAACTGAGTACAAGAAAAAGTTTAAAAATATAGTAGATAATCTTCAAGAACAAGTACAGAAAGGTACCTTAAAGAAAAAAGATATTCTTGCTCACCCTGCTTATTGTTCCCCATTATTAAATTACATTTTGAAAGACTTTCAAGAATCTAAAGAAATATATGGAGATAGGACTATTGGAGGAATGATTGTAGCCGATTCTTCTGACCAAGCACGTGAATTATACAAACTCTTTCAAGAAAAAAGTAAAGATGGTGAAACTAAATTTACTGCTTCTTTAATTCTTTCAGATGAAAATGATAAAGAAACTAGAAATAGTGAAGTTAAGAATTTTATTGATGGAAAAACTGATTTCTTGATTGTTTATAATATGTTGCTTACAGGTTTCAATGCTCCTAGATTAAAGAAGTTATATCTCGGTAGAGTTATTAAAGCCCACAACTTATTGCAAGCTCTAACTCGTGTAAACCGTCCATATCATGATTTTAGATTTGGTTATATTGTTGACTTCGCTAATATTTCTAAAGAGTTCGATAAAACAAATAAGGCTTACTTTGAAGAACTTAACAATGAATATGCAAAATCTGGAGAAGATTTAAATAATATCTATGGTTCATTATTTGTTCCTGTAGAAGACATTGAAAAGAATTTGCAGAATGCTGAAATAGTTTTAGCTGAATACAACACCAGTAACCTAGAAAGTTTTTCACAACAAATTAATGACATCCCTAAAAAGAGTGAGTTAATTCAATTAGCAAAAACTTTACGGGAACTCAAAGAAGATTACAATGTTGCCAGACTTCTCTCTTATGATGAATTAGTTGAAAAGATTAAGGCTAAAAATATCGCTCAATTATTAAGTATTGTTCAAGACAGAATTCGAACAGTCAATTTAATTGAAGATACAAGTCAAGAATCCGGAAAAGATATTTTAAATATTGCTATGAAGAATTGGACTTTTAATTTTGAAAAGGACGGTTCTGAAGAATTGAAGCTTGTAGCTGACGACTATCGAAAAGCCGAAGAAAAAGCAAAGCATGCATTCAATCAAAATTGGGATCAAAAAGATCCTGATTGGATTTCTTTATTTGAAGAATTTAAACGTATTATGCAAAAGCAACATATTAAGGAAATCACTCCTGAGGAAACAAGAGAGAATACTCATAAGATTCAACAAATTATTATTGATTTAAGAAATTTGAATTCTAAGAATGAACGTTTTGCTAATGCATTTAATGGCGATAAAAAGTATGTTAGAAGCTTCAAAAAAGTTATTTATGATTTCACTGGTCAAGAACCTGACACTGTTAAAGATCATACAAGTATCTACACAGTAATGAAAACTTCTAAAGAAAGTATTGATGATGAAATAGCCAAAAATAGTGCAGTGTTGGAAAATGAACCGTATGTAAAAAAAGCAATTCTTAGAATAATAATTAAACAAAGAAAGGATCTTCAAAAAATGGATGTTCAACCTGGTGAAATTAAGGAACTATCTGACTTATTAACCAAAGAATATCACGATGAATATGAAGGAATTAAATAATGGAAAATACAAATTATGTTGAAACTGTTGAAAATTTAGTCGACAGCATTAAAGGAATCTTAACAAGTGCCGGTTTAGGAGGAGAAGCTGGCGAATATAAGTTAGTTACACAATCTTTCTTATATAAGTTTCTGAACGATAAATTTCTCTATGAGGCTAAGAAAGCTGATTCACAAAATGATTACCAACATTTAATGGATTTAAGTGATGATGATTATGAGATGCTTCAATGGAGTCTTGGTGAAAATTCTGCACAAATTCAACGTAAAGATTTAATTGAAACACTCTATAATCAACAAAATGTTGATAATTTTAGTGAAGTTTTTGATACAACATTAAATGATATAGCACTTGATAATAATGATCTATTTTCTGTTGAAACGGCGGGAAATACTCAGGTTAGATTATTTGATGCACATCTGATTGCTGATAATGTTCAAGATGGCTCCCAAAGAAATCATGTAGCTAGAGAATTGATTAAATTATTAGCTTCAACTAAGTTTGATAGGTCAATATTTGATGAAGGATTTGATTTCTTCTCTACCATCTTTGAATACATGATTCAAGATTACAACAAAAATGGTGGCGGTAATTATGCAGAATACTACACACCGCGCACCATTGCGAAGATCATTGCTGATATTTTAGTTGGTAAAGAAAGTCCTGAAAATGTTAAGGTTTATGATCCTGCTGCTGGTTCAGGAACCTTATTGATGAATATTGCTAATAAAATTGGAGTAGATAAGTGTACTGTATATAGTCAGGACATTTCTCAAAAATCTTCAAACTTGCTCAGATTGAACTTAATACTAAATAATTTAAGTCACTCTATTCATAATATTGTTCAAGGAAATACTATCTTAAATAATAAACATCCCGAAAAAATGGATTATATTGTATCAAACCCGCCTTTTAAGTTGGATTTTTCTGATTGGCGTGATCAAGTAGAAAGCGTTCCTAATTCAAATGAATTATACTTTGCCGGAATTCCAAAAATTCCTAACAAGAAAAAGAGTGCGATGGCCATCTACGAGCTATTTATCCAACTTATTATTAATTCTCTTAACGATAAGGGAAAGGCTGCTGTAGTCGTTCCGACCGGATTTTTAACGGCAGGAAGTATAGATAAAAAAATTAGAAAATATTTAGTTGATAATAAGATGATTGACACTGTAGTTTCGATGCCAGCTAATGTATTTGCAAATACTGGGACTAATGTTAGTGTGATCTTTTTTAATAAGAACAAGCAAGGTGATCAAGTTCAATTGATTGATGCCTCTAAATTAGGTGCAAAAGTTAAAGAAAATGGATTGCAGAAAACTACTTTGTATAAAGATGATATTAGAAAAATTGTAGATTCTGCTGTTGAAAGAAAAGATGTTGAAGACTTTTCAATTGTTGTTAGTCTTTCTGAAATTAAGAAAAAGAACTATTCATTTAGTGCAGGTCAGTATTTTCCTATAAAAATTGAATATGTTGAACTTACTAAAGATGAATTCGAAGAGAAAATGCAGGAGTATCAGGAAAAGTTGAGTGAGTTGTTTAATCAGAATAATTTATTAGAAGAGAGTATAAAAAAGCAATTGGGAAACTTGAATTATGAACAAAATAAAATGGACTAAAAAAAGATTAACTGATTTAGGCAAATTTGCGAGAGGCAAATCAAAACACAGGCCTAGAAATGATAAAACTCTTTTTAAGAATGGTCACTATCCTTTAGTTCAAACCGGAGATATAAAAAAGGCAAATTTATATATTCAAAAAAGTGAAGAATTTTATAATGAAAAAGGGTTAAAGCAGAGCAAATTATGGCCAACTGATACTTTATGTATAACAATAGCTGCAAACATCGCAGAAACAGCTTTGCTTGGTCAACCTATGTGCTTTCCTGATAGTATTGTTGGGTTCAATGCTTTCCCAAATAAATCAAATAACTTGTTTGTACATTATGTTTTTGAACTATTAAAGCAACAAATTCAAGATAATGTTAACGGAAGTATTCAAAAAAACATTAATTTGGAGTTTTTAGAAAATTTTGAATTAATGGTGCCTCCTTTAAATTATCAAAACAAAGTAAGCAAATTACTTAAAGATATTGATTCCAAAATCACTAACAACAATGCTATCTCCAAAGAGCTTGAATCAATGGCTAAAACCATCTATGATTATTGGTTCTTGCAGTTTGAATTTCCTGATAAAGATGGCAAACCATACAAGTCAAATGGTGGTAAGATGGTTTGGAATGACCAACTTAAACAGGAAATTCCTGAGGGATGGGAAGTTTCAATAGTAAAGAATATTTTAGGAGATTATCCAAGAACTAAGACCATTGAAAGTAAAGAATATAATTCAGGATCTCTTTATCCAATTATTGATCAAAGTAAAGATTCGTATATTTGCGGGTATACCGATAACAAAGATTATGTTTTAAATTTAGATGATGCTATAGTATTCGGAGATCATTCTAACAAATCAAAATACGTTAATTTTCCATTTGCTCGAGGCGCAGATGGAACACAAATTTTAAATTCCAACAATCCAAGATTACCTAATTATCTTTTATACCAGGAAATAATTGCATTACCTGAGATTGAAAAGGGATATTCACGACACTTTAAATTCTTAAAAGCTCAAAACATAACTATTCCAACCTTGGATATAACAAAAAAATATATGAGTATTGTAAGCAACATGCTTCTACAACAAAGAAAAATTATCAAGGAAAACCAACAACTTCAATCTCTCCGGGATTTCCTTTTACCAATGCTTATGAATGGACAAGTTATAATTGAAGATTAAATTATGGTAATTACTTGTTTAAATGCAATTTTTTCAATATTTGATCTGTTAACTCTATCCTTTTGAAGAGAATCTTTTAAGCGTTGCATAGCTTGTTTAATAAATAATGAATCTGCCAAAATCATATATAATTGGGGATGCAAATGGCCGAATATTCTATCTTTATAATGGTTAAAGTTAGGTTCTATATTTGAAGTATTAGAGAGCAAAGCTTTATTGTATAACTTCAAATAAACTTTCGTAATCAATATAGAAGCTAGTGTTTCTTTGGTTACATTTTTTCTAGTGAATCCTGTATATAGAGGAACTAAATCTCTATTTTCAATAAAAGTAATAATTTTTGAAGAATTTAATACTTTATACTGAAAGAACAATTTGTTGAATAAATTTTATGGAAGGAAAATATAACTCCTTCAATTTTTTATATCATTAAAATCTATTTCTTTTTTGATTTAGTGAATTTGATCAAACAAATCGCATCTAATTCGAAACCAAATGGTATATTTTTTCTGGCAAATTCCTTAATTCTACTGACACTCATTTCTTTTTGGCTGCCAAGTTTCTTCATATAATAACTAATATCACCTGCTAATTCAGTATATGATTTTTCCAAGTTTGTTAAAAATAAGTTATATCGTTCTTATAATTAATAACCTTTTGTTTTGTCATCGTCCAATTTAATGGACGGGCCCGTCTACAACCTTTCTTTTTTGATTTATCATGATAGATAAATTTTATTTCAAAGATTTTTCTTTAGGTGAAATGCTCAAAAAACGAAAAATTCTATCAAAAAAATTTAAAAGTCAGTCAAAATTAGTCAAAATTAATTATTTCATAAATCAAATCCCCAAAAGTAATGGTTAGAATACTTTTGAGGAATTTTTTTGTATCTAACAAGAAATGCTTAAGTATGGATAATAAAAATTGAAAGTTAGTTAACTTTTAAGACAAATGTTATTGGATTATTATTTATCTTGGATACTGGCATGAGGCCTCAAGAAGTTCAAATGGTTAAGTGGGGCCAACTATTAATAACGGTGATTTTAAAGTCTTTGAAATAAATGATTCTTGTAGTGAAAAGAATCATGCGCCAAACCATCATTTAAAAGGCAGAGCTAAAGAAAATTTTCTAGAAAGACATTACCTTTATCTGCTGAAACTTTAGATATATTAAATGCGTTTCGGAAACAATCTGAGTTCTTAAAAGGTACTGATCAATTAAATAAAAATGATTATATCTTGTTAAATTTAAGAGATAACCGATTAACTTCTTTAGGGATGCCAATGGACAAGCAAGTATGAATTTAATAATTAAGAAAGTTGCTAAAAAGGTAAGAGGTAATAATGAAAGTAACTAGATTAGTTGTTATAACTGTAGGCATACAGTAGCAAGTAAATGGACAAATACCTCTGGGATAGCTTTATCATTTTTAGCTTTTCATCTAGGTCACTCGGTCCAACAATTACTTAAAACATATGTCCATGAAAATGCTGATTGTAGTCAAAATATGATGGACTTAATGAAGAAAAATAATAACAAAAAGATAATAAATTTAAAACGTGCATAAACAAATACATTGAAAAAATTCGAATTGCGTTTAAACGTTGATAATAGGAAGTTTTCTATTTAACTTCGATCCTGGCATTCAGCACTCAGGGTATTAACTAAGAGTCTTTCAAATAAAGTTTTAGAAAACTTTATTTGGCAGGCTCTTTTTTACATTAATATTCAATATAACCTAAAAAGCAGGGCTGAGGCTCTGCTTTTTTAGGTATACTAGTAGAAAAATGAAATGAGTGAGATTATGACTTTAATTTATACACGCTATGCCACTAACGCCGATTTATCAAATATCATGGGTATTATTAATGAAGCAAAAGATTTTCTAAAGCAGAGTGGTAGTAGTCAATGGCAAGGAACCTATCCGGACGAAGATACAATTTTAACTGATATCAAAAACAAAAGTGCCTTGGTTTTAATGGTAGATGATAAGGTGGCTGGCTATGCGGCAAGTGTTGTTGGGATAGAGCCAACTTATCAGAAAATAAATGGAGAGTGGGAAAATACTAAAGATGAGTATGCTACTTTTCATCGTTTAGCTATTAGCAGTAAGTATCGCGGGATGCATTTAGCTAATTTTATGTTTTCAGATTTGATTTCAATTATGGTAAATCAAGGAATTAAAAATTTTAGAATTGATACATCACGTAAAAATCAAATTATGCAACATTTAGCTTTAAAAAATAATTTTATTGAACGTGGGATTATTATGGTTGATGAAGATCCAGAGGATCCTAGTCGTTTAGCCTATGAATTAAATCTATAATTTGATATGTTTGTTTAAAATTACTACTCCAATAATTAGCAATAGGGTTGCTACTGCATGAATTAAAATTTGCATTGGTTCACCATGCGCAGTAATTAAATTTCTTAAAAGGGCTGTAATTCCTAGACTCATTAAAAAGTTTAAGCTTGTATGACCCATATGCTTTAAGGCTGCTACAATCATAGCCGAAAATTCAAAAAATAAGAAGAAAGTGACTATTTCATCTAAAACTTTCGTAGGTATGTTAATTAAATTATTGCTAATCATAATACGACCTATCGCAAATAATTGACTAAACATCAGGATAAGCATTAAAGTCCCTAAAATTCCTAAAGCAATTATTGTAAAAAAGCGTAGAATGTTAGCATATTTACTAGCTGTTTTATTAAGTTTCTTCATTATATATGTACCTTTCAATTACAGATAAGAATATTTTTACGCTTTTTAGTTAATTTTTCCAGAGGTGTTGTACGCCTTAATTTCATTAAAGAATGATATCTTTAATATAGAAGAGTCTAAAAATTACTTATGAGGTATTAAAAATGCCGTTTACTTTTTCTGAAATTATTGTTTTATTTTTTACATATTCTGTAATTGGCTGGATATGGGAAACAATCTATTGTTCGATTAAGGATCATCATTATGATTATCGGGGATTTTTGTTTGGGCCTTATTGTCCCGTATATGGCTTTGCAGTAACAACGATTTTAATCTGTACCTATCGCATTCAAAATAATCTTTTCCTATTATATATAGTCGGTGTAATAGTAGCGACAATTTTTGAGTATTTCGCTAGTGTATTTTTACAATATGTTTTCCATATGAAGTTATGGGACTATTCACATTTATGGGGCAATGTCCAAGGTAGGATTGCACCAATTATTTCTTTATTTTGGGGGATAGGGGTAGTCTTTCTTGTAAAAGTTATTCAGCCATTTGTTCAAAAGTTAATTACTTGGGAAGAAATAAAAACGCATGGCTATCTTGCTTTAATAATAGTAATTGTGATGGGAACAGACTTTATTCTTACTATCTTTAGTGTAGAGAAACTACATATGAGTACTAAAAGTTGGAATGAGCGTTTAAACACTCGTATGAAATTAGATGAAGGTAAATTAAACCAGGCTTTTGATAAATTAATGGAAACATTATCCTGGAATCAGAAGCGATTCCTTACGAGTTTCCCGCAGTTAAAGTTTACTGATACAAAGAAATTTAACCAATTTAAGAATAGATGGATAAAGAAAAGAAGAGAGAGTTAAGAAAATGACTCTCTCTTCTTTGTTTTGCTACAGAAAGATTACATCGTTACATTATTGTAACTTAAGGCGCAAATATTACAGGAATGTAACAAGATGAAATATATCCTTAATTTTCTAGGAACTATTCTGCAATATTGGCCATGTATTATATAAGCTGTAAATAGAAATGACGAAATAATGATTCAAATCAAATTTATCAAGGAGAGAATTTAATTTTGGATATGCTTAATAAAAATTTGAAATCTACTTTAACTAAAACTGCTGCAGCTGCTGCCCTTACTTTAGCAGGTGCTGCAATTGTAAATAACACTCAAAACACTGTAAAGGCTGCAGAAGTTACTGTTGGTCAACAAGAAAAAGTTGTTACAATTAACTACCTTCCACACAAGAGCATTGCTGTTTGGAATTCATACGGTCCTGATAAGCAAATGACTGGTCAATACTTACCACATGCAACTGCTTGGAAAGTTATCAGAGCTGCGTATGACGATGCTGGTAACAAGTGGTACGATCTTGGTGCAAACCAATGGGTAATGGCTAAGTATACTCGCTTAGGTAAAGATACTGTTGATCCTAATGTTGCTTCAGAATTGTTTACTTCACAAGCAAGTTCATACAATACTGCTGCACAAACTCAAACTACTCAAGGTTCATACTCAGCACCTAAGACTTCTGTAGGTACTTACTCTTCAGTACAAAGTACTCAACCAGCTCAAAGTACACAACAAACTCAACCAGTACAACAACAAGCACAACCTACACAATCTCAATCAAGTTACACTTCAAATGTATCTGGTTCTGAAGCAGCAGCTAAAGCTTGGATTGCAGGTCGTGAATCAGGTGGTTCATACTCAGCAAGAAATGGTCAATACATTGGTAAGTACCAATTATCAGCATCATACCTTGGTGGAGACTACTCAGCAGCAAACCAAGAACGTGTAGCAGATAACTACGTAAAATCACGTTACGGTTCATGGTCTAACGCTCAAAGTTTCTGGCAAGCAAACGGCTGGTACTAAAAGTTAGTGAATATATATAAAGAGAGATGTCGTAATTGACATCTCTTTTTTGCGTTCATAGTTACAAGTCAGGTGATGTATGGATTTATTTTTATCTTATTACTAATAAGTCAAACCTTAATTAATTTTGAATTCATAATTAAGAAGTTTTGGAGTTCATTTTTTTAACCGTCTAGGCACCTACTAATCATTAAAGGGAAAGAAAGGTATGATATGGCTAACTCATAAGGCATAGTAGTTTTATATAGGAATATTACAAGAAAGCGTGTTCAAGTTACAAATATTACATGAACTGTAACATAAGGCACTTTTATTTAATAATGTGGTAGCATTCATGTCATGGTTTTGACATTTTGAGGCTGTATTATGTAACTTGTAAATTAAATGACTGATAAATATGAAAGGAAGAATTTCTCTTGAAATTTCAATCTATCTTAACTAAGTCACTTGCAGCAGCTGCTCTTACCGCAACTGGTTTGGTAGCTTTAAATTCACAAAATACTAATGACGCACAAGCTGCTACTATTGTTCAAAATGATACTAATGTTGTAACTATTAATAATGCAAACTCTACTGTTGCCGTTTGGGATGGCGTTGAAAATGCCAACTTTACTGGTAAAGAATTAGTACATGGTACTACTTGGAAAGTTATAAGAACTGCTTACGATGCTATGGGTAACAAGTGGTATGATCTTGGTGCAAACCAATGGATCATGGCTAAGTACACTGTAGAAGGCGGAAATGCTGCTAATGCCCAAGTTGCTACTCCAGTAGCTCCTCAAGCACAAGCTCCTGTACAACAGGCAAAACCAGCTACTCCTGCAGCTTCACAACAAGCTTCTGCACAACCCGCACAAGCTCAAACTAAGCAAGCACCTGTAGCTTCTACACAACAAACTACTCAAGTACAAGCTCCAGTACAACAAAAGCAACAAACTGCTGTACAAGCACAAGCTCCTAAGACTAACTACAACTATAATGTACAACGTACTTACTCAGCTCCTGTACAACAAAGAACTTACAGCTATGCTCCAGCACAAAAGCAAACTACTCAAGTAGCACAACCTGCTCAAACTCAAGCAACAACTAGCTATACTTCAAACGTATCTGGTTCTGAAGCAGCAGCTAAAGCTTGGATTGCGGGCCGTGAATCAGGTGGTTCATACTCAGCAAGAAATGGTCAATACATTGGTAAGTACCAATTATCAGCATCATACCTTGGTGGAGACTACTCAGCAGCAAACCAAGAACGTGTAGCAGATAACTACGTAAAATCACGTTACGGTTCATGGACTGGTGCTCAAAAGTTCTGGCAAACTAACGGCTGGTACTAAAATATCAACTGAATTATGCTTAAAAAGATCGCCAAAAGGCGATCTTTTTTATGCTCCTAATTAATTTTAAAAATAATAAATATTTTTTAGAGGATTTTGTTGACAGAGGTTCGTATTTATAATATGATATTAATCGTTGAGTGATTAAGTTCATTCAAATAGAGCCAACAAGTAAAAGGCTTGAAGGATGGGTTATAGCCAAGTGGTAAGGCAATGGTTTTTGGTACCATCATGCGCTGGTTCGAATCCAGCTAACCCAATAGATTTGCCAGGTTTTACCTGGCTTTTTTTGTACATAAATTTGGATTGGAAGAGATCATAATGGAAACAAGGCATGGACGTAATTCTTTTTTTGATGGGGGCTTAAGTTCTTTTATTGGTTGGCATATCTTAGGAACACTTATTACTGTTTGTACATTAGGGATTTGCTATCCTTGGGCTGTGTGCATGATTTATGGTTGGGAAATTAACCATACTGTAATTGAAGGACACAGGATGAAATTTACTGGAAGTGCCTTTGGATTATTTGGGAATTGGATTAAGTGGCTACTTTTAACCATTATTACAGTCGGCATTTATGGCTTTTGGGTAGGAATAAAAATTCGCGATTGGAAGGCAAAAAATACAATTTTTGTTAACTAATAGAAAAGACTAGAGATGATACAAAAAATGCACCATCTCTAGTCTTTTAATTTACAAAAAATTGTTTTTCATCAAATGGATATTTCATTCCCCACGAAGTACGAACACTCGTTAAGATATGTGCTACATCTCTTGAAATACTTAATTCACCATCATCATGGCCTTGTTCGATATAACGCTCCATGTCTTGTATTTCATATTCAAGGGCTTCAGAAGTTTTACCCGCTGTTATTGTCTCATGACTTTCTTCATGGGCACTTGCAGTATAAGTAATCTGAGCTTCAGTTGCTCGAGGATAATTAGATATTTCTATATAGCCTTTAGTTCCAGAAATCACACCTCGTTTAGGCTGTTTTGCTCGCATTGAAAGAGCCATAACCGCCATTTCGTCATGAGTATTTTTTAGGATAATTCCTGATTGTTCATCAACACCAGTTTCAAAAAATTTTACTGTTGTTAAAATGCTTTCTGGTTGTTTTGATAAAAACATTCTTGCAAAAGCAGTAGCGTAGCCACCAATATCTAGAAGAGCTCCGCCGGCTAAAGCTTTATTAAAAAATCTATTGCTTGGATCATAGTCTTTAAGACTACCAAAGTTTACTTGGACTAGCTTAATTTTGCCTAATTTACCATTATCAATTAAATTCCTAACTTTTTGGTAAATAGGCATGTGGTAAAGTGTAAATCCCTCTGATAGGATCAAATTCTTTTCCCTAGCAAGTTTTTCTACTTCATCAAATTGATCTGCATTCACTGTAATAGCTTTTTCACAGAGAACGTGTTTACCAGCATTTAAAGCTTTTTTGATGTAGTCATAGTGAAATGTATGTGGAGTAGCAATATAAATGATTTGGATATTTGGATCCTTAATCATTTCGTCAGGGTTAGTAAAGATATGTTTGACCCTTTTTTCAGCAGCAAATTTTTTTAATTCATCTTCATTTGGATTGGCTGCTGCGTACACTTCACCTTTGCTAGCTTGCAATGCACCCGCCATTTCATGCGCAATCCATCCTGTACCAATAATACCCCAATTATATTTTTTCATAATTATTATCCTTTCTTTATTTCAACTGCTTTATTTTTAGTTTCGGTTATAATGCTGGTAACAATTCCTTTAAAATATGAACTACTTACAACCCCATTTTGTTTTAGAAGAAAACTGTTCAGTTTTTTTATATTATGCCAAGAAGTTTGAGGATAAATATCAATCAAAATATTACCCAATGGTGAGCGCGCAAAGGATGCTGCTGCTTTACCCAGACGAATTTTATAGTCGTATTCTTTAGGAATAGTTTTTATTACATTTTCAAGACAAGCGGGGACTACTTCAAGACAGAGTGGAATAGTAGGGGATAGTTCATCTCTAAAGCGTTCTGCTGGAAGCAATAAGATGTATTCTTCTGTATTTTCAGCGGCTAGCTTTTCAAAGAGATGAATACCACCACCGCTCTTTAGAGCATTGAAATTTTTATCAATGCTATCACATCCATCAAAAGCTAAGTCTAAGTGAGGTGAGTTTTCACTAAAAGGTAATACCTTTAATCCAAATTGCTTACATTTAGCTTGAGTTATTTCAGAGGGAGAATAGAGTGTTAGATTCGAAATGTGTGCTTGAGATAGATCTTTTGCGAGATTCAGCACATTGCTTCCACCACCCAAACTAATACTCATATTGGGTTTAATCTTACTAAGTGCTTTTTGACTAATTAATGACATTTTAGTTCTCCGTAAATTATTTTTATAAATATAATTTTGTGAAAATTATTTACACAATCAATAATACTTTTAAAAATTATTTTCGTCAAATGTAAAAATATGAAAATAATTTTATAGGAATGGTATAATTTTTATGAAATGAGGGGAAATTTTTGGAAAATATTATTGATAAAATTTATGCGCAAATGAATAAAATGTCCGCTTCTGATCAAAAAATTGGAAAAACTATTCTCGAAAATCCGGCTGAAGTTATAAATATTACAATTTCTCAATTAGCTAAAAAAGCAAAAGTAAGTGATGCATCCATAACAAGATTTTGCCGGAATTTATCTTTATCAGGATTTCATGAATTGAAAATTTTACTTGCACAAAGTATGGGGCAAAAGGAGAGCGAATCCTTAAGAGAACTACCTAAGGATGATATACAAGCTGCCTTAGCCCAAATTGAAAAAAATAAAATTAATGAAATTCAATCTACTTTAGGTCATATTCCAACTGATCAATTAGAGCAGATTCTTTCTCTAATTGAAAAAAGTAGAATTGTTCAAATCAGTGCCGAAGGAGATACCTATCCTGTAGCTGCAGATGCAGTTTATAAATTTAATCAAATTGGTATTTTGTCGTTTGCTTCTGGTGGAAATGTTGAAACAGCTGATGCACAAACAATGAATTTAAACAATAAGGATTGTTTGATTGTAATTTCAAATTCCGGAGAATCGGCAGCTCTAATAAAAGAGATTGAGTTAGCTAAAAAGAATAAAATTAAAATTATCAGTATTACTAATAATCCAGCTTCTCCAATTGCCTTAAATAGTGATTATCATTTAAGGACCGGGGTAAGACAAACAGTTTTACAAAATCAATATTACTTCTCTCGTGTAGCAGCTTTTACAATTATTGAAGCCTTATTTTTATTACTTATTAAAAGAGATGAGAAGCGAATTGAAAAAATTAAGCAACATGAAAAAATAGTTTCTAGTCAAAAGATATAAAATGAATTTAAAACTTAGCTCAAATGGATTATCCTTAAGGTGTAAGAATTTTTATAGAAAGTTTTTATAGAAAGTAGGAATTACAATGAGAAATGTAGCCGTAATTGGTATGGGACATGTTGGTGCGACAGTTGCTTTTACTTTATTTACTCATGGAATTGTTGATAATTTATACTTATTAGATAAAAACCAAGCTAAAGCAGAGGCGGAATATAATGATTTGCGTGATACTTTAGCTAGGAATGATTATCATGTTAATGTGTTTCTAGGTGACTATAGCGATTTAAAGGATGTTGATATTATTGTAACTTCCTTTGGTAATATTGCTGCGACAGTTAAAACTGGAGATAGATTTGGTGAATTTGAAATTAATGCTAAGAATGCTAAGGAAGTAGGAGCTAAAATTAAAGAATCTGGCTTCAATGGCATTTTAGTTAATATTTCAAATCCATGTGATGCAATTTCGACTATTTTGCAAGAAACTACTGGTTTATCGAGAAAACAAGTCTTTGGAACTGGAACTTTCCTAGATACTGCTAGAATGCAAAGAATTGTTGGGGAAGCACTTAATGAAGATCCAAGAAATGTAGCAGGATTTGTTTTAGGTGAACATGGAGCATCCCAATTTACTGCTTGGTCAACTGTCTCAATTAATGGTAAGTCGGCTAAAGAACTGTTCACAAAAGAACAAGAGGAAAAATTAAGTGCACAACCTAATAAAAATTCGATGAAAGTAGCATTTGGAAAAGGATATACCTCATATGCAATTGCAACTTGTGCTGTTCGCTTAATTCAAGCTGTATTTAGTGATGCCAGATTATTTGCACCAACTTCTGTATATTTAGATGAAGTACAAACATATATTGGATATCCAGCAATTATTGGAAAAGATGGGGTAGAAAAAGTTATTCCACTAGAGTTAACTTCTGAAGAAGATGAAAAGCTAAGGGAATCAGCTGATATCATTAAGAAGCATATCGCTCAATTAAAGTAGGTAATACTAAAATAAAAAATTAGATTTTTTTCTAATTTTTACTTGCTTTTTGCTA
The DNA here is from genome assembly GCA_947568765.1 of uncultured Lactobacillus sp. Classification (GTDB taxonomy): domain Bacteria; phylum Bacillota; class Bacilli; order Lactobacillales; family Lactobacillaceae; genus Lactobacillus. The sequence continues at coordinate 201,856 of CANOQA010000001.1, read as the reverse complement.
GGCAGTTCGTTATTATAATTAAGTAACGTTTCGGAGGCCTAGCGAAGTGGCTAAACGCGGCGGTCTGTAAAACCGCTCTCTCTGAGTTCGGTGGTTCGAATCCACTGGCCTCCATTGCTGAATTTTATTCAGCTGGTTGCATTGAACAACAAGTAAAAGTTCAATCAAATGGGTTATAGCCAAGTGGTAAGGCAATGGTTTTTGGTACCATCATGCGCTGGTTCGAATCCAGCTAACCCAATAGTTCGAAAGAACACCCAACCCGAAAAAAAGGTCATCATATGATGACCTTTTTTGTTATATTGCATTTTTAGTTTATACTTTGTATTTTACCTTTCCAGTTAAGGATACCATCAGAAATGTTAATTAAATTATTATAACCTTTAGATTTTAAAAGTTGGCATACATGATGTGAAAGATCGCCAGACCGACAAATAAAATAGTAGGTCTCATTTTTAGGATCATTGAAGTACTTTAATTCTTCAAAGGGTAGATTATGACTATCAGGAATATGACCTGATGCAAATTCAATTGGTGTTCGTAAATCATATAAATTGATGTTAGAATCTTGTGCTAAAATTTCTGCTAATTGATTTGTAGTAATGTTAATCATAGTTACCTCCATTGATGATTATATTTAAGCAGAGAACATTGAAAATAAAGGGAATAATGTGTGAAATTTTTATGTAGAAAGGATCGATTTGTATGGCGCGTCTTATTAAAGTCAGTGGTCGAGGAGACGGTACTACTTGGAAAAGTGCTCTTAAAGACTTGCAGCCCGATGATGTATTACTGCTTGCTCCTGGATTTTATGAGTTAGATCGAGGCTTAGAAGTAAATAATATTACTATCAAGGGGACAGGTAATACTCCCGACGAGACGGTAATTAGTGGCTTTTTTGTGTTAGAGAATAATTGTAACTTTTTTACATTAGAAAATATTGCTCTTCAAACAAAATCAGGCCATAATACTATTTACGTTGAAGATGATGCCGATACCTATCTTACTTTACGTAATACTACCCTTTATGGGGATGAAGATGATATGGCCGCAATTGCTGTAAATGGAAAATGTACATTAGAATTATTTTCAAGTAAAATTTTGAATTCTAGTGTTTCCTTATTTGCACAAGCTGACTTTAGACTTACAATGACCGATTCATTAATTGATTATGATTCTGAAAATTACGCAGCTTTAGGTATTCAGGGAAAAGGGACTGCAATTATTTCTAACAGTATGATTCATGGTAATCTAAGTACATACCCTAATTCAAATGCTGAAGTTGATTTGAATAATACGTCTATTTCCTATGGGTTAATTCATGGGCAGACTTGGGTAAATATGCTCAATTCAACGGTTGAAAAGAACGATGACTCTAGTTTCTATATTTCAGATGATTCATGGGTAAATATTTTACAATCTGAATTTAAAGGTGGCATTTTTCTTGATAAGAATACGAGAACTTTGATTCAAAATAGTAAAATAGACCGTCTAATTGCATGTGATAATGCGAAAGTAACCTTAAACAATTCAACTATTATTAGTCACGCAGATTTTCAAGATAAGGCCACAGCAGATGCAACTAGAGTTGCCTTTTCTGGAAGAGACGATTTTGAGTATTTCTTAGCTTTAAATGGACAAGCGACTTTAGGAGGACGAGACTTAATTATTAATCCCAATGGGAGTAGGCTTGCAGTCCAGGATGATGCTAAGATTAAATTAAATATTGTTTCAAGTAGTGCTCAAGATTTAGAGGTTGAATGCAATAGGAGACCAAATATTAATATTTTGGGAATGCGTTGGGAAGCAAAGAAGAACAATGACTAATCAGCTAGTTTAAGCTAAAATAAGTGTGGTAGCAGAATGAAGTGAGGGGTTATCATGCAAGAACCGATGTATATTAAAATTCATAACCAAATAAAGCGTGATATTGAAAATAAAAAATATAAAGTTGGAGAGCGGATCCCTGCTGAGCGGCAATTAGCTTCAAAATTCAATGTTTCTAGAATGACATTGCGCCAAGCAATTAAGACATTAGAAGACGAAGGAATCCTAGAGAGACGCTTAGGTAGTGGAACCTATGTCTCTAGTCAAAAGGTTCAAGAGAAAATGTCTGGGATCATGAGTTTTACCGATATAACTCGTTCTAATGGCCAGGTTCCTTCTAGTAAATTACTATCTTATCGTATAACGAAGCCATCGTTATCTGAAAAAGAAAAGCTAAAAATTCAAGATACAGATAACGTATTAAGAATGGAACGTGTTCGTTTTGCAGATAATGTGCCGATTTGTTATGAAGTGGCTACAATTCCTTATGAATTAGTTTCCCGTTTTTCTAAAGATGAAATTTCAAGTAGTTTATATCAAACGCTTGAAGAAAAGGGTGGCTATAAGATTGGGAGCGTTGTAGAAAATATTGGTGCAGCTGTTGCTAATGAAAATGAGGCTCGTTTATTGTCAGTTAAAAAGGGGGAGCCATTAGTAACTAGACGCCAGGTGACTGAACTCAGTAATCATTATCCTTTTGAATATGTTCGTGCATCATATGTGGCCGAAAGATTTGAATTTACATTTGAAAAATAAAAAATGCATAATGCAGTTTGATTTTGTGATATGAACTACATTATGCATTTTTTATTTCAAGTCTTTTTTGATTTGTGTCGTAGAAATTCCAGGAGTTCTTTCAAGGTATTCAACTTTACAATAAGGTTTTAGAAAATCGAATTTTCCTTCCCAGTCATTACCCATTACGAAAGTATCAATATCATATTTTTGTACATCATTAATTTTTTGATCCCAGTTTTCTTCTGGAATAACTTTATCTACATATCTAATTGCTTCTAGAATATATTTTCTTTCAGCATAGCTATTATAGGCTTGCTTGTGTTTGCTAAATTCATTAAATTCGTCTGTTGACAGACCTACGATTAAATAATCGCCTAAGGCGCGAGCTCTTTTTAGAAGACGAATGTGACCATAATGCAGTAGATCAAAGGTTCCGTAGGTAATAATTTTTTTCATAATAAATACTCCCTTATAATAGTTACTATTCTAGCAGAAGTATAAAAAAGTGAAACTTTTATATTGAAAAAGTTCCTACAGCTTTTTTGTTAAAATAATAAGTAAAGATATTATTTCACATAGAAATGGTTAAAAAGTAGAGAATGAGTAAAGTTAATATTTTAGGAATTGAATTTGATAACTATTCTTTAGAAGAATTTAAAGATAGATTGATTAGTAGGTTAAATAATATGTTATCAACCATGGTAGTAACAGCTAATCCCGAAATTGTAATGGCAGCTAATAAAGATCCAAAATTTATGAACCTTATTACTAAGAATGCGGATTTGATTACACCTGATGGAATTGGAATTGTCTTAGGTGGAAAAATATTAAAAAAACCGCTTAAAGAACGAGTAACAGGGTATGATCTATTTACTTGGCTGCTACAGGTAGGAAACTTAAGAAAATTGCGAGTATATTTAATTGGTGCAAAGCCTGAAGTAATGCGAATTACCAAAGAAAAGATTGCTCGTGAGTATCCAGGAATTGAATTAGTCGGAGCAGAAGATGGCTATTTTAAGGATGATCTAAAGACGGTAGCTAAAAGAATTGAAGAATCAAGTCCTGATATGGTTTTTGCAGCAATTGGTTTTCCAAGACAAGAAGAGCTGATCTCCATCCTACGTCAGGCAAAAGTGCCTGCAATTATGATGGGAGTGGGCGGAAGTTTTGATGTTTTTTCTGGCGTAGTCAAACGTGCTCCAGAAGTATTTCAAAAAACGCATCTTGAATGGTTCTATCGCTTAATTACTAATCCAACTCGTTTTAAGCGCATGCTCGCATTGCCAGAATTTGTAGTTGAAGTTGAAAAATCAAAGAAAGAAAATAAGGGAAAGAATTAATTAAATGAAAGTTTTACATATTAATGCTGGTTTAGAAAAAGGTGGGGGACGGTCTCATATTGTTAATTTGTTGACAGAAGCAAAAAGACAAAATGTGGATTTTGAGCTTTTAACTTTAGCAGATGGACCTGTAGCAAAAGCTGCTAAAAAAGCAAAAATTAAAACAACCATTTTAGGAGCACAAAGCCGTTATGACCTAAGTGTTTTAAAGCGTCTTACGAGGTTTATCAATGAGGGAAATTTTGATATAGTCCATACTCATGGAGCAAGAGCTAATCTGTTTGTCTCAATGATTAAAAAGCAAATCAAAGCAAAGTGGATTATTACCGTTCATTCTGATCCTTTAAAGGATTTTGAAGGTCGAGGAATGATTGGAAATATTTTTACTAAATTAAATATCATGGCTTTAAAAAAAGCAGATGGTATCTTTGCAATTACCCAGAACTTTTCTAACCTTCTAGTTGAAAAAGTAGGTATTCCGAAAACAAAAATTTGCGTAATTTATAATGGGATTTTTTTCCATCAAAATAAGGATGTTCCTAAAAAATATGCTCACCCCTATTTCAATATTATTAATGTTGGTCGAGCTGAAAAAGTTAAGGGACAAGACTTGCTTTTAAAGGCAATAAAAAAACTTAATGATCAAAATATTCGATTGCATATTGTAGGTGATGGCAGTGAATTGAATAATTTAAGAGCATTAGCACGAGATTTAGGAATTAGTTCACAAGTAACTTTTCATGGCTTTTTGACCTATCAAGAGACTAGAAAGTTATATCAAAAGATGGATTTGGCAGTTTTAACATCGTATTCAGAAAGTTTTCCCCTTGTCTTATTAGAGGCTAGTGATAATTTAGTACCAATTTTGTCAACTGATGTTGGTGATATTGAAAAGATGATTCCTAATGAAGAGTATGGTTTTGTTGCCAAAATTGGAGATATAGACAGCATTAGTGAAAAAATAAGACAAGCTACAGCTAAGAGCAAGACAGATCTCATGGCTATGGCTGAAAAAGAAAAGACATATCTGATGCACGCTTTTTCAATGAAAAACCAATTAGTGGCAATTGAAAATTATTACAAACTTGTTTTAGGTGAAAATAGTGGAAAATTATCATAAAAGCAAGATTTTAGCAATTTTAATTGGGATTCTCCCTTTAATTTTTGAATTTAGTAGCAATATTTGGAAGGGTGATAATGGCTTTTTCATTGTTAGTGCTGCTTATGGATTAATATTGCTCTTATTAGCTTTATCAATTCCTCTTGAAGATTTAGATCAATGGTTTTTAGAAAAAACTTTGAGTCTTCTTTCAGTTTTTTTAGCGTTAACAGTAGTTCTAAATAATCTGGATATCTTCCCTCTATCAGAAATTGGAGCTTTATATCAATTGACAATTATCTCTTACATGGGGATTTTATATTTTTTAGATCGACACTTTAATGCAAAGAACTTAGTATTACTATTACTTAATTTAAATATTTTAGCTCAATTATCAATCAAAGCAGGTACTTTGCTAATTTTAATTATTTCAGTTTTGACTTTTGTCTTTTATCTGATTAGAGTTGTGGTTACTTTTAGTGAACAATTACGTCCTTTTTTATTGTGTGTTTACTTGATTGTTCTACTTATTTCTCTAGTTTGGTATGTACCTGAATTGCCTGATTTTGTTTTAAAAAATCTTTCTTGGAGTATTGGTTCAATCATCTTATTAATAGAAATAATTGGATCAATATTTTATTTGAAAGTTAAGGGTCATTTAAGGCCTACTAGTCATCTAATTGTCGGGATAATAATATTTTTAATTATTAACGAAATAAGCATGCTTGTTGCTGAGTCAAATGTGCTTAATACGAGTTATTTAGTTTTAATCTTTATTTTGTCTTTATCTATTGTTAATATCTTTGGAAATATTAGTTTAGGGAAGAAACAAGTAAAAATTTCTGTCCTCATCCCGGCTTATAACAGCGCAAAGACGATTGTTGAAGCCCTAGAATCAATAAAAAATCAAACCTATCAAAATTGGGAGATTATTTTAATTAATGATGGATCACAGGACGAAACAGAAGAAATTTTAAGACGATACTTAGGAAATACAAAACTATCTCTTAAATATACTAAGCAAACTCATCATAATTATTTTAAGGCTATTAGACATGGACTGAAGTATGCTAGTGGAGAAATAATTTTTGTTTTAGATGCCGATAAAATTCTATTCAATCAAAATGTTTTTTATCGTGCTGTTAGCACTATTCTTGGTGAAAAATGTGACGGAATGTTTGTTGGAATTAGAGCTATGTATCAGCGCTTAAAAGATGGTAAATTTCATTTAGTTAGACCTTATTATCGAAACGAAGTTAGTCTAATAAAAACCGCCCTGGGACTTGGAAAAAATATTTATACTAATTATGCTTTTTGGCGAAGAGAGATATTTGAGACCAGCGTATATGAAAATTATTTAATTAATGGGATGCCCGTTTGGTATAATGCAGAAAATAATTTAGGATTAAGAGTAGTAAATGGTAATTTTGTTGGATTAAAATATCGGGTTTCCAAAAAAGTAAATTTAGGTGATAATTCTCTAAAACAAAATAATTCTAAAACTTTATTTGAATTATCTACAAATTTGAGGACTTTGCATCATATTGTAAGCCGGATAAATGTGCCGGCCTATTCCACACAAGCGACTTTATACAATTTAATTAATCGGCTTCATATTGCTTCTTTATATCCATCAATTTTTAAACAAGGCCAAACTTCTTTAAAGGAAATCACGCCTCTAGTTGTTAAAAATATTAAAGATTCTGAATTGGATAATGTATATTTGAAAACAATTGTTGATTTTAGCAATAATTTTGACCCTCAAAAAACTGCAAAAATTGTTATTCCCAAAGGTACAAAAATATATTGGGGAACAGAAATTGATGAGTTTAGTAATAAGTTGTCAAAAAATATGTTAGATCAGTTTTATTACGATTTAATGAAAATAATTAGTCAAGGAACTACTATTTACAAAATTAAAAAAGATGATCAGAAAAAGTTAGAACAGATCCTAGATTTTTTTACAATTAGGGATTATGTAAGAATAATAAGTAATTAAAATATCAAAAAGAGGCATCAAATTTGATGTCTCTTTTTGATATCTGCTCTTGTTTGATTATAATAAAATACAAGAAAAAAATTATTTATTTAGTGATGAGGGGACAAAATGTTTTACCCACAAGTTGATCAAGATGATTCATTAATTTTACATACTGATTTGTATGAAATTAATATGATGTATACCTATTTTAAAAAGGGAATAAGTGAAAGAAATTCTGTATTTGAAGTGTTCTTCAGAAAAGAACCTTTTGGCAATGGCTACGCAGTTAATGCTGGTTTAAGTCATGTTATTCAATACCTAAATAATCTTCGTTTTAAGGAAAGTGATTTAGAGTATCTCAAGGAAACTTGTGACTACGATGATGACTTTATCGATTATTTACGTAATTTAGAATTGAAGTTAACCATTCGAAGTGCTCGAGAAGGTGAATTAGTTTTTGCCAATGAACCGATTATGCAGGTTGAAGGACCGTTAGCTCAAGCACAATTAGTTGAAACTGCAATTTTAAACATTATTAATTTCCAAACTTTGATTGCTACTAAGGCGGCTAGAATTAAGGTCGCTGTTGGTAATGATGGTTTAATGGAATTTGGCTCACGTCGTGCACAAGAAACCGATGCAGCTATTTGGGGAACACGGGCAGCATACATTGGTGGCTTTGACGCTACTAGTAATGTTAGAGCAGGAAAATTATTCGATATTCCTGTCGCTGGTACTCATGCTCACTCTTTGGTTGAAGCATTTAATAATGAATATGATGCTTTTAAAGCATATGCTGAGACTCATAAGGACTGTGTATTCTTAGTCGATACCTATGACACTTTAAGAAGTGGTGTGCCAACTGCTATTAAAGTTGCTAAAGAAATGGGCGACAAGATTAATTTCCAAGGGGTTCGAATTGACTCAGGCGATATGGCTTATATCTCTAAGAAAGTGCGTAAGCAATTAGATGATGCTGGCTTTCCTGATGCAAAAATTTATGCTTCAAATGATTTAGATGAAAAGACTATTCAAAACCTTAAGATGCAAGGTGCAAAAATTGATGTTTGGGGAATCGGTACTAAATTAATTACAGCCTTTGATCAACCTGCTCTAGGTGGGGTATATAAGTTAGTAGCAATTGAAGATAAAGAAGGCAAGATGCGCGATACTTTGAAAATTTCTTCAAATGCTGAAAAAGTATCTACTCCAGGTAAAAAGCAGGTATGGCGGATTCAAGCAAACTCTGAGAAGAAAAATGAGGGTGATTGGGTATCACGCTATGATGAAGATCCAAGAAAATTTGATGCGCTTTTTATGTTCCATCCGCAATACACTTACATTAATAAGGTCGTTACTGATTATACTGCTCGTCCTTTACTACAAGAAATTTTCCATGAAGGAAAACTTGTTTATAAAGAACCTACTCTTAAAGAAACAAAAGAATTCGCAGCTAATAACTTAGACGGATTATGGGACGAATATAAACGTAGTTTGAATCCACAAGATTATCCAGTGGACTTATCCCAAAAGCTATATGATAACAAGATGAGCTTAATTAATGATATTCGTAGTCGAATTGTGAAAAGAGGATATTAAGATGCGTCCATTACAAGAAAAAATTGTTGCGTATGAACATGTGTTACCAGAAATTGACCCTAAAAAAGAAATTAGAAAGTCTATTGACTTTTTAAAAGATTATTTAAAGGAAAATCCTTTTTTGAAAACCTATGTTTTAGGGATCTCTGGTGGTCAAGATTCAACTTTAACTGGTAAACTCTGCCAAATGGCAATTGAAGAAATGCGTGAAGAAACTGGGGATAAGTCTTACCAGTTTATTGCTGTTCGTCTACCTTATGGCGTTCAAGCAGATGCAAGTGATGCTGCCGATGCAATTGCTTTTCAAAAGCCTGATCAAGATCTAATTGTTAATATTAAAGAACCAGTTGATGCAATGGTAAAAGTAGTTGAAGCAACTGGTCAAAAAATTACTGACTTTAATAAAGGAAATATCAAAGCTCGTCAAAGAATGGTAGTTCAATATGCAATTGCTGGTGCCAATAATGGAGCTGTTGTAGGTACTGATCATGCGGCAGAAAACTTCTCTGGTTTTTACACTAAATATGGTGACGGCGCTGCTGATATTACCCCATTATTTAGACTAGATAAGCGTCAAGGCAAGGCAATGCTTAAGGAACTTGGATGTCCTAAGCACTTATATGAAAAGGCACCAACTGCTGATTTAGAAGAAGATCGTCCAGACTTACCTGATGAAGTAGCATTAGGAGTAACTTACAAAGATGTTGATGATTACTTAGAAGGTAAAGATGTGAGTGAAGAAGCAGCTGAACAGATTGAAAAGTTGTGGAAAAAGAGTGAACATAAGCGTCATTTGCCAGTAACTGTTTTTGATGATTTCTATAAGCAAAATTAGTTAAGTATTTTTCTTGGAGGAAATATGACGTTTTTTGTAGTTGGACCAGATGATCGAGGTTTTTTCAAAAAGCAGCGTACTACCTGGAAATTTGAAGATGCATTAAATCAAGCTTCAGATGGGGACAATATTCTGATTAAAAGAGATTATCAGTTTCCACTTGAGGATCAAAATTATGTAATTAACAAGAGTCTAAATATTTCTGGTGAAGATAATACTTTTATTTTAGGCGGCTTTATCATTAAAAATGGCGCCCAGGTAAAATTAAATAATCTGACTCTGAGACACTATCAAGATAAGAATAATTGTCTTCAAGTAACAAATAACAGTCAATTAATTGCGACACATGTTTCGGTCGTTAATGACGCTACGACTGGTCAAAATTATCCAATTATTTATGTAGATGATGGTGCTACTGCTCAATTTGATGATTTGTACGTTGAAAAGGATAAACTTGGTGACGGTGCACATAGAATTTATGTTGAAAAAGGGAATGTAGAGATAAAAAATAGTACTCTTAATTGTAAAATTACTGCTACTGAAGCAAATTTAACTCTTCAGAATACTACGCTTAGCTATGGTGAAAGTAATGTCCTTAGTTTATATTCGAATACTGTTGCTACATTACAAAATGTAACTGTAACGGGTGGAGTAAAAGAAAAAGATTATCCTTGCATTTTTAGTAGTGAATCTATTCTCAATATTACCTCTTCAATTATTAAAGAACCTAATTATTCTGGGGCCCTTTATTTACAAAAAGCTGCTCAGGCAAAAGTAGAAAATTCAATAATTGATTCTCTATATCTCTATAATCAAAGTAAGATAGATGTAGGAAATACAAGTAGAATTGTTGAGTCAATTATTATAGAAGATCATAGTGCTTTAACTGGAGAAACTCTTTTACTTGATGGTAGAGATAATGGGAAAATTAACATTTTTGCTAAAGGTGAAAGTAATATAAAGCTAGACTGGATTGGCCTAGCTTTTGAAAGTTCACCTAATATTAAAATTGAAGATAATGTAACTTTTAATGTCCCTGAAGTTTATGTATTGAAATTTGATTCTACTAATGATGAGTATGATTTGGATGAAAATAATCAATACACAATAGTAAAAGATAATTTACAAAACGATATTGAGTACTTTACTACCCAGAAAAAAGAATCTAACTCTAAGCAGGCAAATAAAGCAGAAAAAGACCAAAAGGATCTACAAAAAGGTCCTCAAAAATCAGGTATGCAGCAGCTTGATGAAATGATCGGTCTAGAAACGGTAAAGCAACAAGTTAAAGAATTTATTGCAGTCACTGTTTTAAATAAAAAACGTGAAGAGAAAGGTTTAAATACTAGTTCTCAAACGTTGCACTCATTGTTTTTAGGAAATCCAGGAACTGGAAAAACAACAGTTGCTCGCATTGTTGGCCATGTTCTATATGAAAAAGGCGTAATAGCTGAAGATAAATTAATTGAGACATCTCGAGCTGATTTAGTAGCAGGATATGTTGGTCAAACAGCTGAAAAAACTAGAAAAGTTCTTGAATCAGCTTTAGGTGGGATCTTGTTTGTTGATGAAGCATATACCTTAGCTAGTGGTGGTCAGAATTATTTCGGTAAAGAAGCAATTGATGAAATATTAAAGTTTATGGAAGATCATCGCTCTAATATTATGATTATCTTTGCTGGTTATACTAACGATATGGAGAAGTTTTTAGAAACTAACCCAGGATTACGTAGTCGTATTCCGAATAAATTTGATTTTGAAGATTATACAGTTGATGAAATGGTTCAAATTGGATTGTTTTCTCTAAAGAAACAACAATATCATGTAAATCCTTCAAGTTATGCAGACTTATTGAAGAATAATTTAAGTAAGGATAACGATAACAGTAATGGGCGTTGGGTCAGAAATTTAAATGATAAGATTATAAAGAAACAAGCAGTACGCGTAGCCCTGACTGATAGTTATTCAGAGGAAGACTTGATAAATATTACTGATGCCGATTTAGATGCTGTTAGACTTTAATTTTATAAATTTTAACTACTATTTTTGATGATTTATGTAAAAAGAACTAAACTTGTATCGGACTAGATAGTTTAATATACTATAGATGCATAAGAGAGTAACGGCAAGTTATTGCGATAAGTTCAACAACCGAGATGGATATCTCTGGACTTATCTTAATTAGTGAGACTTATGACTGATAACTGGTCATAGGTCTTTTTTGTTTATGGGAGGATGTTTTACGGTGAAAGAGAAATACTATGCTCAAGAGATTTCTCAAATTGAGAAAGAGCTGAACACATCGTTAGACAATGGGTTGTCTGATAATGAGGCTAAGAAGAGATTAGCTTCAGATGGGCCCAATTCTTTAGCATCAAAGAAAAAGCGTAGTATGTTTATGCGCTTTATCGATCAATTTAAGGACTTTATGATTATTGTCTTAATTGTGGCTGCTATTTTATCTGGTGTAGTTGCTAATGAATGGACTGATGCTGCAATTATTATGATTGTTGTTTTGCTGAATGCAATTTTAGGAGTAATTCAGGAAGCTAGATCAGAAGCTGCGATTGATGCTTTAAAGGAGATGTCAACACCAAATGCCCATGTAAGACGTGGAGGTGCAATTTTAGAAATTCCAAGTACAGATATTGTGCCTGGTGATATTGTCTTGCTTGAAGCAGGGGACGTTGTTCCAGCTGATATGCGGCTAGCTAAGACTGCAAGTTTAAAAGTTGAAGAGTCAGCTTTGACAGGTGAGTCAGTACCTGTTGAAAAGGATAGTGACGTGTTAAAAGCTGATGATGTAGCACTAGGTGACCGTGTTAACATGGCTTACGCAAATACTAATGTAACTTACGGACGAGCAGAAGGTATTGTTGTTGGCACTGGTATGAATACCGAAGTTGGTAAAATCGCAACAATGCTTAATAATGCAGATGAAACAGCTACTCCATTAAAGGAAAACTTGAATCAGCTTGGTAAGACTTTAACGATTATGATTTTGGCAATTTGTGTGATTGTCTTTATCGTAGGAATGTTTACCAAACAGGGAAGCGAGCCAACTAATAAATTAATTATCGATATGTTTCTAGTTGCTGTCTCCTTAGCTGTAGCTGCAATCCCAGAAGGATTACCAGCTATCGTAACTATTATTTTGGCATTAGGAACGCAAACAATGGCTAAACATAAGGCAATTGTTAGAAAATTGCCAGCTGTTGAGACCTTAGGAGCTACCGATATTATTTGTTCTGATAAGACTGGTACTTTGACACAGAACCAAATGACTGTTGAAAAAATTTACTATAACGGTAAGCTGCATAACGATGAAGCACCGATTAATAGTGATAATCCAGCTATGATGTCAATGATCTTAGCCAATGACACAAAGATTGAAGACGGGGGCCGGCTTTTAGGAGACCCAACTGAAACAGCTCTGATTCAATATGCTTTTGATCAAAATATTAAGGTTGAAGATCTTCTTAAGAAAGATAGCCGCGTTCAAGAAGTTCCATTTGATTCAGAAAGAAAATTAATGTCTACGGTTAACCATTATGGCGATAAGTTCTTTGTGGCTGTAAAGGGAGCGCCAGATGAATTATTAAAGCGAGTAACAAAAATTGAAAAAGATGGTCAAGTAACGCCAATTTCAGATAATGAAAAAGAAACAATTCTTGCATCAAATAAAGGGATGGCTGAACAAGCTTTACGTGTCTTAGGACTGGCTTACAAGATTGTAGATAAAGCTTATGATGATCCAACGACTAATAATGTTGAGCAAGATCTAATCTTTGCTGGCTTAGTGGGAATGATTGACCCAGAAAGACCAGAAGCAAAAGCTGCTGTTGCCGAAGCAAAAAGTGCCGGTATTAGAACAGTAATGATTACTGGTGACCATCAAATTACAGCTGCTGCAATTGCATCTCGCTTAGGCATTTTAGAAGAAAGTCCAGATAAAAATAAGGCTGTAATTACTGGTGCAGAACTTGATAAACTTTCTGACGAATACTTCAATGAGCATGTTCAAGACTATAGTGTCTATGCTCGTGTTTCACCAGAAAACAAGGTTAGAATTGTTAAAGCATGGCAAGCAAATAATAAGATTGTTGCTATGACTGGGGATGGTGTTAACGATGCACCTAGTCTAAAACAAGCTGATATCGGTATTGGTATGGGAATTACTGGTACTGAAGTTTCAAAAGGTGCAGCTGATATGGTTTTGGCAGATGATAACTTTGCGACAATTGTTGAAGCTATTAAACAAGGACGTAAGGTATTTGCCAATATCCAAAAAGCAATTCTTTATCTGATGAGTTGTAACGTTGGTGAAGTTTTAACCGTCTTTATGATGACAATGCTTGGTTGGGATATCTTAATGCCAGTGCAATTGTTGTGGATTAACTTAGTTACTGATACTTTGCCAGCTATCGCTTTAGGTGTTGAACCTGTTGAGCCAGGTATTATGAAGAATAAGCCACGTGGTAGAAAGTCAAACTTCTTCAGTGGAGGCGTTGCAAGCTCGATTATTTATCAAGGTATCTTAGAGGGTATTTTGGTCTTAGGTGCATATCAACTTGGTTTACATGTTGGTCCTCATGTTGGAAATGCAGCTATGCAGCATGCTGACGCCTTAACGATGGCCTTTCTTACTTTGGGATTAATCCAATTGTTCCATGCCTTTAACTCTAAATTTATTCATAAATCTATCTTTAGAGCACAGACATTTGAAAATAAATGGTTTAACGGAGCAATTCTTATTTCTGCTTTAGTTATGGCAGCGGTAGAAATTCCATTTTTAACTAAGATTTTTGATGTAACTGAATTAGATGGGATGCAATGGCTTGTAGTTATTGTTGCTGGATTTTTGATGATAATTATTGTCGAAATTGTCAAATTCTTTGAAAGAAAAGCTGCTAGAAAGTAAAGTTTTATCAAATAATCAAAAAAAGCTTGAGTTTACTCAGGCTTTTTTTATACCCTTAGTAAAGAATAATAAATAATTAATTATAAATAATATGCATATATGTGTACGTTACTGGGGAATATCTAATGAAGAGTTTATTTTTTCGCTTATACTTATGGGGGATGAGCTTGCTAGCGAGTCTTCGTCCAATTAAAGAAAAAAATATTGTTGTTCTAAACGGATCGGGTAGATCCGGCTCAAACGGTTATTTATTCTATAAATACATTAAAGCTAATCATCCGGATTATGACGTAACCTTAGTTGAACCGTGGCCATCGTCACATTTGTCTTGGGAAGCGTGGAAAAAGATTGGTGCAGCCAAGTATGTGATTACTACGCATCAACCTTTTAAAGCACGCCGCGCACAAATTAATATTCAATTCTGGCACGGTGTTCCGCTAAAGCGGATGGGATTTATGGCACATAATACACGCTATCGTGCTAATAAACGAAATCAAAAGCTTTGGCATAAAAATGCTGATATGGTAACATCAAGCTCAGATTTATACGAAACTTTAATGAGCGCATGTATGGCAATTGAGGGGAAAAAATATCAAAAGCTGGGCTTTCCTCGAATTGATTATATTGATCAACCAGCAATTTCTAAAGAAAAATTATTAGAGGATTTATTTAAAACTAAGGATGAGCAAGCTAAAATCGGAATTTATATGCCAACTTTCCGCTACGAGCTTGAGGATCCAAGTGTTATGGAAATGATAAAACAAGGTAATTTCTTTGCTTTTTTAGGCTTTGACCCTTATGAGTTAAATGATGCCTTAAAGGATAATCACCAATACTTGATTGTGAAACTTCATCCCTATGAAATGCGAATGTTTGATAACTTTAATAGTCAGTTTTCAAATGTTGCTTTTTTAAATAATGATTATCTTTTTGAAAATAACCTTGATTTATATGAATTGCTTGGAGATACTGATTTCTTAATAACTGACTTTTCATCAATTTATTTTGATTACTTGTATTTGGATAAACCAATTATTTTTATTACTAATTATCTAAAGCAATATGAAAAAGTACGCGGTTTATTATTAAGCCCCTACGAAGATGTTACACCGGGACCCTGTGTTAACTCACAAAAAGAACTTCTGCAAGTTTTGAGACATCCTGATGATAAGCAATACAAAAATCAGCGTTTTTATTGGCGTGAATTAATTGATGAAGTTGAAGATATTGATTCTTGCGAGCCTATCTTTGATTACATGACGAAGAATTTTTAGAGGAAAAAGTAGTGAAGCGAACTTTTCTTAATATTTTATATAATGCGGTCTATCAAATTTTTCTAGTTTTAGTACCGCTGATCACCGTTCCATACTTATCAAGAGTGTTAGGGCCTAAGACTTATGGTATTTATGGCAGTGTAAATAATACTGTGCAATTTTTGATGGTATTTTGTACTTTATCAGTCTCTTATATTGGTATTAGGACAGTATCTCGGACTAGAACTTATGGTACCCCTCAAGAATTAACTGAAGCTTTTTGGGGATTGTGGTATTTTCAAGCAATTGCAGGTTTAGTGACTATTTTAATCACTTTATTAATTACGAATATTTTTCATGTTCAATATTGGAACTATTTAATCTTAATGGTTCCATATTTGATCTCAGCTCAAGTTGATATTTCTTGGTTTTTTCAAGGATTGGCTGATTTTGGTAGAGTTGTATTAAAAAATACGATTGTTAAATTAGCCAGTGTAGTTTTGATTTTGCTCTTAATTAAATCGCCTGCAGATCTTTGGAAATACTTCCTGATTATGTCAGTTTCAACCATGCTAGGATCTTTTGTATTCTGGCTTGATATTCATCGTTATGTAGGAAGACCAGTAGGACATTTCTATAAATATAAGACCACCATTATTTCGATTATCACCTTAATGATTCCTCAGATTGCCACACAGATTTACACATCTCTTGATAAGCCAATTTTAGGATTCTTCAGCAATTCAACTCAGGTGGCTTTTTATGATAATTCACAGCGAATTTCAAATATGGTATTGGGGGTAATTACAAGCATTTCTTTGGTAATTATGCCGAAGATGGCTAGTGAAGAAAAAGAAACCCAAAAGGTAGTTTTAAAGAAGTCTCTTGAAGCAACTACAATGCTTGGAACTTTATTTGCAGTAATTATCATGGCAAATACTAAGCAGTTTGTACCTTTCTTCTTTGGAAAACAGTTTATTCCAATGACACCGCTGATGTTCTTCTTTGCATTAACTATTATTATGATTCCGATGGGTGGGGTCTTTGCTAATCAATTTGCACTTGCTAATCGAAGAGATAAAGAATATGCGATTCCAGTTGTAATTGGGGCCATAATTGAATTAGTTTTAGCAGCTATACTAGATCGACCATATGGAGCAGCCGGTGCTACAGTGGCAATTTTAATTACAGAATTTGTAGTGTTAATTTTACGACTTTGGATTGTTAGAGATGACTATAGTTTTAAAGATGCCTTCTGTGATGTACCGAAATATTTCTTAATTGGAATAATTACCTTGATTGCTGGCATGTTAATGCCAAATTTAATTAAGTCAAGCTTTTTAAACATGGCAATTAAGTCAATTTTGATGCTAGTAATTTATGCGGCAATTATGTTTATGATGAAGTTAGATTTTAATCAAGATATGATTGAATTTGTTACTCGCTTTTCTAGAAAGATTAAAAGACAAAAATGATTCCTAAAAAAATCCATTATATTTGGGTAGGAAATAACCCTAAATCATCTTTAATTGAAGAATGCATTGCCACCTGGAAAAATAAATTGCCAGATTATGAAATTATTGAATGGAATGAAAATAATTTTAACGTACATGAAAATAAGTATATTGAACAAGCCTATGAGGCCAAAAAGTGGGCATTTGTTTCTGACTATATTAGAGTCCGTGTGATTTATGAGCAAGGTGGCATTTACTTAGATACAGACGTTAGAGTCCTTAAGAAATTAGATCCACTTTTAAATAATCGTGCATTTATTGGTTTTGAAAACAATGATTACTTGTCAGCAGCTATTTTTGGCGCTGAAATGAATCATCCTTTTATGAAGGATATTCTTAATTATTACAATAATCGAGATTTTACTTTTGATAAGAATGATCAAATGGCAGGTGTGAATAGTATTTCAGTAACTGATATTTTAAAAGAAAATTATGGTCTAAAAATAGGCAATAAGGAACAAATATTAAAAGATGGAGTTCATGTTTATTCGGATGGACTTTTGTGTAATCCAAGTAAGAATTCATATTCCATTCACTTGTTTACTGGAACGTGGATAGATGGAAAGCAGTCTTTGAAGCAAAGAATTGTGACTGATTTAAAGAGAAAGATATCTTCTCCTAAACAAGCTGGAATATATCAAAAATTAATACGAAAATAATGAATCAAGCAGAGTTACAAAAATTAGTAGAAGAAATTTCTTTACAGTATTTTCATGTTCCGTTTAAGCATGAAGTTAAAATTAATAATCGAATGACAACGACGGGCGGAAGATACTTTTTAAAGGATCATCATATTGATATTAACGGTCATTTTTTAGATAAAAAATATTATGCAGATTTAGTTGGAATAATTAAGCATGAGTTAACGCATTATCATTTGCATTTAGCGGGTCGAGGTTATCAACATCGTAATCGTGATTTTAAGAATTTGCTTGCTGCTGTTGGAGGTAGTCGTTATACGCCTGATATTGGTTTACGACGTCGACAAAATCGAAATTATATTTATGAATGTAAAAATTGTCATTTTCAGTATCCTCGCGTTCGTAAAGTAAATACAAAAAAATATAGATGTGGCAAATGCGGCGGAAGATTAACATTAATCAGAAAAAATAAATAAAAAATTTGAATTTTCATTTGCTAAAAGAAAAATTATCTGGTATATTATTTAAGTACCGCGGGCGTGGCGGAATGGCAGACGCGCAAGACTAAGGATCTTGTGATCGCTTTTAGATCGTGGAAGTTCGAGTCTTCTCGCCCGCACCACTAAGAAAAGGAAGTCGCAAATGCGGCTTCCTTTTTTGTTAAAGTTATAAGTTAATAAAGTAGGAAAGACTATGATTAATAAGAAGACTTTTAGAGTTGCCATCAGTGCTATTTTTGTTGCAATTATTTTAGTTCAGACCTTTGTCCCTTATATTGGCTACATCCGGATTTTGCCAGGATTACCCTCTATTACAACTATTCCTTTAACAGTTGCATTGGCCGGATGTTTAATGGGACCAGGTTTTGGAGCATCAATTGGTTTATTTTGGGGCTTATTAAGTATGTTTGTTGCATATACACAGCCCGGTGACATTGTCAGCATGCTTTTATTCCGAAACATTCTTATTGCTTTAGTTCCTCGTACAGCTGCAGGTTTTATTGCAGGAATGATTGGACAAGCTGCAAAGGATGATTTAAAATTCCAAAAAACTATTGTTTATACAATCACGGGATTATGTACTTCTTTGACTAATACACTCCTTGTAGTTGGTATTACTAGTCTTTGGTACATGAAGGATCCATCTGTTTTACTTCATTCATTAGGTCAAACTCAAAATTCAGCTCCTTTAATTGCTATTTTAATTAGTGTTTTAGGCATTAATGGTATTGTAGAAGCAATCTTTACTGCTGTTCTTACTCCGGCAATTGCGATGCCTTTGAAGCAAGTGGTGAAAAGGAAGATGAGCTAAAATGTCGCGTAGACGCCGTCAAAAAAATATTCAGTATATAATTGCAAGAGCATTTGCGATTTGCTTTACTTTGGTAATAATTTTATCAGGCTTTTTGTACTGGCGTCAGCAAACTGTGAATAATGAACGATTACGTCAGGCACAACTAGAAAAAGAACAGTCTCTTCAAAGTAAAGAAAAGTTTATTAAAGTAGTGGCTCCAATTGCCCAACGATCCGACAAGCCATATGGTCTATTTCCAAGCGTTACGATTGCGCAAGCTTGTCTAGAAAGTAATTTTGGTCAGAGTGAGCTTTCTAGAAAATACAATAATTTATTTGGTGTTAAGGGAACGGATCCTAATACAAGTCGCGAGTTAACGACCTCTGAATTTGTTAATGATCATTGGGAAACCGTTACGGGGCGTTTTCGAGTTTACGATACTTATGAAGAATCAATCGAGGCACATACACGACTATTTGTGAATGGAACTACTTGGAATAGAAAACAATATCAGCATGTTTTAGCTGCCAAAGATTATGCCACTCAAGCACAGGCATTAGAAACAGATGGATATGCGACAGATCCAGGTTATGCAAAAAAATTAATTGATATAATTAAAGAATTCAATTTAACACAATATGATTAAATTAAAAACGACAATAGTTAAGTAAATGCTATTGTCGTTTTTTGTTATAATAGACAAGTCTATTTTAGCGTTTGAGTTAACAGAAAAGGAAGAAGCAATGAGCGAAGAAACAATTCTTGCAGGATTAAATCCTCAGCAGAAAAAAGCTGTGCAGTGTACTGAAGGTCCACTTTTAGTAGTTGCTGGAGCTGGTAGTGGAAAAACATCAGTTTTAACACGTCGAATTGCCTATTTAATTGAAGAAAAGGGCGTTGCGCCATGGAATGTTTTAGCCATTACTTTTACTAATAAGGCTGCAACTGAAATGAAAGAACGTGTCCAAAAGTTATTAGGACCAGCAGCTGACAGTGTTTGGATGTCAACTTTTCATGCGTTATGTGTCCGTATTTTGCGTCGAGACGCAGAAAAAATTGGCTACTCCAATAATTTTTCAATTGCTGATTCTGCAGAACAATTGACACTAATTAAACGAATTGAAAAGGATCTTAATATTAATCCTAAAATGTATGATCCAAAAGCAATTTTAGGAGCTATTTCAAATGGAAAAAATGACTTACTTACTCCAAAAGACTTTAAGGATCAAGCAGCTAGTCCGTTTGAAAAAGTAACAGCGCAAGTATATAGCGAATATCAACATCGCTTAAAGCGTGATCAAATTATGGATTTTGATGATTTAATTATGCAAACGCTCGTCCTATTTAAAAAGGACCAAGAAACTTTGCATTATTATCAAAATAAATTCCGCTATATTTTAGTGGACGAGTATCAGGATACAAATGAAGCACAGTATCAACTTTGTGTTGCGCTAGCTGCTCAATATAAAAATATTTGTGTTGTTGGAGATGCAGATCAGTCGATCTATGGTTGGCGCGGAGCTAACATGGAAAATATTCTTAATTTTGAGCATGACTACCAAGATGATGAAGTTACTACTATTAAATTAGAGCAAAACTACCGCTCTACTGGCCATATTCTTGATGCAGCTAACTCAGTAATTAAAAATAATCTAAAACGTAAACCTAAGAAACTTTGGACTGATAAAGGTGCTGGCGATAAAATCAATTATTACCGTGCTCAAAGTGGAAATGATGAAGCACTGTTTATCATTTCAAAGATTAAAGAAGAAATAAAAGAACATCAAAGAGACTACAAGGATTTTGCTGTTCTTTATCGGACCAATGCTCAATCACGTAACGTCGAAGAAGCCTTAGTTAAGGCGAATATTCCTTATCGCATTGTTGGTGGGCATAAGTTTTACGACCGAAAAGAAATTAAAGATATTTTGGCTTATTTAAAAGTTGTCGCAAATCCCGCTGATTCCATGAGTTTTAATCGAATTATTAATGTACCAAAACGTGGTTTGGGTCCAACTACGATGGCTAAGTTTAACGGTTTTGCCAATGATAATGATTTTACAGTAGAAGAGACTTTTAAGAATTTGAGCTTAGCACCAATTACGGGTCGCCCAGCTAGAACCCTAGCTACTTTTGGAACGGCCTTAAAAGATGCAATCGAATATAGTAAGACGCATGGTGTAACAGGGTTAACGGAAAAAATATTAGCGGATTTCGGCTATAAAGAAGCTTTAGAAAATGAACACACAATTGAAGCAGATACTAGATTAGAAAACTTAAATGAATTTCTGACTGTTACTAAGCGTTTTGATGATAATTATGAGCCCGAAGATGAAGATTCAACAGCTTTAGGTGATTTTCTTTCAGAAATTTCATTATTAAGTGATCAAGATGATTTAGAAAATCAAGATAACCAAGTTGCATTGATGACTCTTCATGCTGCTAAGGGACTAGAGTTTCCAGTGGTCTTCTTAGTCGGAATGGAAGAAGGACTCTTCCCACTTTCAAGAGCAGCAGAAGATCCAAGTGAGCTTGAAGAAGAACGTCGTCTGGCCTATGTAGGAATTACACGAGCTGAAAAGAAACTCTACATAACCAATGCTTTTTCTAGAATGATGTACGGGCGTCCGCAACGTAATCAACCATCACGCTTTATTGATGAAATTGAAGATAAAGATTTGGAATTTATTAACCCAATGCCATCTAATTCTGTCATGTCTGTTCCTTTTGCCGCTAATAGAAAGGAACAAGCAAACTCTCATGTTTACCTTCCAAAGATTAAAATTGAGGAGGCTAAGAAAGCAACTGGTGCAGTTGGAGCTGAGAAAAAGTCCTGGAATGTCGGTGACCAAGTTTCCCATAAGGCATGGGGAAAAGGTGTTGTAGTTAAAGTTAACGGTACTGGCGAAGATATGGAATTAGATATTGCTTTTGCAAGTCAAGGAGTGAAACGCCTTTTAGCTGCCTTTGCACCAATTAAAAAGATATAATGAAATAGAACAGTTTGATTTAGAGAGGGGCTAATATAATGGCAGTTTTAACTCATAATGAGGCTTCTCAGAAAGTCGATGAATTAAGAAAAAAGCTCGATAAATGGGCAGATGATTATTATGCAAAAGATGCTCCGGTAGTTGAAGATGCAGTATATGATAAGACCTATCAGGAATTAGTAGAATTAGAGCAGAAATTTCCTGACTTAGTAACTGCTGATTCAATTACCCAACGAGTTGGTGGAGAGATTAAAAGCGATCTTTCTAAAGTTGAACACCCCGTTCCGATGCTTTCAATGGGGGATGTTTTCTCAAAAGATGAGCTTAAAGAATTTGACGAAAGAATTACGAAATTAGTTGGTCACCCAGTAGCTTATAATGTGGAATTAAAAATTGATGGATTATCTTTATCCTTAGAATATACTGATGGAAAATTAACACGTGCTTCTACAAGAGGAAATGGCCGTGTTGGTGAAGATGTAACAGCTAATGCCAAATTTATTAAAGATATTCCTCAAACATTACCTGAACCTTTAACAACTGAGGTTCGTGGTGAATGCTACATGGAGAAAGAAGCATTTGCAGCCTTAAATGCAGAACGTGATGAAAAAGGAGAGCAAGTTTTTGCTAATCCTCGAAATGCTGCTGCTGGTTCTTTAAGACAATTAGATGCTCGAATTACTAAAAAAAGAAATTTAAGTACTTTTATTTATACTTGGGTTAATCCACCAAGAAACATTACAAGTCAACATCAAGCGATTGATGAAATGAATCGATTAGGATTTCATACTAATCAGTCTGGACGACGTTTTGAATCAATGGACGAAGTATTTAAGTTTATTGATGAATATACCGCTAAACGTAATGATTTAAGTTATGGAATTGATGGTATTGTTTTAAAAGTTGACGACTTAAGTTTACAAAATGAACTGGGTAATACTGTAAAAGTACCTCGCTGGGAAATTGCCTATAAGTTTCCACCAGAAGAGCAAGAGACTGTAGTTAGAAATATTGAATGGACAGTTGGCCGAACTGGAGTAGTAACACCTACTGCAGTAATGGATCCAGTTAAACTTGCTGGAACTATTGTCTCTCGTGCGTCTTTACATAATCCAGACTACCTAAGAGAAAAGGGCGTAAGAATTGGCGATACAGTTAAATTGCATAAAGCTGGAGATATTATTCCAGAAATTTCTAGTGTTGTTTTAAGCAAAAGACCTAAAGATAGTAAGCCGTATGAGATTCCAAATGTTTGTCCTTCATGTGGAGAAACTTTAGTTCACTTGCAAGATGAAGTAGCACTTCGTTGTATTAATCCGATGTGTCCAGCTCAAATTGAAGAAGGAATTATTCATTTTGCTTCACGTGGAGCGATGAATATTATGGGACTTGGTCCTAGAATTGTTAAACAGTTAATTGATAAGGGATTTATTAATGATGTAGCTGACTTATATCATTTAACTCCGGACCAACTAGGACAACTCGATCACTTTAAGGAAAAATCAATTACTAATTTATTGTCTTCTATTGAAAATAGTAAGCAAAACTCTGCTGAATTATTACTGTACGGCTTAGGAATTGATCATGTTGGTGCTAAGGCGGCTAGATTAATTTTGGAAAAATATAAAAATTTGGAAAAGGTTAGTCAATTAACAGTGCCAGAATTAACAAGTATCGATACAATAGGAGAGACGATTGCGGAGTCATTAACAGCATATTTTAATCAACCAAGCGCACAGAAACTACTACAAGAATTGCGTGACAGTGGATTAAATATGGAATATTTAGGAACAGTTGAAGAAGAAGCACCAGATAATTTCTTTAAGGAAAAGACAGTAGTTCTAACTGGAAAATTATCTGCCTTTACTCGAAGTGAATTTACTAAGAAGCTTCAGGATCTTGGTGCAAAAGTCACTGGGTCAGTTTCTAAGAAGACAGATTATTTGATCTACGGAGCAGATGCGGGCTCTAAAAAAGATAAGGCTGAAAAACTTCAAGTTCCAATGTTAACTGAACAAGAAGCAATTGCAAAAATTGAAAAATAAAGAATAAGAAGGAAAAATAAATTGAAAAGATTTTTGCAAATAGCACTACTACTAGCAACTGGGTTAAGTTTAAGTGCATGTGGCAATTTAAAAAATTCTGATCTTGCCAATAACCCTACTACTTCTACAACAAAGAAAAAAAGCTATCAAACTACCAGTACTAGTAAAAATGGGTATAATGTTCTTTTAAAAGATGGAGAGTATGTAACTAGTCCAATTGAAGGAACAACTGAAAATACTAGTGATAATAATGTAGATAGTCGTGCTTTAGAATCTGGGTTAATTGATTTATCTCACAATACTTTTTCAAGTAGTAAGTATGTTTTTCAAGAAGGACAAAAAATTTCGGTTGCTGATGCTACTGATTGGCTAGGAAGAAAGTCTAAAAGTAATCCAGAAGGTCTAAATGCGGAAAAAAGTAATAAAAAGAATTCGTATAATCCTATTATTTTAGATCAAATTTTAGAACAAGATTTTTTGACTAAATCTAATTCTAGTTACAAAATGGATGGTATGAGTGTTGGGCTAGCTCTTAACTCGGTTGATTACTACCAAAAAGTTAAAGATGGTCCCCAATATCATAAAGATATTTCTCGTGCAGAACAGGAGACTTTTGGTAAAGAAGCCGCTAATAAGTTGGTTTCGTATTTACGTAAAAAGAAGGGATTAAAAGATATCCCAATTTTGGTTGGACTTTTTAGTAAAACCAGTAAAGATTCTCTTGTAGGTGGAAATTACTTTGCATATGGAATTGCTGATGCAAATAGTAGTAAAATAAATGATTGGAAAACAGTCAATAATCGTAGTCAAGTGCTACCGACTGTTGGAAGCGAAAAAGCAATCAATTCTACTGATGCAGCTTCATTTAGTGATTTTAAAGCAGCTATTCAAGGTTACTTCCCTAATATTAGTGGGGTAACAGCGACTGTTCATTATCAAAATAAAACTTTGACACAAATGAACATTACTGTAACTACCCAATTCTTTGGTTATGCGCAGATTGAGAGTTTTTCAAGACTTGTATTGTCAGCTGCTAAGAAGTACTTACCTAAGGATGCACCAATAGAAATTAAGATTAATTCTGTTAATGATACGCAGGCATTAATCGCTAAGAATTCCGCAGACGATAGTTATTATGTCCACGTCTTTGGCGGTGAATAGGAGGCAAACGGTGAAAATTACAAAAGATGAAATCAATCACGTTGCAGCACTATCTCGACTTGAGTTTGGTGAAGACGAAATTGATAAGTTTACTGAACAAATGGGTGACATTATCAATATGGCACATCAATTAGCCGAAGTTGATACTGAAGGAGTTCCTGAAACTGTTCAAGTTGTTGATCGAGAGACTGACTTTAGAGAAGACAAGCCTGAACATTGGGAAAGTCGCGCAGAATTAATGAAGAATGTTCCTGAAAAAGCTGATGGCTTCATTAAGGTGCCAGTAATTATTGATAAGGATGATAATGAATAATGAATTACTTAAATGAAAACATTGACTCATTAAATAAAAAATTACAAGATGGCGAAATAACAGCTGAAGACCTAGCTAAGGAAACAGTTAAAAATATTAAAGAAACAGACAAAAAGATTAATGCCTGGATTACTGTTGATGAAGAAGCAAAGCCAGCAGAAAATTTAGATTTTAATAAAAATAAATTAGCTGGTATTCCTATTGCTATCAAGGATAATATCATTACTAATGGTATGAAGACTACAGCAGCTAGCCACATTCTTTACAACTATATGCCCGTTTATGATGCTACTGTAATTAGCAAATTAAAGAAGGCTCAAGCAACTTTTGTTGGTAAGACTAACATGGATGAATTTGCAATGGGTTCATCCACTGAACATTCTTACTATGGTGAAACACATAACCCATGGAACTTAGATAAAGTTCCTGGTGGTTCATCCGGTGGTTCTGCAGCTGCAGTTGCGAGTGGTGAAGTTGTTGCAGCTCTTGGATCAGATACTGGTGGTTCTATTCGTCAACCAGCTGCCTTCAATGGTATTTTTGGTATTAAGCCAACCTACGGTAGAGTATCACGTTGGGGACTTATTGCTTTTGGTTCTTCATTGGATCAAATTGGTGTAATGAGTAAGCGTGTTAAGGATTCAGCTGAAGTATTAAACGTAATTGCTGGTCCTGATGAACATGATGCAACTGTTTCTGAACAAGAAGTACCTGATTACACTAGCTTCTTAGGCCAAGATGTTAAAGGCTTACGTGTGGCTGTTCCTAAGGAATACATGGATGCTGTTGACGGTGAAATGCGCGAAGTTATCCAAAAACAAATCGATGTTTTGAAGGATGCCGGTGCAATTATTAACGAAGTTTCATTGCCACATACTAAGTATGTTGTTCCTACTTATTACATTGTTGCTTCTAGTGAAGCTTCTTCAAACCTTCAAAGATATGATGGTATCCGCTATGGCTACCGTGCAAAGGACACTAAGAACTTATTAGACGTTTATGTAAAATCAAGAAGTGAAGGCTTTGGTGACGAAGTTAAGCGTCGTATTATGCTTGGTTCTTTTGCTTTATCAGCTGGTGCATATGATGAATTCTTCAAGAAGGCTGCACAAGTTAGAACATTAATTTGCCGCGACTTTGAAAAGATTTTTGAAGAAAACGATGTTATTGTTGGACCAACTACTACTGAGCCAGCATTTGGTATTGGTGAAGAAATTTCTGATCCAATTAAGATGTACAATAATGATCTTTTAACTATTTCAGCTAACTTAGCTGGTATTCCAGCAGCTAGCGTGCCTGCAGGCTTAGTTGATGGTATGCCTGCTGGTCTTCAAATTATGGCTAAGCGTTTTGATGAAGGAAATGTATTTAAAGTTTCTGATTTCATTGAACGTAATAATAAATTCTACGAAAAAACACCTACAGGAATGGAGGATTAATTAATGAATTTTAAATCGACTATTGGTCTAGAAGTCCACTTCGAATTAAAAACAAAGAGTAAGATTTTTTCTCCATCACCAGTTAGTTATGGTGCTGAAGCAAACACTGAAACTAATGTTATCGACTGGGCTATGCCTGGTGTCTTACCTCGTTTAAACAAGGACGTTTACCGTCTTGGTATTATGGTTGCTTTAGCAACTCATTCACATGTTTTACCAGTAACTCACTTTGACCGTAAGAACTATTTCTACCCAGATAACCCTAAAGCTTATCAGATTACTCAATTCTTCCAACCACTTGCTCGTGATGGTTATATCGAAATTGAAGTTCGTGGTAAGAAGAAACGCATTGGTATTCATGAAATGCACATTGAAGAAGATGCTGGTAAGAATACGCACGGTGCTAACGGTTATTCATACGTTGACTTAAACCGTCAGGGAGTTCCACTTCTTGAAGTTGTTTCTGAACCTGATATGGAAGATCCAGAAGAAGCTTATGCATATTTGACTAAGTTACGTCAAATCGTTCAATTTACTGGGGCTTCTGACGTTAAGATGGAAGAAGGTTCAATGCGTGTTGATACCAACATTTCTATTCGTCCTGCAGGTCAAGAAAAGCTTGGTACCAAGGTTGAAATGAAGAACTTGAACTCATTTGACCACGTACGTCGTTCTCTTGCTTATGAAGAAAAACGTCAACAACAAGTATTACTTTCTGGTGGTAGAGTTCAACTTTCTACTCGTCGTTTTGATGAAGCTACTGGTAAGACTGTCCTAGAACGTGTTAAGGAAGGTGACGCAGACTATCGTTACTTCCCAGAACCAGATATTGCTCCTTACCATATTAAGCAAAGCTGGATTGACGAAATTGAAGAAAGTTTACCTGAATCACCATTTGAACGTCGTAAGCGTTACGTTGAAGAATATGGTATTAAGGAATACGACGCAGACGTTATTTTACAAACTAAGGAATCAAGTGACTTCTACGACGCTGCAGTTGCTGCTGGTGCAGATCCAACCTTAGCTGCTAACTGGTTAAACACTCAAGTTAATGGTTACTTGAATGAAAACCAAGTTGGCATTGCAGATATTAAGTTGACTCCAGAACACTTAGCCGAAATGATCAAGATGATCAAAGATGGTACTATTTCATCTAAGATTGCAAAGAAAGTATTTAAGGAATCTATTGAAAATGGTACTGATCCTAAGAAATACGTTGAAGATAAGGGTATGGTTCAATTATCTGACGTTTCTGTTCTTGGGCCAATGGTTACTAAAGTTGTTGATGATAACCCACAATCTGTTGAAGACTTTAAGAATGGTAAAGATCGTGCAATTGGATTCTTAGTTGGTCAAATCATGAAACAAACTCGTGGTAAAGCTAACCCTAAAGTTGTTAACCAATTGCTTAACAAGGAACTTCAAAGTCGTTAATCATTTTAGGGAGGCGATAGGCGATGACGAAAAAAGCAAGATTGATTTATAATCCTGTCTCAGGTCACGAGCAAATGCTTCAAAATGTAGCAGATATTTTAAATGTATTAGAACAGGCTGGTTTTGAAGCCAGTGCTTTTAGAACTACGCCAGACCCTTTGTCTGCTCAAAATGAGGCAAAAAGATGTGCCTTAGCAGGTTTTGATTTACTAGTTGGTGCTGGTGGAGACGGTACTATTAACGAAGTAGTTAATGGAGTAGCTCCATTAGAAAAAAGGCCAAAACTCGCTGTCATTCCGGCAGGAACTACCAATGATTTTGCTCGCGCATTAAAGATTCCTAGAGATGATTTAGTTGAGGCAGCTAAAGTAATTCTGAGAGGTAAAACACAAAGGATGGATATTGGGCGTGCGGGTAAGCAATACTTTATGAACATTGCTGCTAGCGGTTCATTAACTGAGCTCACTTATGGTGTGCCATCAGAAGTAAAATCCGTCCTTGGTTATAGTGCATATTTACTTAAGGGTGCAGAAATGCTACCAAAAATCAGCAGCAATAAGATGCGTTTAACCTATGATGAAGGAGTCTATGAGGGAGACCTATCAATGTTTCTTTTAGGGATGACCAATTC
The DNA here is from genome assembly GCA_947568765.1 of uncultured Lactobacillus sp. GTDB lineage: Bacteria > Bacillota > Bacilli > Lactobacillales > Lactobacillaceae > Lactobacillus. The sequence goes on along the minus strand of CANOQA010000001.1, from coordinate 172,802 downwards.
AATTGGAGGTTTTGAACGTATCATGCCGGATGCTCAATTATCCGATGGACTATTTCAGTTAATTGTAGTTAAAACTGCAAATCCAGTAGATGTTTTACGTTTAATGGCCATGGCTTTGAATGGAAATCATGTTAATGATCCACAGATTATCTATACTAAGACTAAAAATTTAAAGGTAGAATTATTAGGTGATAGTAAAGATAAGGATCCTATTCCTGTGAATTTAGATGGTGAGATTGGTGGTCATTTACCAATTGATTTTGAAAATCTAAAACAGCATATTGAATTTTATGTTGGTTAATATAAAATAGAGACTAATAATTTATTAGTCTCTATTTTTGTTGGAGAAGAAATGAAAAAATTCATTCATAATTTAAGTACAGATGTTAATGGAATTGCTGAATGGGCAATTATTTTTTACACTGTTTTTCCCTTAGTGGGCCTTATTGCGAGCTTTGTATATTTAATAAAAAAAGAAAAAATTAAAGCTAATGCAGTGTTCTTTTATGCACTAATGGGATTATTAATAAATGTAATTTTCTATATGATTTTTGGAAGATAGGGGTAATTTATGGCAGTAAAACTAATTGCGGTAGATTTAGATGGAACTTTACTAACTAGTGGAAATACAATTTCACCTGAAACTCTGAGAACTTTACAGGTAGTACATGGAATGGGAATTAAGGTAGTTCTTGCTTCTGGTCGTCCTCTCTCTGGAGTGATGCCTTTTGAAACTCAATTAGGGCTTGAAGGACCAGAAGAATATGCAGTTGTCTTTAACGGCGCAGTTGTACAAGACTTGTCTGGGAAAGTTCTGATGAGTCAAGAGATGAACTATCGCGATTTTGAAGTAATGCTTCGCTTGCAGAGACTTGCTCACGTAAACTTACACTTTGAAACGACTGAACGTTTTTGGACTTTAGATCGTGATCTTTCGGTACAAATGCAAATTAATGCTGCTTTAACTGATAATGAAATTAGGGTTCGTGAACGTAAAGAAATTCCAAAAGATTTTACTTTTAACAAGGTAGGATTTACTTGTGCAAAAGATAGTGATCAAATTGAAAAACTATGGAATTCTATTCCGTACTGGGCCTTTGAATCATATGATATAGTTCGTAGTTTAGATAACTGCATTGAGCTAAATGGAATTGGGGCTTCAAAAGGAAATGCTTTAATGGATTTGGCGCAACGTTTAAAGATTAGCCCCGAAGATGTCATGGTCTTTGGCGATCAAGGTAATGATGTTTCTATGTTTGAAAATCCAAGCTTTAAGAAAATTGCTATGGGAAATGCAATTGAAGATATCAAAGAAAAGTCTGATTTTGTAACCGATGATAATAATCATAATGGGATTGCCAAAGCCCTTAAAAAGTTTGTGATTTAATCAATTAAGGTTATTTTATAAAAATTAATAATTAAAATACACGATTCTATAAGAGGAGAATTTTATGGAATCGTGTATTTTTTTGTACTTTAATACTAGGATTTTAGGTAACTTTATTGTGATTTATTTTATATAATACTCATTATTTTTGACTATGGACTTAAGCCGATAAATAACTGCTTTATCTGATCTTAGAAGCGATTATCCTTAATATCAAGTGCTTGTGCTTTAATTTAATTACAAAAGATATATTATAGATGTGTATAGTAGTGCGTTATTTATATGCTCAATTAATATTTTTTATATTTTGTAATTTATGATATGGATTGGGAAAAAGCATGGAAGAGAAAAATTTTAAAAATAAAAGAAAAGATAGTCAAAAGAAAAAATATGTAGACCCCAATAGATTAAAGGATTAGAGTGATAATTAAAAGTCCTATATTAAAGAACTTGCTGCATTAGCAGCAATTTTAGGTACCGGAACAACTGGTATTGCGATTTTACCCAATGATCGTGTATATGCAGCACAAACTTCTGTAGATGCTAAATCTCAAATTGTAGGATCAGTATCAGAAAATACCCAAACTGGGATTTCAAATCAAGTAAATAGTAAATCTACTGAAAAAGAAAATAGTATTAGTAATTCGGAAGTACAAAGTCTATCTACTTCTAAGAGCCTCAAAATTTCAGAAGGTGTTTCTGATTCTATAAGTCAGTCTGAAAGTATTTCCGGTATCGTATCTCAATCTCAGCGTTTCTCGCATTCACTGAGTCAATGTAAAAGTATACTTAATTCTCTAAGTTTGGCCAAAAATAAATCAACAGAAAAAAAGTCTAATACTCAAAAAATAAATACCTTCTATCTATCTTCTAAGGAACATAAGACAGTATTAAAAAGTAATAAAAACGTTGAAGAAAATTCTACAGATACTAACAGATCAGCTAATACATCACATGTAAGTCAGTCTGCAATTACTTCTACATATCACTCAACTTCGAACAATGTTCCAACTACACTACAAGCTAGTTTAGAATTAAATAAAAATATTTCTTCTCCTAACAATTTGCCTCTCGCTACAAATAATACAATTCAATGAAATAATTCGACTACGAATTCACAATTACCAGTTGCCTTAGGTGCTAATTTTGTAACTTTAGCGACAACAAATGATGCAATTATTAAACCTACTTTTTCTGGTACAGTAATGATTAAAAATGCTGACGATAGTAACGTTAATGGAACCGACTTTAAAGATGGGGCTGTACCTACCTATACGTTTCGTTTATCAACATATGGAGATTCGAACGTTACGAATCCTCAATTTATAATCATGATTCCCAAAGGCTTTATTGCTACTACTGCTGATTTTTCTACTTTAACTAATACTCAAGGTACTGATATCTTTAGTGATGGGGGATTTGCAGGCCCTTATAATGGAACATCGACAATAAAGGAACTAGGAAATTACGGTCCAAATGGTGAACAACTATTTATGATCACCTTAACTGGTGCAACACCAACTTGGGGAAATAACTTTGGTGGTCAAGTCAAATTAACCTTAGATGCAAATGCAAAAGGTGTGGTTTCATATAATGTATATGGTACTCCCCGTGTTTCTGAAGTATCCAACTATGCCATAGCAAATGGAACAAGTTCCTATGGAGGTGGCTCATATACGTTTAATGTAAATGGCCAAGCAATTGAGGTTGTGAAAAACTCTACTGGGATTAATAATCAACAAGGTTCAATTAATTACATTCTTAACAACACTGTAGAATTACCTCAATTTACAGGAACTGCTTCTTTTGGTAATTTAAATTCATCCGGTGCTTTTGTTTCTGGAAATAGTATTAACTACACTAGCAATACTCCACAATCACAAATATCTGCACTTTCTGTTCGTCTTTCTACAGTTGGTGATTCTACCGTTAATAATTCACAATTTATTATAATGATTCCTAAAGGTTTTACATCGAGTGTAAATGATTTTTACTTAATAGATAAAGATGTTGGTAATTATTTTGGCGGAGTATTTAATGGATCTAATCAATATTCGACAAGTAACTATTCAATTGAAGATTTAGAAAAAGTCGGATCAAATGGAGAGCAGTTGTTTAAAATCCAGTTAGACTTTAATCCCGGGTGGAATGCGGCACAGAACTTTGGTGGACAATTTAAGTTAACACTAGATCCAATCAAGTAGGGAAAGAAGAACTACCTACTACTGCCTATACCATAAGTAACATCAAAGTAATACCAGTTGCTGGAGAAACAAGTAGCGATCCTGGGTATGAACAACTTGCCTTTTCAATTACTCCAAAACAAACTTTGGAAGATGGTCAATATATTGACGTCCATTTAGGACTACCGGATAGTAATGGAAATATATTGAAGCTTATGGTAGTAAATTAGCGGCTAATCTCCCCTTAATGACTCCTAACGGAGTTCAAATAGCTACGGCCTATAATATGGGTACATATTATAGAATAGTTTTTAATTCAGAAGCAGCGGCCTATACTAGTGGTAATAATAAGTTAACTCTTAATCCGATATTAAGATGGGAAAATCCACAGTCTCAACAACTATCCATTAGCACTAATCAAAGTAGTACTAATACTACCAATTTAGGAAAAATTTATGTTTATCAATATACTGATGATGAATCTAAATTTGATACCTTCTGAAATTCCTGCAAATTCACTAAACAGTGAAACAGGACAAGCAAACTCAGTTACACCTATTGCTAGTGAAAAGCATCTATCTTCAAGTAGAAGAAATTCAGAATCAATTGAAATAACTAGAGTAAATAAGACTAGCAGAATGGCAAAGCATGCTCGTAACCAGAAGCTTCCACAAACGGGTACTAAAAATAATTCCGGTTTGTTAGGAATAATTGCAGCTAGCTTGGGAGCATTATTAGGATTGAGATCCAGAAAAAATAATAAAAAATAGGTACTTAAAATGAAGAAAACACTGATAATCATCGTTAAATAAACGTTGATATATCAGTGTTTCTGCTTTTATACGGTAGAAAAGATAGGTGAAATATTTTCAAGTGTAGATTATATAATTCTATTGATATGGGATAAATTCTTTATTAAAATAACATCAACTCAGAGGTAGTTGATAAAAAATAGACTTAAATCGTTTTAATGACTTACCAGAATTAAAAGATACTACTAGGTCAAAAATAGAGTATGGCAAATTTTTAATTCCCGAGCTAGTAGATGAAGATAAAGTGCTTTACTTAGGTAACAATACAAATTTATGTAGTATCAATTGGTAAAAATAAACATATGGCAGAATCTATGGATGAAAATCTGAATGAAGAGGATAATCCTCAGTATCAAAAAGAAATAAAGGCCATTAATGAGGAATCAAGTAGGTATAAGTTATCTATTTGATTCCTTTTTTTTTATCATTATTTTCAATTCTGCATTTAACTAGAGATATATAATGATTGTAGTGCGTTCAATTTGTTTATCGATAATATTAGAACACGTTTTAAATTGAGTGAGATGATTATAGAAAAAATATAAGTGTTATATAATGTGCTTTTAGTAGATAATATTATGCGATTCGTGAAAGTTGGATGTTTAAGTATTAATAGAAATGAGTGATAAGTTTGAAAACGATAGTACTAAATGGTGATTATGGATTCTTAGATAAAATTGAAACAACAGTTAAATCAATTATTTATCATAATCAAAAAGTAAAAATCTACGTTATCAATCCTGATATTCCCCACGAATGGTTTATTAATTTGAATCAATATCTTAATCAAATAGGTTCACAAATTGTAGATAAAAAAATTGATCAGGCATATTTAAATAATGTTAATTCTTCTTTTAAAGGAATTAAAAATATTGCTTTTGCGAGAATACTAATTCCTGAATTAATTAAAGAAGATAAAGTACTATATTTAGATTGTGATATAGTTGTGAATGCCAATTTAGATGAATTATTTAATATTGATTTAGAAAATAAATGGGTTTGTGGTGTGCGTGACTATCAAGTTCCCGCAGAATTTAATTCGGGAATGTTATTGATTAATAATAAAAAGTGGAAGGAAAGTAACATAGTTTCTAGTCTTTTAGAAAAAGCAAAAGACCCTAATCTTCGAAATGGTGATCAGACTGTTATTAATGAAGTATTTAAAGATAGAATTGAAGAATTAGATTTATCTTATAATTACCAAATTGGTTTTGAAAAAGCAGCTTTTTGGGGAAATCTGCAAAAAACTACACAATTTCTTGATAAAGTTAAAAAACCAAAAATAATCCACTTTATTACTGAAGACAAGCCATTTAACTTAGTATCAACAGTTAGTTTACGAAACAAATGGTGGCATTATAGAAGACTAGAATGGTCAGAAATTATTTCTAAATATAGTAGTTTTGATAAGAGTAAAATTAAAGATCTATCTTTTGATGGAGAGGCATTTTTGCTTACTCGTATGGCGGACGTACAGAATATTGAACAGTTGATCAAAAAATTACCAAATATAAGATTCAATATTGCTGCCTATACACCTATGGCTTTTCTTTTATTGAAATTAACGCAATATGATAATGTGCGGCTTTTCCCAACAATTATAGGAAAAACATTAGATAAAGAGATAAATGAAGCAGATATTTATTTAGATATTAATTATGGACCAAAAGCTGATGAAGTAATCGAAAGAATTATGAAGAGAAGAATCCCGATTTTTTCTTTTGATCAGACTAAGTCTCAAAATTTGGATTATGATAATTATCATGTCTTTCATGATAATCAAATTGATGAAATGGCAGAAGCGATTAAAGAGACAGTAAAAATTAATGCTCCAAAATATAATATTAGAGTAAAAGATATGGATGAATCATTAGACTTGATTTTGCAAGACAATAAATCTGTAATTCGTTTTGGAGATGGTGAATTTGATTTAATTAGAGGAGCCTCAATTCCTTATCAAACCTATAATTCAGAACTTGCCAATCGACTAAAAGATATTATTTTGCGGGGCCAATTTAATAATACCTTGGTTTGTTTACCAGATGTATTTACCAAACCGGAGCGTTATCAAGATTTTACTCAATCATTCTATGAAACATCTTTCTTTCCAAATAATGAAAGTTTCTTAAAAGAAATTGGACAAACTGGTAATTGGTATGGTTCAACTTTCATTTCAAGACCATATATTGATCTAGTTGATAAAAGTAAAAGTGCTGCATACTTTGATAAATTGAAACAACTTTGGAATGGTCGTGATCTCCTAATCGTAGAGGGAGCACTGACGCGTTCAGGAGTAGGAAATGATTTATTTACTAATACTAAATCAATTAAAAGAATTATTGCTCCATCAAAGAATGCATACCAAAAAATTGATCAAATAGAACAAATGATTCGAGAAAATGCAGAAGATAGGCTGATTTTGTTGATGCTTGGGCCAACAGCGAAAGTAGTTGTGGATGATTTGCAAGATTTAGAGAATCAAATCATTGATTTAGGTCATATTGATTCAGAATATGAGTGGTTCAAGATGGGTGCTACTCATAAAGTTAAGCTTGAAAATAAGCATACAGCGGAATTCAATTTTGATGAAAATATTGCAACTGTTCATGATAAGATTTATGAGAATGAAATTATTGGAGAAATTGAATAATGAAGACAATCGCATTAAGTGTTGATTATAGTTGGATTGATCAAGCAGAAACAACATTAAAGTCTATTTATGCTCATAATCAAGATGTAAAAACCTATATTATAAATCCTGATATTCCACACGAGTGGTTTATGAATATTAATGGATATTTGAAAGAGCTGAGCTCGGAAGTTATCGATTTAAAAATTGATCTTAGTCGTTTTAAAGATATGCCAAATCCCGAAGATCGAATTTCTAAGATGGTATATGGCAAATTTTTGATTCCAGAATTAATTAAAGAAGATAAAGTTCTTTATTTAGATAGTGATGTGATTGTGGACAAAAATTTAGATCAGCTTTTTGAAACTAATATTGAAAATAGACCTTTGTATACTGTAGTGGACTACTTTAATCCTGATCAATTTAATTCAGGAGTCTTATTAATTAATAATAGATTTTGGTATAACAACAATATCGGAAACCAATTATTGGATTTAGGGAAGAAATATAATTTAAATAACACCCAGGTTATGATGAATGCAGGATTTGCGCAGAATTATGGAAAGTTAGATCCAAAATATAATTATCAAATTGGCTATGAGAGAAAAAGTTATTGGAATGATAAAGACAGTTTTTATGCATTCTTTGATCATATAAAAGAGCCTGCTATTATTCATTTTACTGAGCGAGATAAGCCATTTAACATCACTGATACAACTGAACTAAGAGAGAAATGGTGGGAGTACCACAATTTAGAATGGTCAAAAATTATTTTTAGAAACTTTGAATTAAATGACAATTATGATAAGACCTTTGACGGAGAGGCCTATATATTTACGAATGTCGCTGAAGTTCAAAATTTAGAAGAGCTAGTAAAAAAATTACCTAATATTCACTTTAGTATTGCAGCATTTACTCCAGTTGCCTTTTTATTAAGTCATTTATCTCAATATGATAATGTAACTATATACCCAAGTGCTACGGCTAAAAAACAAATTGAGCTTATTAATAAGTGCACCGTTTACCTTGATATTAATTATGGTGATAAAAATAAAATGGTACTTAATCGGATTAAGCGTCGACAAGTTCCTATTTTGGCCTTTAATTCTTCAAGATCTGAAAGTAGAAATTATGATGCCTATTAAGTCTTTGAAGATGATCAAATTGATGAAATGGCAGAGGTAATCCAAAAGTTAGTAAAACGTCCTACTGACCACGTAGTTCCTCAGCTTTTTAATATACATGTCAGAGGAATGGATGAATCGCTAGATCGACTTATTAATGAGAAAAAATCCATTATTCGTTTTGGGGATGGAGAATTGAGTTTGATTAATGGAAAAGGTATTACTTATCAAGCATATAATAAGGATCTATCGAAAAAATTAAAACAGATACTTTTTGCGGGCGGTAATAATAAATACGATGTAGCCCTTCCAGATGTATTTGAAAGTTTAGAGGATTATGGTCAATATACAAAAGATTTTTATGAAACTAATTTCTTTTTTAACAATCAGTATCTTCTAAGCGAAGTAGAAAAAACAGAAAATATCTATAGTAATACTTTTATTTCTCGCCCATATATTGATCGAATTGATAAGGCTAAAAGTGCTGGTTGGTTTAATAAACTTAAGCAGATTTGGAAAGAAAAAGATATCTTAATTGTTGAAGGAGCGTTAACACGTTCAGGAGTGGGTAACGACTTATTTGATAACACCAAGTCGGTTAAAAGAATTCTTGCACCATCAAGAAATGCATACCAAAAAGTTAATAAAATAGAACAAATGATTCGAGAAAATGCAGAAGATAGATTAGTTCTATTAATGCTTGGACCAACAGCTAAGGTAATCGTGGATGATCTCCAAGATTTAGATAATCAATTGATCGATTTAGGGCATATTGACTCAGAATATGAATGGTTCAAGATGGGAGCTACTTATAAAGTTAAGCTTAAAAATAAGCATACAGCAGAATTCAATTTTGATGAAAATATTGAAGCAGTTCATGATCAAACTTATGAGAATGAAATTATTGGCAAAATTGAGTAATAAATAATGCAAACCAAAAAAGCTACTAAATCAAGGTTTTAACACCAAGATTTAGTAGCTTTTTATGTAGAATATTAATTTCTATCGCTAAATCCAAAGATTTGTAAGAATTGTAAGAATAAGTTAACGAAATCTAAGTAAAGTGCCAAAGCACCCGCAACTGCTAAGCCGTCAACAGAAACTTGGCCACTGTAGTTTTCGTAGATTTGCTTCATTCTTTGTGCATCCCAAGCAGTTAAAATAGTAAAGATAATAACTGCAATAAATGAGAAAATGTAAGAAACCATTGGATTTCTTAAGAACATGTTGATTAGCATTGCAACAATTAATCCAATTAAAGCTGCAGAAGCATATGATCCTAAATTATTTAAGTTCTTTTTAGTTGTGGTACCAATTACAGCCATTGTAATGAATACAGTAGAAGAAGCTACGAATGCAGAAGCAATGCTGCGGCCAGTATAAGCACCAGCAATTAATGAAAATTCAACTCCATAAACAATTGCCATGATCATTAGCATTACAAAGCTAGCTACTGGATTTCTCGTTGCTCTAAAGCTAATTCCAAAAGTTAAAGCAAGTGGAACTAGCAATAAAATCCAAGTCATTGCTGGATTGCTAGCAAATAAGGTCATAACTTGTGTTCTAAAGACAGTCATTGTTAAGTAAGCACTTAAGGCAGATACTAAAACAGCAATTGTCATCATGCCGTACATTCTGCTTAAGAATCTATTTAAACCAGTTACGTCGACAATTGTACGGCGTTCTGGTTCTTGTGAAAAGTTATTCATAAAGCTCTCCCTCTTTCTTTTTATTAGTATATTTTAACTTATCTTGGCAGTAAAAGAAACTTTTATACAAAAGGATTATAGAAACGTCCTGAGTTGACTTTAAAGAGCAAAATTACAACTAGTACAAGAATAAAAGCCAAAGTAGTAACTAGATAATCAGCTAAGTTGAAATTTTCTGCAACATACCAAGTACGTTTCTTTTTAGAACCAAAGCGTCTAAGTTGCATTGCGGTGCTAATTGTATCAATACGATCAAGACTTGAAAAAATAAGTGGAGTAACAATATTTAAAGTTCCATGAATTCTTTTTCCAAGAGAAGCTTTTTTAGAAAGTTCATTTCCTCTTGCTTGTTGAGCTGCAGAAATTGACCAGTAACTTTCCTGAATATTAGGTATATAGCGTAAGGCTAGAGAAACCGCATAGGCAACTTTATAACTGACCCCAATTTTATTTAGACTAGCTGCAAATTGACTAGGGTTAGTAGTTAATAAAAAGAGTAGAACCAAGGGGATAGAACAGATATACTTCAAAATTACGTTAAATAAATAAAATAGTTCCTGTGCAGTTAAAGTGAAGTATCCTGCATTGATTAGAACCGTTTTTGAATGGTAGAGTGTCTCACCATAAGTTGGCTGAAAAATAAAAACAGCGATGATATTAATAATGGCAAAAACAATAATGAATTTAACAATAAAAGAAACTTGCTTCCATTTGATGCCAGCAATTTTTAACAAAATTAAGGATAGGATACAGATAGCAATCAAGAAGCGAGTATCATAGGTAACCATACAAGCAATGGATACCAGGATTAAAAAGATCATTTTTGTAGTAGCATTGAGAGCATGAATAAAACTATTACCTGGCTGGTAGCCCAAAATTTTACTATCATTCATAATCTTCATCCTTCCAGTTTTGTTGTTCAAAATTAATATAAGCCTGCACAAATTTATTTGGATCAGGTAAGTTATAATGTTTTGCCAGGTCGTAAAGACTAGTGCGCTTTAATGAGGCTTCTTTAATTAAAGCTTGATTGGTTAATAATTCAATTGGGGTAGTATCTGCAATTAATTTTCCCTTAGCAAATGCCAGAGATCGACTAGTATACTCAAGCATTAAGTGCATATCATGGGTGATAATAATGATTGTTTTACCCATAGTATTTAGATGCGTTAAAAAGCTCATAATTTCCGTATATGTCTTCCAGTCTTGACCAGCAGTTGGCTCATCTAAAATAATAATCTCCGGTTCTAAGACCAAAATTGCAGCAATTGTGACACGCTTTTTCTGTCCAAAACTTAATGCGGAAATTGGCCAATGTCTAAAGGGATAAAGTCCACAAATTTTCAACGTTTGGTCAACTTTTTGCTTAATTGTTTCTTCATCAACATTGCGTAAACGTAAACCTAGAGCAATTTCATCAAAGATCATTTTTTGAGAAATCATTTGATTAGGATCTTGCATTACGTAGCCAATTTTTTCGGCTCTCTCTTTAATTGATAAGTCACTTAAATTCTGGTCCTTAAGAGTGATTTTTCCTTCGTTAGAAATAAAACCACAAATAGTTCGGCAAAGGGTAGTTTTACCTGCACCATTTTGTCCAACTATTGAAATAAAGTCGCCCTGATTAATAGTAGTAGAAACATCTTTTAAGGGATAGGGCTGATTCTTGCTGTATTGATGACCAACGTGATCTAATTTTAATAATGGTAAATTATCTACTTCTTTTTTGGTGATTTTAGCTTGTTTAGTCCAAGCTGCTAATTTATCGCTGATTTTTTCAGAAACAGGGAGAGTTGATATCTGGTCTACTTCTTTAATAGAACTTAGATTTACATCAGCGGCTGTAAGAGCCTTTAGGTATAGGGGCTCTCTAACGCCAATTTTTTCTAAGGTGTTTGAGTGGAGCAATTGATTAGTAGGCTGATCAGCAACAATCGTACCTTCATTTACTAAAATAATTCTGTCAATTGGTTGACTGAGGACTTCTTCTACGCGATGTTCAATAATTATAACTGTCGCATTAAGTTCCTTTTGAATTTTATCGATAATTGCCATCGTTTTAAGCCCAGAAGCGGGATCTAGATTAGCAAGTGGCTCATCGAATAATAAAATAGGTGACTCGTCGACTAAAACTCCAGCTAAGGCAACAATTTGTTTTTGACCTCCAGAAAGACTTTGTGGAGATTGAGTAAGTAGTTCTTTGATTTTTAACTCACTAGCCCACTGGTTTACAGTTTGGTGCATTTTATCTTTAGGTTGACAGTCATTTTCTAAAGCAAAAGCGATATCTTCACCAACTGTTAGGCCAATGAATTGACTATCAGCATCTTGTAAGATAGTTGAAGTAGTGAATGAAAAATCAAAAAGACTTGTGCTAGTAATATCTTTTCCATTCACTAAACATTTTCCTTTAACTTCACCTTGATCGATATTTGGAATAAGACCATTAAGGCAGCGACCAATTGTGGATTTGCCGCTGCCTGAAGGTCCAGCCAAAAGAATTTTTTCTCCTTTATTAATCTTCAAATTAATATTTTTAAGAGTAGGTTCTGCTTGGCTATTATATTTAAATGAAAAATCTTTAAATTCAATAATAGGTTCTGTCATTAATTGAGTAACCTTTCATAATTAATCTCTACGTAAACTACCTTTTTTAACTTTAGTCGCTGCATAAGCTTTAAGCAAGATAGTTCCTAGAATAAGGATAGAGATTGAGTTAGTGATGGTTGCAGTTGCTCCTTGTAAGAAAACTTTGTTTTGAGGTTCACTGTAAATCAAAATATCTCCAACTGGAGCGATGATTAACCAAGAAACAACGTTAGCAATAATTTGGACAATGTTAAAACCAATCATTTGTTTAGTAGTGAAAACACCGTTCTCTAAATCAAGACGCATGCCATAAAGTCCAATGATTAAACCTAGGACAGCAGTTGCAAGTACCCAGCTCCACCAAGTTTGTCCATACATTAAGAAATCACTTAGGGCATGACCAATGAATCCCACGGAAAAACCAACAACTGGTCCATAAATGGTTGCAAGTAATGCTAAAAATGGATATACGATTTCAATGTTAGTGTTTGGAATACCAGTTGGAATTGATGTAAAACGAGCTAAAATAACATAAATGGCAGCTCCAATACCAATTGCAACAACACTTTTTACTGATAAGCCTTTTTGATTATTCATAATTTTCCCCCGTAAATAAATTATTCTTTTATTAAATCAATTTTCCAATCATTTCCTGTACCAATATTATACGTATCCGCAAATGAAGCTTGGTTTAAGGCGATGCCGACATTAACTAGTGAATTAATATAGATTAAAGGATCACTGATTGGTGCATCGGCAAAAGACCGGACAAAAGGTATTGTATCATGATAATAAACTTGGTCTTGATAAGTAATAGTAACAGTAAGTTTATCACCGCGTTGAATATTCGCCTTTTTAATTAAATCATAAGGAATATTAGTCCATAAAGAACCAAAGCGAATATCTAAAACATCAATTGATCCGCGTAGATGATCGTTTTCTAGACTAGCCTCAGTAAGTGGTAGTTTAACAACCGAAGTTGGATCTAATGTTTCGCCTAAATCTTCAAAAGATTTTTCTCCCTCAGCGAGTAAAGCCCCATTGTAAGCATAGATGTCACGGCCATGAAAAGTGTTACTTTCTGAAGAATATGGAAGACGATTCTTTTGTTCATCAATCTCTCGTACTTCTTCTAGCCCCATATAAGTTGCAACATGAGTTAAGGAACCATTGTCTGGTGTAATGATAAAGTGGCCACTTTTGGTTTTAGCGGCAATACTTTTTCGGTTAGATCCCACTCCTGGATCAACAACTGAAACAAAAGTCGTTCCTTTCGGCCAGTACTTAATAGTTTGATATAGACGATACGAAGCAGCCCAAATATCATAAGGCGGAATCTCATGAGTTAAGTCGGACACAATAACATGTGGCGCAACCATATGTGCTACTCCGTGCATGGCACTAACAGCCCCATCTTTTAAGCCAAAATCAGTTTGTAGTACTAGAAAATGATTTGTTGTCATCAAACTCCTCCTCTTTAATATTTTTTTAATTACTAATAATTTACAATGTAATTAAAAATTCGTCAATAAAAAATCCGTACTATTTTGCTATGTAGGCACATATAGTACGGATTTAATGAGACGAATTAATTTTTAGGATTCTTTTGCCATTTTAAGCCAATCCCCGTAACCCCGGAAAGAATTGAGAAAAGTGGGGAAAGTAAACTAAAGAAGGTAAAGGGAATGAAGGCTAAAACTGGAACCCCGAGAGTAGAAGCGGCAAAAGAACCAGCTACTCCCCATGGAATTAAGTAGTTAATTACACTTCCTCCGTCTTCAAGAACCCGGCTTAAAGCAAGCGGGTGAAGTCCAATTCGATCGTAAGCTTGTTTAAAGGCACGCCCTGGTAGAATTACTGATAGGTATTGTTCACCAACAAATAAGTTGATACAAATGCCTGAAAGAATAGTAGTGATTACTAAACGCCCTGGTTTTTTGAGATGTTCGACTAGCGGTTCCATAGCAGTTTGAACAATATTAAATTTCATGAGGAGTCCACCAAGAGATAAGGTGGCAATAATTAAACCAACTGTATCCATCATGCTGGAGATACCACCTCTGGTTAAAAGGGCATTAACAGATGAATCACTAGTTTTTGCTACAAAGCCATTCATAATTAAGTTAGTTAAGTCAGTAATAGATTGGTGCGGATTTTGAATAAAAATCATAATGACTGTAACGGTAATGTTTAAAAATAAGGTAGGAATTGCAGGAATTTTTCGCCATGCACAGATTAACATCAATAAGATTGGTACAAGTGCCCACCAAGTAATAGTAAAGTTATGCTCTAAGATAGAAACGGTATGATTAATTTTGGAAGCATCAATTGAACCACTGTTTCCTAGAATCCAAAAAAGGATTAAAGAAACAACAAAGGCCGGAATAGTGGACCACATCATGTTCTTTATATGGGCAAATAATTCACTTTCTGCAACTGCAGAAGAAAGATTAGTTGAATCAGATAAAGGAGACATTTTATCCCCAAAGACTGCTCCAGAAATGATTGCACCAGCAACAAGAGCTGGATTAGCATTCATACTAGCTCCAATTCCAAAGAGTGCAATACCAACAGTTGAAATTGTTGTAAAGCCACTTCCGATAGCAAGCCCGACAATTGAACAGACAATAAAGACAGATGGAACAAAAAATTGACCGCTAATTAGGTGAAAGCCCAGTACCATGATTGAGGGAATAATACTTCCTTTAATCCATAGTCCAATTAAGGCCCCAATTAAGATAAAAATAAAAATTGGAATAATAGCTACGCCGATTCCTTCCTTAATTCCATCTTGAATTGAAGACCAGTCATTTCCACGAATTCTAAGCCAAAATAGTAATAAACATACTGTAAATAGAACGGGAACTTCCGGCATCAGTCCAAACTTAATAACTGAAATGCCTAAAATAAGTAGAAGCAAGAGTAAGATAATAATCGCTTCTGGAAAAGAAACTTTATTTTTCATAAAAATCCTCCAATAAAAAAGTCCTGTTGAAATTAATCAACAGGACGCATTACCGTGGTACCACCTATTTACTGCAGATTGCAGCACTCTAATCAGGTGGTAACGGCACTGATTGTGGCCGAATAAAGATGAATCGTTGTAATTCATACCTTATGCCTGACTGGTTCGCACTTCACCACCAGCTCTCTGACGCTTAACATAAGCACTACTGTGACGATAATTATTGCAATTATGATAGCAAGCTTAAAAAAAGATGTCAATGAATTTATTAATAAAAATAATAAGATTTCGAATTATGTGGTCTGAGCGGTAAAATAGATAGGTATAGAAAAACTAAAAATTTAAATTGAGGGATTAAGATGAATGATATTTTAACCACCAAAGAATTAGGAAAAAATTTTAAACATAAGCGTGTTCTAGATCAAATTAACCTTAATGTTCCGACTGGCAAAATCTACTGTATTATGGGACCAAATGGAGCAGGAAAATCGACACTATTAAAAATAATTAGTGGAATTGAAAAGCCAACTGAAGGAGTAGTTACTTTCAAAGATAAAAATTGGAAGAGAGAAGATTTAAAAGTAATTGGCTCCTTAATTGAAGAGCCTGGATTGTTTGATAACTTAACGGTTAAAGAAAACATCAAATTAAAACTAAAACTTCACCGTGTTGAAAATAAAAATCAGGAACAAATATTAAATACATTAGGTTTTGGTGATCATAATCATGAAAAAGTCAAAGGCTTTTCTACAGGGATGAGACAGCGCTTAGGAATTGCCTTGGCTTTTATGGGAAATCCTGATTTAGTTATTTTGGATGAACCAACAAATGGTCTTGATACTTTTGGTATTCATGAGTTGCGTGAGCTTTTGATGCTAGAGAAAAAACAAGGAAAAACAATAATTATAGCTAGCCACATGCTTTCTGAAATTCAAAAGGTTGCAGATCGAATTGCTATTTTAGGTGATGGAAAATTGCTCCTAGAAGAAGACTATGAACCAGAAACAGATTTAGAAGAATTATTCATCTCAACTTTAGAAAAGGCAGGCATAAAGCATGACTAATATTTTAAAAGTTGAATTTTTAAAAACAAAACATAGTGTAGTTCGCTTATTAGTATGGCTACTACCAGTGATTGCTGTTTTGATGATGACTGCTGTTTTCTGGGATAACCAATATCTAGTTCAATTAATGATGGGCCAATGGAGTTACTTCTGGTTAAATATGTCAATTGGACTACTTGTTGGTCTTAGTACTTATTATCAAAAGCAAGCTACAAAATTTAGAGAAATACTGACATCTCCACAAGACTTATTGAGCTATGAAATTGGGAGAATTCTCCATGGAATTATTCAAGCATGTATCATGAGCGTGATTTTTATAGTTTTGATGATCTGCGTTCGTTTTATTTTTTCGAGTACCGAAGAAATAAGCTTAATGATTTGTTCAATAATTGGAGTTTTATTAGCATCTTTATGGCTGGTGCCATTTTATTCTTGGCTCGTACGAATTACTAATCTATATTTTGCATTAGGAATTGGTTTTTTAGGATCTATTTTAGCAATGTTTTTAAGTCATACAACTTGGAGCATGTGGTGGCCATTTGACTGGGGGATGCTCTTAAATAATCTGTGGATAAAAGGCGACTTTGTCTTTGGATCATGGAGCTTAGTAATTTGCGGCTTAATATTAGGAATTATCTTAAGTATTTTTAGTGCGTACTCTTTTAAAAAGCAATAATATTTTTTAGTAAAATAGTAACAAGTATCTAAATATTGAGGATTGAATTATGCAAAAAAATCAAATAGTTGACTTAGAAATTACAGACTTGTCTTATGAAGCAATGGGGGTTGCTCATCTAGATGGAATGACTGTTTTTGTAAATAATGCGCTTCCGGGTGAAGTTGTTTCTGCCAAACTTTTAAAAGTAAAGAAAAATTTTGCTTTTGCTAAAATTGAAAAAATTAAAAAAGAGAGTCCAGATCGGATTAACGTGAAACTTCGCCAATGGGTTCAAACGGGGCTAGCATCTCTTGCTCATATTAAATATGATAAACAGCTTGAATTTAAACGTAATCAAGTTGTTAATTTACTACATAAAGCAGATTTAGATAATGTTAAAGTAGGTCAAACGATGCCTAGTCCAGAAGAAACAGGTTATCGGAATAAGGCACAAGTGCCAGTACGTGAAGTTAATGGCAAGCTTGATATTGGCTTTTTTAGAAAACATTCTCATGACTTGGTGCCGTTAACTAGCTTCTTTACTACGGATCCAGAAATTGACCGAGTTTTAATTAAGGTACGCGACATTTTGAGAAAGAATCATGTTCCTGCATATGATGAGATTCATAATAAGGGAGAAGTTCGCTATCTTGAAGTTCGCCGCTCTAAAGCAACGGGCGAAATTATGGTGATTTTAGTATGCTTACATAAAGATTTTCCACAATTAAAAGAAGTTACTAAAGAAATTAGTGAGATCAAGGGCGTAACTAGCGTAGTTTTGAACCATAATCCTAAAAAGACGAATGTGATCTTAGGTAAAAAAGATTACTTGCTTTGGGGAGAACCACAAATTACCGATAAAATTGGGGATGTTAGTTTCAAAATTTCTCCACAAAGTTTCTTTCAAATTAATTCTCTTCAAACTCCACGTTTGTATGATTTAGCTATTCAAAAAGCTGATCTTAAGCAGGATGATGTCGTAATCGATGCTTATTCTGGTATTGGTACCATTGGGCTTAGTGTGGCTAAGCACGTTAAGGCAGTGCGGGGGATGGAAGTCATTGAGCCCGCTGTTGAAGATGCAAATGCAAATGCTAAATTAAACGGCATCACTAATGCAGAATATGTTGTAGGTAAAGCTGAAGAAGTAATGCCACGCTGGGCTAAAGAAGGCTTAAAGACTGATGTCATCTTCGTTGATCCACCTAGAAAAGGACTTACTCCAGAATTTATTGATGCTGCTGTAGAAACAAATCCAAAGAAGATTGTTTATATTTCATGTAATCCAGCAACCATGGTGCGTGACTTACAACTCTTTAAGGAACAAGGTTATGACTTTGACGAAATTGATCCAGTGGATATGTTTCCGCAAACTCCTCATGTTGAAGCTGTAGCAGTCCTTGAACGTACAGAAAAATAGGTTATAAATGCCGGCGTAACGGTATTTTTAGGTAATCGGAAGTGTACTAATTCCTCTTTTGGTGATTGGAATTAGTACACTTTTTGCTTGTTGAGCTAGAGGGTCGAGTGGACAACGTGCTGGATTTTTAGGTTGTGTAGATAAGTGTCCGTTTTGGGGAGTTGAGTTGGTTAAGTTGATGAGAGAAACAGTAATGGTTGACTATATTGCAAAAATTAAACCAATAAATGCGGATAAAATTGAAGCACAGGCGCATGGAATAGCAACATTCAGTGAAAATGGTAGTAGCCTTCATATTCATGTGGAAATATTTGATACGCCTGCCAATATTGAACATTGGGAACATTTCCATGGATTTCCAGATGGGAAACAAGCTCATGGTCCGACGCTAATGCAGGATGTGAATCATGATGGCTTTATTGATTTACCTGAAACAGAGGCAGTATCTGGGACAACGATGGTTCCTTTTGATGATGCACCACAAGAAATGAACATTCCCCATGATGGCTATCCGGTTGCAGATAAATACGGTCATTATGAATATGATAAGGATGTCCCATTAAAAGATTTACAAGTAAAATTTAAGCAAGCATTTGGTAGTGACGATCTTCAATTAGACAAACGAGTAGTTTATGTTCACGGCGTACCAGCGGATCTTAAATTGCCATCTAGCGTTGCCGGTGATGTTATGAGTTATGATGCACATACAACTTTGCCAATTGCTGCTGGAGAGATTAAATTGGCACATTAATTTTTATAGAACTGAAATTTGAAAGCCAGAGTCCATGCCTTTTGCATGGTTTCTAGTCTTTTTTGTATATTCTCTCTTTTATTAAACGAAATTTACACGATAAAACTGTGATTTTTTGCTTAAAAGATAAATATAAAAAGACACTAGTATCTTGATAATAGTCAAGTCACCTAAATTGTTTTTTACCTATAATGTGTAGTGTCAAGAAAGGGAGAGGGGAAAAATGATTAAGTTACAACAATTTTTTATGAGGTACAAAAAGCAGCTTTTGCTTGTTAATACTATTCTGCTGTTGCTTGCTGAAGGATCTAAATGGCTATTGCACATGAATTTACCATACCAGGCTTTGATGCTTATCGTGGGGATTGTCGGAGTACTTCCAATTGCTTTGACGGCTATTTCATCTTTAAGGGTTAAATTAATTTCTATTGATGTTTTAGTATCGCTGGCGGTAATCGGTGCCTTCATTATTGGTAAATTTAATGAAGCAGCCATTGTTACTTGGCTATTCATGTTAGGAGATGTACTGGAAGAATTAACCCTAAAGAAAACCCGGTCAGCCGTTGCTGATTTAACCAAAATGGCACCACAGACTGCGTTAGTTGTTCAAGATGATGGCTCAACTGAGAAAGAAGACGTCGATTTCATTGATCCTGGGGAGAAGATTTTAGTTAGAACTGGTGATCAGGTTCCAGTCGATGGCAAGGTTATTTCAGGTTCCGGTTATCTTAATGAAGCCAGTGTTAACGGTGAATCTAAATTAGTTAATAAAAAAGCCGGTAATGAAGTATATGCAGGAACTATCCTTGAAAACGGTACATTGACTGTCGAAACTACCGCAGTCGGTGAAGATACGACTTTCGGTAAAATTATTGAAATGGTTGAAGAAGCACAAGATACAAAGTCACATACAGAAAAGTTAATTAACCGGTTTTCCAAATATTACACTCCTGCCGTACTTGTAATTGCGATTGCTGTGGGCCTCTAAAGATCTTAAGTTAGCTATTACGGTCATGGTGCTGGGCTGTCCAGGTGCTCTAGTTATTGGTGTACCAGTATCTACAGTTGCTGGTATCGGTAATGGTGCTAAAAGCGGCATTATGTTTAAAGGGTCGCAAGTAATGGATCAAACTCACCGGATTGATGAAATTGCTTTTGATAAAACCGGCACTTTGACTGTTGGACATCCAGAAGTTAGTGCAATTGAGGTATTAAATGGGTCCAAAGATGAAATTATTAAATTAGCTGCTCAAATTGAGCGTCAAAGTAACCATCCCTTAGCTCAGGCAATTGCCAAATTAAATAAACAAAAGCCAGCTTCAATTAAAGTGGAAACTGTTAAGGGTAAGGGAATCATCGCCATTTTAAATAATCAAAAATATTATTTAGGTAACCAAGACTTAATCGTTGAAAATACCCGTATTAATGCAAAATTGGATAAGACAATTAATCATTTGAGTCAATTAGGTAATTCAATTGTCGCTTTTGCTAATAAAGACCAAAGTCAATTAGCTGTTTTTGGCATTAAAGATCAATTGCGCCCAGAAGCTAATGCTGCTTTAACCCGCTTAAAAGAATTAGGAGTTAAAAAGTTAGTTATGCTTTCTGGAGACAATCAAGAAACTGCTGAACGAATTGCGGCGAAGTTGTCGATCGATGAAGTTCATGGTCAAATGTTGCCACAAGACAAGGCTGCTTTTGTTAAAAAAGAAAGAGCTAAGGGACACCATATTGCTTTTATTGGTGATGGGATCAATGATAGTCCGGCCTTAGCTAATGCTAATGTTGCAATTGCCGTTGGTAGTGGAACGGATGTTGCCATTGAAGTTTCAGACATAGTTTTAGTTAAAAATGACTTGCGGAAGATTGCTTATGCCCTTGGCTTATCCAAGAAGACAATTTTGAACATGAATGAAAATATCGGGATGGCTTTACTGACAGTCTTATTGTTGTTCATCGGTTTGTTTGCGGGTTATGTTGAAATGGCAAGTGGGATGTTTATTCATGAATTTAGTATCTTAATTGTTATCTTGAACGGGATGAGATTAATCAAATTTCAACAAAAAATTGATGATCATCAAGTTTATAATCAACAAAACAAAGTAGCATTAGATATGTAAATTAATAAGGAAGAGGGAATTTAATCATGGAAAAAGTAATGATGAAATTATCTGGCATGACCTGTCCTTCATGCTTAAGCAAAATTGAAAGGGCGGTTGGTAGTTTGGATGGAACCGACCAAATAAAAGTTTTATTCAATGCAGGAAAGCTAAAATTTACGCTGGATCCTGATAAGACTAAAACTGTTGACGTCAAGACAGCTATTGAAAAAATGGGTTATGAAGTACAAGGAATTAAGGAAAAGGAGCTTAACTGATGAATGCAGAAGAAAAATACCAGGCGGAATTGAAGCAAAGCGACCTTGATCACCATCAGCCAACTGCAGCTGCTATGACTGGTCACATTATTTCTAACTTATTAATCCATTCTTTAAAGATTAACCAAGCTAACTTATTTGCTAAAGGATCTGCTAGTCTTTTTTTAGGCGAAAAAGCTGCTGGTTGGATTGCTTATGAACGTCAGGAATTTGACCAATTGAATCACTTATTGGTTAATAATGGTGAAAGTATTCCAATAATTACAGCTCAATTTAAGGAATATTCTACGCTAGAAGAAGATGGCAGTAGTAAATATTTAGCAGGTGATAAGCAATTGTTTGCCTTGGTAAAAGATTTTGATACGCAAACGCTCTTCATTACTAAGGCAATTGCTTTAGCTAACAATGAAAGTTGGCTAGAATTATCTGCTAATTTAACTAATTTAATGGCTTGGATTAAGGAGCAAATTCGGGTAACTCAAGACTTCTTAGGTCATGAACTAAAAGAAGGATTGTATGTCGAAGACGACGATGATGACTTTTAATTAAAGGACGATGAATTTAATGGCTGATTTATGTGTTAACTTAGTACCACTATTTAATGCCTTACCTCAGGATGAGAAGATGCAAATCGAAAAATTAGTTCAGCATAAAAACTATCAAAAGGGTAAAGTGATAATTAATCCAACGATAAATGATAATTTAGTAATTGTCGCTGATGGTAACGCTAAGCAGTACACCTTAGATGAAGACGGCTATGAGAATGTTTTGCAAATCTTGCATACAGGTGATTATATTGGTGAGAATTGGCTTTTTGGTCAAAAAAATATCAATAATTACGTCGAGGCTACGGAACACAGTGAAATTTGTTTATTAAAACGGCAGGATCTACTGAAGCTGATGCATAAACAGCCAGAATTAAGTATTCGATTATTGGAACTAAATATTGTTAAAGTTTCGGAAATGCAAAAACAAATTCACTTGTTGGCTTTGCCGAAGGTTGAAGACCGGTTATTAAAGTATTTACAAACATATGCAGATGAAATTGGTAAAAATAATTTTACCTTACCCTTAAAAATGAAGGACTTAGCCTTATACCTTGGAACAACACCTGAGACCCTGTCTCGTAAATTTGCTTTATTAGAAAAGCAAGGTCAACTGAAACGTCAATTACGTCGAATTGAATTATTCGAAAATTAGTTTAATTAGGCAATTATTGCTTAGTTGATAATATACACGTTATATCAGTTTGGAAAATAAGAGAAAGGCGGGTCATATTATATGCAAAGTGAATTTCAAAAAATTTTTCAAGAAATTCAAGCAGATCCTGATAATGAATCTTTTACAAAGCAAGCGATCAAGCCACTTTACTATGCTTCTTCATCTGCCAGAATAAATATCATTGGTCAAGCAACAGGACGAATTGCCCAAGAAAAAATGAAATTCTGGGATGATCCTAGTGGTGATCGTCTTCGGACCTGGTTAGGAGTTTCGAGAGACGTTTTCTATTATTTTGTCAAAAATTAGAAAATGCAGACTTCCAAAACTTTTTAAATCTTGTAATAAGCCACTGCGTAATGATATCGAACACAATAATATTCCGCAGGGAGTGAACTCTAAAACTATGGTAAATATGATACTCAGTGAAAATACTTGAAATCTTCTTCAAAGTATAATTCACAATTATCCTCAAGAATGCTTTTTTGATCCTAATCATTTTACTAATGAAATATATTTATCGATTTATCCAGTACTAAAATCTTCAATGATTTTTGGGAGAAAATGTATTAATTATGTTATGCAGGGTTTTGATCTTCATTGGAAGTTTCAAGATATAAGTAAAGCGGAAGAGGAGAATACTTTTCACCCTGAACCAAATTCAGTGAGTAAGGAATGTGAGAATTCTTTGTACTTTACAAGGTACTGGTTACCAATTGAAAGACAGAATAAGATGGTGATTTAAATTGAGGGATGAATTTTATAAAGTGGATGACGGTACCACACTTTGGAGTGATGACAAAAAGTATTACTACGACAATGATTATTACCCTAATGTGAGGTTAGTTCGTAGTGGTAATCTTTTAAAAGATGAAGATCACAATAAGACGTATGAAATCGTAAATGGCAAATTTATATATTTAAGAGAAGATAATTTTCAACATATCGACGGCAAACCTTATGTTTGGTACAGCTAGCATCTTGTTAGAGTTTCTCACAAACTCACTGTCTTGATTTATGGCACCAATAGGTTTCCACAGACTGATTAAAATTCTTAACTCTGAGTAACGTTGAAAGTGCTTAAATCCATGGGTCATAACGGTTGTGTAGATATAAGAGCTACCATTACACAGACATAGTTAACCGCGCCACATGACCGTTTAGCCCCAATGTGCAATTGTCAGAAACCAGTCACTGCATGTTGAAGCTGTAGCAGTACTGGAGAAGAAATAACGATTATTAAAATAAAAAAATGCTGTATGCTTTGTAAAAAACATGCAGCATATTTTTTTGTCTCAAAAGGGTTGAGGATCATGATATGCAAGAATTACAATTAAAGAAAGATAATAAACGAAAAAGCTCTATTAAAAACTGGCATAACACAAAGAGGAAAATATTATGCATCATCTAAAAAAATTTGTTCTATATACTATCATGGCGCTTTGTGCTTTTTCATTACTTTTATTTGTAATACCGACCGATAAGATGAGTCCAGGAAGTCGAAATACACCGAAAGAGCTTAAAAGCTACATGAAGTCTCATCATATTAATGGGGTAATGTTAGTCAGTGGCAAAGATGGAAAACCAGTTGTAGTGGAAAATAACGAAACTACTAATAAAGAAAAGATAGTGAAGGCTAATCAATTGTTTCCTACAGCTTCTTTGCAAAAAATTATGACAGGAACTGGAATTTATCAACTTCAACAAAAAAAGCAGCTCAATTGGAATACTCCTTTATCTAAATATTTCCCTCAAGTTCCAGGTAGTAATGACATAACGATTCGGGAATTAATGAATCATACAAGTGGATTGATTAATAATGCTCGTCCATCTGCTCCGCTTAAAAAACAGCAAGAACAAATTGCGTATATGCTTGATCATATGCAATATGATCATCTTCATACTTGGGATTATCAGGATGTGGACTATGAATTATTAGCAGCAATTATTAGTCGAGAAAGTAATTTAACTTATAATAATTACATTCAAAAGCAATTTGCTAAGCCTCTTCATCTTAACCAGATAAAAGATTTTTCCGAAGTTAATAAAAAAGAAATTCCGCAACCATTAAACGAAAATGTTAGCTGGCATACAGTAACAGTGACTACATCTTCTGACTTTGGAGCAGGAAATTTATTTATATCTCCAAATGATTATTGGAAATTCGTTTATAACGAAGTTTTAAAAGACCCTAAGATGATTAACCAATTTTCTCAGCAAACTAAAGGTCAAGAGGTAGCGTACTTTGGCGGAGTATATTTTAAGGGAAATATAATTCGCGCAGAAGGGAGTATTCCGGGATATAATTCCTGCTTTGTGGCTGACTACAAAACTAAGCAAATGATAATGCTTTTCTCTAATAATATTGACTATCTAACTTTAAAGAGAACATCTGATTATATTTTGCATCATTATTATGGAGAGTTGTAATTAGTATTTATTAACGGGATCAATCTATGAAAAAAACTTTAATCAGATTCCAGAAGAATTACCAAAAGAGATTAAAAATTTTATTTCTGGATCACCAATTTATGACAGCTCCTCTTCACCTGAAGCAAGGGTCTATTTTATAGATAAAGATGAGGGCTATTATTTAAAAAGAGCTAGACTGGGAAAGTTAGAAAAAGAAGCTAAGATGACGCGGTACTTTTATTCAAAGGGACTTAGCGCAGAAGTATTAGATTATACTGCAAATGATTATGATTGGCTTTTAACAAGGGCGGTGAAGGGTGAAGATTGCGTTTACTCAGAATATCTCGCAAATCCGGAACGCTTATGTGATACCATCGCTTGCGAATTGAGGAAACTGCATGAAACAGATTACGCTGATTGCCCAATTATGGATAGAACGATCGAATATTTGGCAACTGCTGAACAGAATTACCGAACTGGGAATTACGATAAATCGGCTTTTCCTGATAGTTTTGGTTACCGATCAGCAGAAGAGGCACATCAGGTTTTGGAAGCAGGAAAAGATGCTTTGCAGGACAAAGTTTTACTCCATGGAGATTATTGTTTACCAAATATTATTCTTGATAACTGGAAGTTTTCAGGCTTTATTGACTTTGACTGTAGCGGTGTTGGCGATCGACATATTGATTTATTTTGGGATGCTTGGACTCTCTGGTTTAATTTAAAAACTAATAAATATCATGATCGCTTTCTTGATGCATATGGAAGAGATAAGATAGATGAGGCACTGCTGGATGTGATTGCTGCAGCTGAAGTATTTGGGTAAGAGTGATTTTTAGATACTTTTTCTGAAATTAGAACAAGACATTTTTAGTCATAAAAAAGGCTATGCAAAACAATTGCAAGATTCGATGGTGGATTTTTCAAGAAGTCCAGAGAGGATGAAGCAAGTGATGACATTTCAAGACAAGCTCGATGATATAACAGAAGCAACAAGAAACAAGACAGTAAAAGAAGAAAGTATTAAAAGACTAAAGGGCAATATTTCTATGCTAAAGAAGTTTGAAATTAGCGCAGAGCAGATTCGATCAGAAATGTTGCAAGAATATAGTGATGTACTGACTTCCGAAGAGATTGAAAAGTGTTTATCAGTTTTATAAAATAATGATATAAAATCTTAAGACCAATAACGAGGATACAATTTATGAAACAACTCAATCAATATAGATTAGATTGTGCTCAAAAGCAAAAAAGAGGTCTACATTTTATTTTGGCTTCAGTAGTTATTTGGTGTGCAATGACGGTAATTTATTTTTCCGAATTGCCAATTCTTACTAAGAATCTTTTTGCCTTTATTTGTACGGGGATGTTATTACCACTATCATTTTTAATTTCAAAAATAATTAATGTTGATTTTCAAAATAAAGATAATCCTTTGTCCAATTTAGGCCTTCTTTTCTCACTAAATCAATTGCTTTATTTATTAATTGCAATGTGGATTTATCCTACAATTCCTGAAAAGATGATTATGGTATTGGCAATTATTTTTGGTGCGCATTTAATGCCGTTTAGCTGGTTATATAGATCAAAAGTATATTTTGTTTTATCAATTATTATTCCATTTTTTGCATTAATCATCGGACTTAATTTTGATCCTGCTATTTTGTCAATGAGTATGGTAGGGGTTGAAATTATCTTTTGCGTACTTTTAAGTATAGAAAATCGAAGGCTGAATTCTTGGATTGCTGATTACAATTAGACTATAAAAATAGCATGATTACTGAGAGTTAGAGTAATCATGCTATTTTTATAGGCTGAGATGGAGAGATAAACTATGTGAATTGATAAGCAAGAATATCTATTGAAAGGAATGTCTTAACTTAATGACATTGTTTTTTGCCTTTACTCATGAGTCAACGCTTCCTCTAGATTTAACAATGCTTCTTTTCTGTCTAAGCCACCAGCATACCCAGTCAATGCGCCATCACTTCCAATTACTCGGTGGCAAGGAATAAGAATGAGGATTTGATTTCGACCAACCGCATTACCGACTGCCCGAGAAAGATTCTTTTTCGACTGTTCATTTTGAATTGCGTCGGAAAGTTCTTTGTAAGTAATAGTTTGACCATATGGTACATTTTGCAAATTTTGATAGACCTTCTTTTGAAATTTTGTTACCTGCGGAGTTAAAACTATATCAGCTAAACTTGGCTTTTGGCCATTAAAATAGTGATCAAGCCAGTTAATGGTTTTGTCAGCCATTTTGCTGGGACCGTAAGCTATCTTATTTAAATCATAGCGACCACCAAAATGCTTTTGATCATTAAACCCTAAGCCGTAAAGTGCTTCATCATCAGCTAAAATAGTCATTTTACCAAGTGGTGAATTGTAAAAAGTTTTTTTCATCATTATCTCCTTAATAAAATTTCTCCAAATATAAAAGGTGGCATAGCTACTCCAGTTTTTCCAACGATAATAAAATTGCTTCATTTTTTAGGGGATGGTTTGTTTTCTAGTTGGGTAAGCAGTTTGATTCCATTTAATAATCCAGCATCAGTTTCCAATTAAATTAAAAATGGTTGGAAGATTGATAGTAGTACTTGTAGCTACTAACTTTATTTCCTTTGCATGCCTCATAATAGCAGAAAGAAAAGATGAAAAGTATCAAAATATGGCTTTTTAATTTTGAATAAAAGACGTAATAGAGCCGATGTTCTAAATTCAAATATATATTAAAATGTTATATGAATATATTATGGCTTATACCTCATTTTTTTGTGGATGATGAAATTACCTCATTGTTTTCATATTTTTCTATGGCATTATTAGTTTTCAGCTAAGTGAAATTAACTTATTTAAAATCAGTATAACTTAAGTTACAATTAAAAGATAACTTAAATTATAGAAAATTGGAGGCCTAGAATTAATATGCAAAAACATTCTCAATATCGATATGCTTTGCGTAAGCTTAGTGTTGGATTAACTTCTGTTGCTGTAGGATTAGCGTTTATGGCTACTACAACAACGACTGTTCATGCTGATAGTGAACCACAAGTTCAAACGACTGAAAATCAGACCTCAGAAAATAAAAATGAAATTACTGTTATAGAAAATACAAATGATAACCTTGCAAAGGTAGAAACTGTAAATCCGCAAGACAATGCTCAGGATAACAAAACAAGTCAGACAACTGCAGATACTAAAACAGATTCAGATGTCGATACTACCAAAGCCGTCAACCAAGACTTAAAAAATGATCAAAATAATGTAGATAATGAAGCGAATACTTTAAAACAAGATACCAACAATAAAGAAAATAACATCTCTGATGCTACTATTAGTGATCAGCAATAAGTCCAAACTGAAAAGAAAGTTGATGCTAGTCTTGTTAAATCTGTTACAGATAACCTAAAACAAGTTAAGTATGATGCCTTTGATGGGGATCCAAAACAAGTTCTTAGAAACTGGAATCATATTCAACTAACTAGTAGTAGTTTAGTGGATAGCTTTAATGAAGTATATAATCAATTGCCTACTTTAGTACCGCAACTTCTTGAACACACCGATAATATAGATACTGCTAATCAAAGGGTTAGCGATAATGCAGGTGCTATTATGGTGGGGATGTCTTACATTAATCGTTGGTATAACGTTTCATATGGAGATAAGCAACTCTTACCAGTAATGATGTTTGATACAAAGGCTTTTGGCTCTAATTTGGATTCAATCGATTGGTTGTCTAAGATTGGAGACTGGTCAACTGATGAACTGGCTCCTTCAAATACTGTGACTGCTTTTAATAATAAATTAGCACCATTATTAAATGCTCAGTCAGACTTAGTTACTTTCTTAGGAGATTTGCGTAAAAAGTGGACTCCAGATCTATCTGATGAAGAGTGGTTTAGATCAAATACTGGCGTTCATATTGTTGAAATTCCATCAAAAGAAGCTCCCGATTTAAATCTCAATATTTATCATCGCTTATCTACAAATAAAGATCTGCAAGAATATATCTTACCGCTTTTAAATGTTAAAAACGATAATATGTATGTTGTATCTGCTTTGGGGATGATGATATTTGGATCATATGAACCATATATTGATGTGAAATACCATAATGATCCGGTGGTATATCAAGAAAAAGTTCAAGCAGTACATAAAGAACTTACCCGACTTTCTACTGCATGGAGAGATCATTTTGATTTTGGGTATCGGATGGCTAATGAAGCGGGAAAGAAGCGCTTAAGCAACGCAAATATTCAGATCTGGGATAGTTATAATGCGATCGATTCCAGCAAAAAAGGTGGTCGGAGATGGCTAAATAAACGTGATACCGATATTCCTACAGTTGCAGAATTTTTCGGCCCTTTAGGTAAGATGTATGAGGCGGCTGGACTTTCGGCAGATGCTGTTGGTAATGCAGTACGCTATTATGTGGCACAAGTAGTAAATAATTTTGGTGGTATAGGAATTCTGTCACACGAAATGACGCATAATTTCGATAATAGTATTTACTTAGATGGATTTCAGCATCGTCCGGGTACGGGAGTAGAAACATACGCTACAGGACTACTTGAATCACCATGGGACCGAACATTTGCAAATTATGGCTTGAATACTGCATTAACTTTTTATGCTGATAATAATCGAACCACGAATAAAAGCCCATCACGTTTTCAAACTAGAAAAGACTTGCAAGATTATATGCATGGAGTTTTTGATGTAACTTATTTACTTGACTATGCTGAAGCTCAAGCAATGGTAGGTAAATCAGCTCAAGAGAAGCAATTGATGTACTCTCAAATTAGTTATGATCCTACTAAAAAGGCCGATGTAGTATCTGGCCCAATCAGTACTGAAATTGCTGATAAGTTAATGACAATTGATGATTTCATTGACAATAATATTATTGCTAGTCGTGGTTATCAAGCAGGAAGTTATGGCACTAATAGTTATCAAACGATTTCTATGTATGCACCAGATTACGCGGCAGTTCAGAGCTCAACCTCTGTTTCAGGTGGGATTACTTTCAAAAAAACTGCTTTTGAATTACTAGCTGCCAAAGGTTGGTCTGATGGTTTTATTTCTTATGTTACGAACAAGTATGCTAAGGATGCAAAAAATGATAAGAAATCGCTAAGTGACACATACGCGTTAGCGAAGATCTTTAATGGTGAATATGATAATGATTATGCAACCTTCAAAAAAGCAATGTTCAAGGAACGTATTGATAAGCGACAAGACTTTAAACCAATTACTATTACGTTGAATAGCAGGAATATCCAACTAACCAATTGGGATGAGTTACAAAATTTAATGCAGACTACTGTTGATCAAGAATTAGCACTGAGAGCTCAGGGGAAAAAATCAAGTTTGATTAATGACTTAAAAGCTGCCATATTAACAGCAGAACTCAAGCAGACTGAAGACTTTAGAAGCTCAATTTTTGCTAGTCCTCAACAAAGTAAGCAAGGAGAAATAGTAGGCGAAGGCAGCAAGTTAGAACTTCCAGTTTACGATTTAGACTCGCTTAAGAAGGGTGAAGCAGTAGGCGAAGGCACTGAGCTAGACTTACCAGCCTATGATTTAGACTCGCTTAAGAAGGGTGAAACAGTAGGCGAAGGTACCAAGTTAGAATTACCGGCATACGATTTGGATTCCCTTAAGAAGGGCGGAGCAGTAGGTGAAGGAACGAAGTTAGACTTGCCAGCATACGATTTGAACTCACTTAAGAAGGGCGAAACAATAGGCGAAGGTACAGAGTTAGAAGTTCCAGCGTACGATTTGGATTCCCTTAAGAGGGGTGAAGCAGTAGACGAAGGCACTGAGCTAGACTTACCAGCCTATGATTTAGACTCGCTTAAGAAGGGTGAAACAGTAGGCGAAGGTACCAAGTTAGAATTACCGGCATACGATTTGGATTCCCTTAAGAAGGGCGGAGCAGTAGGTGAAGGAACGAAGTTAGACTTGCCAGCATACGATTTGAACTCACTTAAGAAGGGCGAAACAATAGGCGAAGGTACAGAGTTAGAAGTTCCAGCGTACGATTTGGACTCACTTAAGAAGGGTGAAACAGTAAGTGAAAGTACGCAGCTAGAAGTTCCAGCGTACGATATGAATTCACTTAAGAAAGGTGAAGCAGTAGCTGAAGGAACCGAGCTAGCGTTGCCAGCCTATGATGTGAACTCACTTAAGAAAGGTGAAACAGTAAGTGAAAGTACGCAGCTAGAATTGCCAGCGTACGATATGAATTCCCTTAAGAAGAGTGAGGCAGTAGCTGAAGGAACGAAGTTAGACTTACCAGCATACGATTTGGACTCGCTTAAGAAAGGTGAAGCAGTAGGCGAAGGAACGAAGTTAGACTTACCAGCCTATGATTTAGATTTACTTAAGAAAGGCGAAATAGTAGGTGAAGGAACTAAGTTAGAACTACCAACCTATGATTTGGATTACCTTAAGAAGGATGAAGTAGTAGGCGAAGGAAGACAGTTAGAGCTACCAGCTTATGATTTAAATTCTCTTAAAAAGGGTGAAGCAGTAGGTGAAGGCACCCGGCTAGACTTACCAGGCTATGATTTGGACTCGCTTAAAAAAGGCGAAGTAGTAGGTGAAGGAACACAGTTAGAGCTACCGGCCTATAATTTGGATTCCCTTAAAAAGGGTGAAACAGTAGACGAGGGAACTCAGATGGAATTGCCAGCCTATGATTTAGACTCACTTAAAAAGAATAAGACAGTAAGTGAAGATAGCGATTCTAACTTCTACATTAATGATTCAAAAAAGAGTCCAGAATCGACAATTGAAAAATTACCAATTCAAAATAATAATTCAGTCATAAAACTAGATGCACTGGAGAATAAGCAAAATCATCAACCCAAAACTAATGATATTTCCGCTACATTATCAGCTTCAAAGTTGGAGATACCTGAAAAGAATCTAGAAATAAGCATGAATAACAAATTTACGGAGATAAGTAACCATAAAAATATTTCCTCTGGAATAAATAATAAGATGAATAATGGCTATGTAGCTTCAAATTCCAGAAATAATGCAAGCTTGCCACAGGCAGGAAGTAAAAACAATAGTACTATCTTAGTTTTGGCAGGTATTAGTAGCTTGTTTACTGGACTTGGATTGAGTATTTTTAAAAAGAAAACTAAATAGAAATAAAAAGCATAATTTTCAGCAGGAAGTTTTGTTGACTAGAACGCACTAATAATAGAAAAAATAAATTATCTTGTTCTGTAATTAAAATTTTTCTTTCCAACTTTATTAACTTTTTGGTATGATAGATGTGTTCAAAAAGTTGCCTCAATGGCGGAATTGGCAGACGCGCAGCGTTCAGGTCGCTGTTCACGCAAGTGAGTGCAGGTTCGACTCCTGTTTGAGGCACAAATAAAAGAGATATGTTTTGGCATATCTCTTTTATTTTTTCTCTAATTTCACTGTTTTATTTTCAAAACTAAAGGGTTTTCTAAAGGTAAGTTGAAAGGCTGTTAACTGTAATTGTTCCCCATCTTGATAAGCAGAATTATATAAGGGATCACCAATTATTGGGGCACCGAGAGCAGCTAAATGAACTCTGATTTGATGAGTTCGACCAGTTTCTAATGTAAGTTTTACCAGTATTCGATCTTTATCTCTTTTTATTACTTCATAGTGAGTCACAGCTTTTTGTCCATCTTGTCTCACCATTCTTTTTCTTTGATCATGTGGATCGTGGCCAATTGGAAGATCAATGATACCGGTATTTTTTATTTGTGGAGAGTTAGAAATCCAGGCTAAATATTCTCGATGCAATGTTTTATCAGTTAATTGCCTGTTTAAAATTGGTACGACAGCAGGATTTTTGGCCACTAACAAAAGTCCACTTGTCAACATATCTAATCTGTGAACAATAAAAGGACTATAGCCTAAATAAGTTGCACAGTCATTTAATGCCGTATCTTCTTCATTTAAATTGGGATGTGTCTTTTGTCCAGCAGGTTTATTAATTACTAAAATATCATTATCTTCATAGACCACTTTAGGCAATTTTCCACTGGCGGGATAAGGTTGTTGATCACTTTCAATATGATCAAGCTGAATTTCAATTTTATCTCCAGGTTTTACTAGAAAATTAAGTGGTAAATATTTTCCATTAACTAATATTTTCTTTTCACTACGTAAAAAGTGCCGCCATTTTCTTGGAATAAGCAATTTACGCATTAACTTATCAACACTCATTGGCGTTAAATTATTTGGATATGTGAGCGAATATTGGTATAGAGTCATTTTTTCACCTTATCTAATTTTTAACCTTTAAAACACTATTTTTCAAATAAAGATATGCTAAAATCGTCATATTAGGTTTATTGACGAAAAGGGAGTTTTAATTTTATGCATTCCCAAAATCATGAGTTTTGGCATCGCGTTCATTTAGCGATTAAAAACTTCAACCATCGTTTTCAAATTTGGCGTTGGTTAATTTTAATATTACTGTCCTGTTGTTTGTTCGTTTGTACATATTATACCGTTAAGGTAAAAACTTCGAACATCTCTAATATGAAGGCAGCACTTTCTACTACAACCACAATTTATGATAATAAAAATCAGAAGGCCGGATCCCTATACTCACAAAAGGGATCTTTTGTGGAACTGAACCAGATATCGCCTTATATTCAAGATGCTGTCATCGCTACAGAAGACAGGACTTTTTATAAAAATCCAGGTTTTAGTGTAAAAGGGATGGCAAGAGCAGCCATCAGTAGTTTAATCCACCGAGGTATTGTTGGTGGTGGATCTACCTTAACACAGCAATTAGCCAAGAATGCATTATTGACGCAAAAGCAGACTTTTTCTAGAAAACTAGAAGAACTCTTTTTTGCGATCGAAATTAATCGTGTCTATTCTAAAAAAGACATCTTAACAATGTATCTGAATAATGCTTATTTTGGTAACGGTGTTTGGGGGGTTCAAGATGCAGCAAGACGCTACTTTGGAAAAAATGCTAGTGATGTAACGGTAGGAGAAGCGGCTACAATTGCAGGTATGCTTCGTAGTCCAAGCTACTATAATCCAATTGATCACATGGATAATGCAATCGCAAGGCGAAATGTTGTTTTAGGATTGATGGCTGATACAGGAAAAATTTCTAAGACACAAGCTGATAATGCTAAGAAGACTACGCTTACTCTTGATGATACATTTTCTCAAGAAGATGGCTATCGCTACCCTTACTTCTTTGATGCCGTGGTTGATGAAGCAATAGATCGTTATGGCTTAAAAGAAGAAGACGTAATGAACAAAGGATTGAAGATCTATACTACGCTAGACACTGGCTATCAAACTGCCTTGCAAGATAGTTTTGAAGAAAGCTGGAATTTCCCACCAAATGCCAGTGATGGTACTAAGGTGCAAGGAGCTAGTGTTGCAATGGATCCAAAGACTGGAGCTGTTCGAGCAATGGTTGGTGGTAGAGGACAACATGTCTTTCGCGGCTATAACCGTGCTACCCAGATGAAACGTCAGCCGGGTTCGACTATGAAGCCACTAGCTGTCTATTCACCAGCTTTGCAGAATGGATATCATTATGATTCTGAACTTTCTAATAAACTGCAAAAATTTGGAAAAAACGGCTATGAGCCAAAGAATGTTGATAATCAATACTCAAATAAGATTCCAATGTATGAAGCGCTAGCTCAAAGTAAAAATGTACCAGCAGTATGGCTTTTAGATAAGATTGGTGTCAGCAAGGGTGTTCAATCAGTAGAAAACTTTGGCATTCATGTTAATAAGAGTGATCAAAACTTGGCATTAGCTTTAGGTGGACTTTCAACTGGTGTTTCACCATTGCAGATGGCAAGAGCTTATAGTGCTTTTGCTAACGAAGGTAATTTACCAAATCAATCCTACTGTATTACTAAAATCACTGATGCTGGCGGAAATGTTATTGCTCAAAACAAGAATCCTGGCAATCACCGAATTATTTCAACTAATACTGCTAAAGAAATGACATCAATGCTTTTAGGCGTATTTACTTCAGGAACTGGGAGATCAGCTCAACCATCAGGTTTTAGAGTAGCAGGTAAGACTGGTTCAACTGAGGTACCAGATAGTTATGGATTTGGTACAAAAGATCAATGGATCGTTGGCTATACTCCGGATGTTGTTTTATCAACTTGGGTAGGTTTTGATAAGACTGATCAGGAACATTATATGGAGGGTATTTCAGAAACTGGAATTACTCACTTGTATAAATCTGAATTAGAACGGCTACTTCCATATACTTCTCAGACACAATTTAAGGAAAAGAGTGCCCAACAGATAGCAAAAGATACAGGTGCAAATTCAGACTGGCTTGGTA
Organism: uncultured Lactobacillus sp.; assembly: GCA_947568765.1. GTDB lineage: Bacteria > Bacillota > Bacilli > Lactobacillales > Lactobacillaceae > Lactobacillus. Next base: position 137,159 of record CANOQA010000001.1, on the reverse strand, counting down.
ATTTAGGTCAACAAGTACAAAAAGGAATCAATGATACTGGGTCTAAGTTCAACGAATGGTATAATAATCTTAAAGGACTTTTAGGTCGTTAAAAAAGGAGTTTTTATTTAAATGGTTAATATTTACGATAACGCTAATCAATTAGCAAAGGACTTACAAGAAACAGAACAATTCAAAGATTTGAAGAAATCTCTTGAAAATTTAAAGAATAATCCAGAAAGTTTAGACTTATACCAAAGAATGGATAAGCTTCAACAACAAATTTTAGCTGCTCAAAATTCAGGTCAACCACTTTCTGAAGAAGCACAAAAAGAATATCAAAAGATCAATGAAGAAGTTCGTAATAATGACGAATTAAAAGACATGATTACCAAGGAACAAGCTCTCTTCCAAATGATCAACGACGTTCAACAAGCTATGACTAAGCCAATTGGCGATTTGTACGATGATTTAAAGGCAAAATAATTAGTATGGAATTTATGCATTTAGCAGATGCGCACTTAGATAGTCCCTTTCAAGGACTATCTTTTTTGCCATCTAATGAATTTAAAAATATTAAACAATCTACCCAAAAGTCATTCACTAAAGCAATTGATACAGCACTAGATAGAAATGTAGATTTAGTATTAATTGCTGGTGATACATTTGATTCAGCTCACCCTAGTCCTCAGAGTCAATTGTTTTTTAGTCGTGAAATACAGCGACTAACAGATAAAAAAATTCAAGTTGTGATGATTTTAGGAAATCATGATTATTTGAATCCTGATGAGATGTTATTGCCCCAAACACCATACTTCAAACTTTTAGGCTCTAATGAAGAAGTAGAAGAATTTGAATCTAAAACTAAAGAAGATTTTCCATATACTGTGGTTGGATTTTCGTACCAACATAATCACATCGAAACTGATAAGATTAGTGAATTTCCTAAAAAGAGAGATAACTTTACTATTGGTTTAATGCATGCAGGCGCTAAGACTACTACAAATTATCAAAACGTCTATGCTCCATTTACAACGGCTGAAATTAAAGATTTAAACTATGATTATTTTGCTTTAGGTCATATTCACTTACGTCAGACTTTAAGTGAAGATCCTTTAATTGTGTATAGTGGTAATCTCCAGGGGAGACACATTAACGAACAAGATAGTAAGGGTGTATATATTGGTACAGTCGATGAAACAACAAAAAAAGTAGGTCTTGATTTTGTTGAAACGGCACCAATTATTTGGCAAATGGCAACTCTAACTTTGGATCGAGAAATCTCACAAAATGATTTAACAAGACGAATAGTTGAAATTTTGACTAAGCAAAATGTGCAAAAAACTTTATTTGGTTTAACAATTGAAGGAGCCCAATATTTAAGTGAAAAAGAACTAGAATTAGTCAAGGGCAGTGATTATTGGCTTCAACTTTCTAATTCTTTAAAGTTTGATTCTAGACTTGTAAAAGTTTATCTGACAAATAATGAAAAACTTCAACTTAGAACAGCGGATAAAGAAGCATTTGATCAAGCTGAAAGTGAAACTTTTGAACTAGATAAGATTTATGCGTTAGCTAATGATTTAAGTAAAAAAAGTGATTATGTTGCTGATATTTTGAAGAAACCAGAATTTATTGACGAAGTAAAAGAATTAGCCCAGGTTAAATTGGGACAAAAATTAAAGGATATAGATGATGAAGTTAACTCAAATTAAAATTATTCACTTTGGAAAATTAAATGATGTGACTTTTAATTTGAACAAAGATTTAACGATATTTTTAGGTGCAAATGAAGCTGGAAAAAGTACAACTGTAGCCTTTGTTAAACAAGTTCTATTTGGATTTCACTTAAGAACTAATAAATCACCTTTCTTTGAGACTTATCAACCTTTGGATCATGTTAGTCCAATGGGTGGAAGCTTAACTTTTGAAGATACAGATGGAATTTTTATTTTAAGTCGGTTATATGCAAAAGGGGATCCTAAGAAAGGCGTTTTAAAAGTTAGTTTAAACGATCAAGAAGTGCCAGAGAGTGTTTTTTTTGATCGTATCCAAAATATAGATGGCAGTTTTTATACCGATAGCTTTATTTTTAATCAAGATATGATGCGTGAGGTAAACGGATTATCTCAGGCCGAATTAATGGAACAAATTTACTTTTTAGGAGCATCCCAAAGTCATAAATTACTTGATTTAAGAGATGAGTTTTCAAGTAATGCTCAGAAGCTTTTTAAAAAGAGTGGACGCAAGCCGATAGTTAATCAATTAATTAATCAAATTGAAGAACAAAAAGAAGTTTTGGCTCAAACTAATAGTGAACTTAATGATTATCGTGAACTTGAAGAAAAATTAACTCAAGAAAAGGAAGAGCTTAAAAAAATTCAGTCTGAACTACTTGAATTAAATAAAGAAGACCAAAAAATTAGTCTATTAATGCAAAAGCTAACTAATTTTAAGCAGTATCAGCAGCTTAAAGAAGAAGTACAACCTGTTTCTTTTTCTAAAGAGAGTTATGAGAAAGCACGGGCTATTCAAAGTAAGATTTCAGATTTAACAGCTGATATTAAAAATTTAGAGACGCAGCTTGATGAAATTAAGAACAGTAGCGAATTATCTAACAAAGATAAAATTCAAGCATTAGTTGATCATAAGGCTGAAGTTTTGCATTGGGAAAGTGAAAGTAAAGATTTGCATCGGCAAATTGAAACTACTAAGAAAGATTTAAAATCTTATGAACAGTTTCAGCCAGAAGCAGTTAAATTAAGCAAATTATCAAGTGAGACTCGAAACAAAATAAAGGATGATTATCAAGCTCTAAAGAGTCAAAAGCAAGAAAATAATAATTTGCCAGGAATTTTATCATTAATTTTATTAGTTGCAGGACTTTTTAGTGCAATTGCGATTAATAACTTATTTGTGCGTTTCTTGGGAATAATGATTGCCTTAGGTGGGCTTGGAATATTTGTTTGGACAAAGCAAACTAATGCCAAGAAAAGCCAAAAAGACCAAGAATTTATTGAAAAATATGGGCTTGATCCTAACGTCATTGACTTAAGTAGTTTGTGGAATGAAGTAGTCCAAATTGAATCTAAAAAGCAAACACTTAGCCAATTAGATCAAGATCAGGCTTCTTTGAATGAAAAGATTCAAGCTTTTGTTCAGGAGTTATATCCTTTTACTCAAAGAAATGCTCAGACATTTTCAGATATTGTAAATCAGTTAAATTCATTACAAAAAGTGATTGATCAGAATAATTTGTCTAAGCAACATTTAAATGATGTGGCAGTACATTTACAAGAAAAAAAGAACCAATTAGCTAAGAATAAAATTGATCTTTCTAATTTATTTGCGGCAAGTAAAGTTACTGATTTTGCGGAATTTTCTGAGCTAAAGCAACAAGCCGAAGCACAAGAACAATTGAAGTTGAAAATAGAAGCATTACAAAATGATTTGCAAGCCGACCTCGCACAATTAGAAGAAATTGCAAAAGATCCAAATAAATTAGCAGAAAATAAGGATCAAATAGAAAAGCAAATTTCTCAAAAGCAAGAGCAAATTAATGATTTACATGCAGAAAATGCTAAGCTTGAAAATCAGATGCATGTTTTAGCAAATTCTGATAAATATTTTGCTGAAAAACAAAAATTAACTGACCTGGAAACATCATTGAGTGAAAATGTTAAAGAATATTTAGCTAACTTATTAACTAGCAATTGGATTGCGCGAGGCTTAGATTTAGCCTCAAATGAGCGTTTTCCTAAGATGCTTGAAGATGCAAAGAAATATTTCAATCTTTTAACTGGTGGAAGATATGTAGATATTCAGTTAGATAAAAAACTTAAAGTTAAAAGAAAAGATGGTAAAAAGTTTGATGTTGAATATCTATCTCGTGGGACAAGTGAGCAATTATATTTTGCTTTGAAATTAGCTTTTGTTGAACAAGTTGCTGATAAAATTGCTTTACCAATTTTGATTGATGATGCTTTTGTAAACTTTGATGCACAAAGAACCAATTATATTGTCAAACTATTAGAAGAGTTGGCCCAGAAGACACAAGTTTTAATTTTTACAGCACGACAAGATTTAGTAGCTAATCTTGAGATGGAACCAATAAGAATAGAAAAGGAACAATAATGATAAAAAGGTTGCTTGATTATAATGATGGCGAAGATATGAATTTGGTTTTACTTCTAAAAGATTCAAGTCTTCGTACTAGTAAAAATGGTAAACAATACTTAGTTTTACAATTTAGCGATTCAAGTGGCACAATTAGAGGAAATCTTTGGAACGCTAGTCAGCAGGATGCGGATACTTTTAGTCCAGGAATCATCGTGGAATTGAGCGGAAGACGAGAAGAGTATCAAGATAGACCTCAAATAAGAATTTATGATTTGAGAGTAGTGGGACCAAATGAAGGATATGACTTAAGTCAATTTGTTCACTCAGCTCCAATTAAACAAAAAGATCTTGAAGAAGAAATTAATAAACGTGTTTTTGAGATCTTAAATCCAACCTGGAATCGAATTGTCCGCTACTTACTTAAGAAATGGAATAAAGAGTTTTTCTCATATCCAGCTGGCAAATCTAACCATCATGCCGTCAGAAACGGACTGGCATTCCATACTGTTTCAATGCTAAGGGATGCGGAAGGAATTGCTAATACTTATCCTCAAATTGATCGGTCACTTCTATATGCGGGATGCATTTTACATGATATGGGAAAGGTAATTGAACTATCTGGTCCTGTAGCCACAACTTATACGGCTGAAGGAAATTTGATTGGACACTTAGTTTTAATTGATGAGCAGATTATGCTAGCAGCTCATGAATTGAAAATTGATGAGCATAGTGAAGATTTAATGCTCTTGCGGCATTTAGTTTTGTCACATCACGGCTTACCTGAATATGGCGCAGCTCATCGACCAGTAGTGCTAGAAGCTGAAGTTTTACATAAAATTGATGATTTAGATGCTACAGTTTATGCAATTACTAATGCTTTGCAGCAAACTAAGCCAGGAGAATTTACTGAAACCATTAAGTCACAAGACAATCGGAGATTTTACAGACCTAAAAATGATGATGCCTTAGATAAAGCACCAAAATTAGAGTAAATAAAAACCAAGGTTAATGATGATTTTAACCTTGGTTTTTTATATTATGTAAAAATTCTATTTTGAAAGACTATCTGATGAAACGTATTGAGAAAGAACGTTCTTTAAGTCTTTATCCTTGATAGAAACATCAGCACGCTTAAGTACAGTAGCAATTACGCTTCTCATAACATTTTGATCTTCGGACATTGATTGATAGATTTGATTATCAATTTGTTTCTTGTGTTCCTTGAAAGTACCTTTGGCAGGGTGCTTAATCATTTTAATTACGTGGTAGCCGTATTGAGTCTTAACTGGAGTAGTAGTGATTTCACCAGTCTTAAGTTTAAATGCGGCAGTCTTGAAACTAGAATCTAAAGTAGAATCAGTTGAGTCAAATGCAGGTAATTTACCAGCATCATTCTTAGTAGCAGTATCAGTAGAATACTTCTTAGCTAGTTTCTTGAAGTCACCGCCATCTTGTAATTGTTTGATGACATCTTCAGCTGTACTCTTCTTTGAAACAAGAATGTGTTGTACAGTAACTTCTGGTTGATAATTCTTCCAAGCTTTCTTTTCTTGAGCTGGAGTAATCTTCTTGATGTGCTTCAAAGCAGCCTCAGTTAAAAGATTAGTCTTTAAGTTATCTTTAAAGGTAGAAGCGGTCATTCCATTTTGTTCAAGAACTGAGTCAAATTGACTACCATATTGCTTCTTGTACTTATTGTATTCTTTATCAACTTGCTTTTGAGTAACGTCTTTGCCGTATTGACTTTCTAGGGCATCAGAAACAATCATGCTGGCAAGAGTTGATTGACCGGCTTGAGATTCTTTCATCTTGTCGTAATATTGTGATTCGGTAATTTTACCGCCCTTATAAGTAACGACAGCTTTACCGCCAGAACAAGCAGTAGCACTTAAGGCAATTCCTGCAAAAGCTAAAACAGTAGCTGCTTTTTTCCATGTTTTATTCATAAATTAATTTGCACATCCTTTGCTTAATTACAAGTTCAAATATAACATAAAAACTCCCATTATCCCAATGGACAATAGGAGTTTTCTTGATATTTATAAAAAAGACTAACAAATCTTAAAATTAAAGTTCATTTTTAATTCCATCAGCTGTGTCTTTTGCTTCTTTAGTTAAATTAGAAACATTTTCTTTCATTTGATCAACTTCTGGTTTAATGGAACTTTGAAAATCAGTTAAGTTGTTTTGTATGTCTTTAACTGTTTGTTCAGCTTGTGGTAGATTATTCATTAATTCATTAGCAGCTTGTGTAGCTTGCTTCGTACTGGTAACTAATGAAGAAGCATCATTTTTCGTGCCATCTAAAAAGAGCCGAACATCTTCTTTAACTTTATGACCAGTTTGTGGATTTGGGAGAAGAGAGATTCCTAACCCTGCTAAGCTGCCTAAACCTAATCCGATTCCAAAAAACTTCATTAATTTTCTTCCTTATGTTCTTCTTCGCTTGCGCCAGAGTTGCTATCTACTTTTTCTTCATCTTCAGTAGCATCTTTAACATCATCGCTTGCATCTTCAAGATCTTCTTTTGCTTCATTTAATTTGTTCTTAACTGCAGCAAAGACACGGTCATGGTCAACAGCTTTGAATGAAGCAGCAGAGAAGGCATCAACTAAATCATGAGCCTTATCTTTGAGTGAAGGGCGGTCAGAAACTTCAACATCTTCGTTTTCACTTGGAGTTTCAGTAGTATCTGTTTCTTCAGTCTTATTTTCTTCTTCAGGCTGTTCCATTCTCTTTTCTTCGAGTTCATCATAAATTGCCTTAACCCGGTGAACGGAATCAGTGAAATTATCTGCAGAATCCTTAACATCACTTCTAATTGAGTTACCACTTAATGGATTCTTAGCGTATGACAATAAGCCACCTGCAACAGTACCTGTAAGAATTCCTAATAAAAATCCAGACATAATGTATACCTCTTATCTATTCAATAATTTTTAACTTAATACCACCTTTATTGTACCGCATTGAAGAAAAAATTACTGTGATTATAGATTATTTTTGATAGCGCTTGCAACCGCTTGATAATCTTCTTCTGAATATTCGTCTGCATTGTTTACGTGAGGAGTAGAAACAGGATCATTTTCGCTTCTACGTGGAATTAAATGAATATGTGAATGCATGACAACTTGTCCAGCGATTTCACCATTGTTCACTTCAACATTCAATCCTTTAATAGTTGGATCAGACTTCTTAATTGCTTGGGCAATAACAGGGATATATTGTAAAAATCTAGCAGCATCTTCTTGGCTGTAGTCAAAGAAGTTAACTAAGTGCTTCTTAGGAATAATGAGAGTATGTCCTTTAGTTACTTGAGAAATATCAAGAAAAGCTTTGACATCATCGTTTTCAAAAACTGTGTAAGAAGGAATTTCTCCTCTAATGATTTTACAAAATAAACAATCCTTTTCTAATTCTGTCATGATAAGACCCCTTTCTTAATGAAAAGAAAATTTAGTTTAACTTATGTTCATGCTATCATAAATATGTATCTTATTGCAGTAGAGAGGAAAAAGTAATGGCACTTAAAATTGAAAATTTAACTGGAGGATACTCTGGGATTAATGTCATTAAAAATGTAAATTTAACAATTGAACCTGGACAAGCTGTAGGTTTAATTGGACTAAATGGTGCTGGTAAATCAACAACAATTAAGCACTTACTTGGATTATTAAGAATGCAAAAGGGCAAGATCATTTTGAATGGTGTAAGCTTAACCGAAAATCCTGCTGAATTTAAAAAGATGGTCGCTTATATTCCAGAAACCCCAATTTTATATCCAGAATTAACTTTGAAAGAGCATTTAGAGTTAGTAATGCTTACCTATGATTTGGATCATGATCAAGCTTGGGCACGAGCAAAAGAATTATGCAAAATGTTTCGTTTAGAAAATAAGCTGGATTGGCTTCCAATTAACTTTTCTAAAGGGATGAAGCAAAAGGTAATGATTGTGACTAGCTTTTTAGCAAATGCGGACTTGTTAGTAATCGATGAACCATTTACTGGTCTTGATCCCTTAGCAGTAGCTAATTTTATTGATTTAGTTAAAGAAGCTGTTGCTGATCAAAAGATGGTTTTAATGACTACTCATGTTTTGGCTGAAGCACAAGAAGCGGTTCAGACATTTGCCGTCTTAAATAATGGCACAATTGAAACTGAAGGTAGTTTAAATGAAATTAGACAGTTTTATGGATTAAAGCCAAGCGATTCCTTTGATCGTTTATATCAAATTTTAAATCAGGAAACGGTGAAGAAACATGACTGATTTAATTAAAAATAGACTCAATAAAAACTTCAAAAAACAGATGCATTATCTGACTTTAGTTTTTAACGACTTTTTTATTTTGGCTTTGATTTTTCTATTTGGAGCTTTAATGTTTTGGTATGCGCAAAACATTAAAAAATGGCCAAATAATCTTTGGTTTTATAAGCCCCTTTTAGCCTTAATTTGGACTGCAACTTTGGGAATTGGTCATTTTGCGACTTTGTTTGATAGGGCTGATGAACATTTTCTTTTTAATCAAGATAATGAAATGAAGGTATATTTTAAGCCTTTATATATGCATAATATGATTTTACCGGTCGTTTTAATTGTTTTGGTGTCAGGAATTTTATTACCTTTTGCAACGATGAGAGCTGGCTTTTCCATTGGTGGCCTGATTTTTATTGTGATTGGTTTGATTATCAGTAAGAATGTACAATTTAAATTGATTGTTAGAAGTTTCTATTTTAACAAATATGATTATTACAATACTTGGTTATATCTAGGAATTAACTTCCTAGTCTTGTATTTTTCCTTTTTGGGCCATTACCCTAATCCAATTATTTATACTACGGTAGCAATTGCTGCTTGGATTGGAGTAGACTATTTGCCACAGGGAAAGATGTTTGACTGGTATAAGGCATTAGATTATGAAGAACGAAGAGTAGATTTACTAAATAATTTCTATAGTATGTTTACTGATGTACCTGATAAGAAAGTACGAATTTCTAGAAGAAAATATTTAGACTTCTTAATCAAAACAACTGATCAAACGCCAAATACTTTCATTTACCAAAGAGTATTATTGCGAGATCCGGAATATAGCAATTTATTAATTAGAATGATTCTGTTTGCAATTTTATTAATTGCCTGCTTACAAGACGCAGGTTGGGCAATTGGTACAGGTGCTTTGATAATTTTCTTAACTCTTTATCAATTGATTCCTTTAGGAACAGTATATGAGCATAATATGATGTATCATGTAATGCCAATTCCGTTTGCTTCTAGAGGACAAGCTCTACGAAAAGTTCTTCAAAAGGGAATGTTACTTGAATGGGGATTAATTAGTTTAGCAATAATAATCTTTTCTCCGCAAAAGTTAGAAGCATTTGGTGGAATTATTGCTTTGCTTGCCTTAACATTTTTATTGCTATATTTTTATTTACCAAGTAAAATTGAACAGTTATTTAAAAAAGTTAGATATTAGGTTGTGAAAAAATGAGATTAAGAAATAAACCTTGGGCTCAAAAATTAGTAGCTGAACATCCAGAAGCAATTTTAAACGAGCCGGATCCAGATAAGAAAATTAACTGGGAAGAAAGATTCGAGGACTTTTCTAAGCCATTAGCAATTGAAATTGGTTCAGGAAAGGGTCAATTTATTACTACTTTGGCTAAAGAACATCCTGAGATGAATTTTATTGGAGTAGAACTTCAAACAACAGCTGCTGGGATGATTTTAAGAACTAAGCTTGAAGAAAAGATCGATAACTTGCAATTAATGTGTGCAGACGCTGCTAATATTGCAATGTATTTACCAGAAAATAGCATAGACATTGTTTATTTAAACTTTTCTGATCCTTGGCCAAAGACACGTCATGAAAAGCGTAGATTAACTTATAAGAGCTTTTTAGATAAGTATCGTCAAATTTTAAAGCCAGAGGGACATTTAGAATTTAAGACAGATAATCGAGGATTGTTTGAATACAGTTTAGTTAGTCTTAACAATTATGGAATGAAATTTGATTATGTGAGTCTAGATTTACATCATGCAGATGATGAAATTTTTGAAAGAAATGTTGAGACTGAATATGAACATAAATTTGCAGCTAAGGGTAATCCAATTTACTGCTTGCATGCACATTTTGTAAAATAAATTGCTAAAAATATTTTGAAAAGACAAAAAAGTGCTTAGGAAAATTTAATCCTAGGCACTTTTTTAGTCTAATTATTTACTTTGTAACTTTAATTCTAGAAGTAATTCATTTGTATAATTGACCGCCCTAAAAAATTTGGTAAAGGCTTTGATATGGTCACTGTTATCGACAAAATTGTCAAAAGTAAGAATCTCATCATTAAATCCGTCCATCACTTTTAAGGTATCATCTGAAGCTGATTTTAAGTGGACAGGTAGCCCATTTTTTCGAGTATTGGTAGTAATTGTAGCTGCGATTTTATGATATTCAGAAATTAATGAGGAAATTTGGTCAATATTTTTTTCAATAATCATAATCCAATTATCAGGATCTTTTCTAATATCTTGAACCATTTCGTCAAAAACTAAGTGTAATCGATAACCGGCATGGAGTAATTCCTTATTTATATCAACCATTATTTTAATACCTTATTTCTATATTTTTATTGTAGATTGTTTTTAATTTAAGCTAAAAGATCTGAGACTAGATTTTTGAAATAAAAGGATGTAAAATAATTATAACTTATAAAAAGTAAGAAAAGGTGAGATAAATGGAAGAAATTAAAGAATTAACTCCTGAGAAGTTAAAAGAAATTACCAAAAATGGAAAAGTAGTATTACTATTTTCAGCTACATGGTGCCCAGATTGCCGCTTCTTAGACCCATTTTTACCACAAATTGAAAAAGATAATTCTGATGCAAAATTCTATAAGATTGACCGTGATGGATCAATTGATGTAGCCAAAGAATTAAATATCTTTGGAATTCCTAGCTTTGTTGTCTACCAAGATGGCAAAGAAATTGGTAGACTAGTAAATAAGGACAGAAAGACTAAAGAAGAAGTAGAAAACTTCCTTAACTCTCTCAAATAGTCTAGGAAAGGAAATTTACTAGAAATGATTATTTCTACCAATAAAACAAGTTACCCTGATACTTTAATTGTGATTTTGGACCAAGATAAAGGTCGTAGTAAATTCACAGAAAAAGATCAAGTTACAAGAGTTGAAAATGAGGATGGAGAAGTTATTGGATTTAATTTCTTTAACGTAAGTAGCTTTTTAGACTACGATAAGTTACCAAATGGTGAAGTTAAACCAACACAAGAATTAGTTGATGCTTTAAACAAGAAAATTGCTGAAGCTGGTTTTGATACTAAGCTAGAAATTGGCAAGCCAACTCTTGTTTATGGTTACGTTAAGACTTGTGAAGCACACCCAGATTCAGATCACTTACATGTAACTACTGTGGATGTGGGGAATGGTGAAGAACATCAAATCGTTTGTGGTGCCCCAAATATTGCTCAAGGCCAAATGGTAGTTGTGGCACTTCCTGGTACTTTAATGCCAAATGGTCAACAAATTTGGCCAGGTGCACTTCGTGGTGTTGATTCATACGGTATGATTTGTTCAGCACGCGAATTAGGCTTAGCACATGCTCCTCAAAAGCGTGGTATTATGGTTGTTCCTGACGACTTTAAAGCTGGCGATGAATTCGAACCAACTAAGTGTGATGAATTATTAGCTAGTGGTCAAATTAGTCTTTAAAATAATACTCTTAAGTAATAACGATTATAAAACCCGGAATTCAACTGAATTTCGGGTTTTGTCGTAAGTTATAGTGTAGAAACAATCTTAGATTGGAGAAAAACATAAATTTTGATTAAAGAAGTATGTGTCGAAAATTTTACTAACGTACCTTTGATGATTGAACGTGGTGCTGATCGAATAGAACTAAATAATGATTTATCTGTAGGTGGGACGACACCTTCTTTTGGCGTAATTAAAAAGACTGTTGAGTATGCACATAAACATGATGTTCCGGTAATTGTAATGATTAGACCTCGCGGTGGAAATTTTGTCTATAACGAGGATGAACTAGAGATAATGATTAATGATATTCAAATATGCAGCTTACTAGGTGTCGATGGAGTTACTTTCGGGTGTTTAACCAGGGAAAAACATTTAGATAAGAGGGCAATGAAGAGACTGTTTTCAGTGGCTCGTATTGGGAACTTAGAAGTGGTGATGCACATGACATTTGATGAATTAACACATGCTGAACAAAAAGAAGCCATTGATTGGTTATCCCAAAATAGAGTTAAGCGTATTCTTACTCATGGTGGCCCATTAAATCAACCAATCTCCCATACACTTGATCATCTAAAGGAAGTAGTCAAACAGGCAAAAAATAAGATAGAAATTTTGCCTGGTGGCGGAATTACTAAGGTAAATGTAAATAAGATTGTTGAACAAATAAAAATAAAACAGGTTCATGGCACTAAGCTATTAGGTTAAAGTTAAGCTGGCGTAATTTTAAACTTCTTTTGATAAGCCATATAACAGAAAAGGAATTATCTATTGTGTTAATAAATTGAAGCTATTAACCTATAAGCAGAAAATTATGAATAATACCTATCTTTATTATGTTATTTAATCATCATAAGTGATATAGTAAAACTGTAAGAATAATGTTTTTTTATTTGATATATATGGTGAATAAAATAATGGAGCAAGATAGTAATGATGAAGTGCAATATGTACAAAATACTAGCCAATCCTCCAGAAATTCTGGGGGGGGGTATAGCCTCACTTATCGGCCAAGTATAAAAGATATGCGGAGTTTTTTTGATGATTACCATTTTGGGTTATCACCTACATAAGAATGCTGATGGCGTGGATTGATGATCTAAGACTACGTAATATTTTAGGGTTCGATAAATAGTTTATGATAGATTAATAAATATAAAGAAAGTAGGGAGTAAGGATGAGCTAACTACTTTCTAATTAGAACATAACGCTGGGTTATGTTCTTTTTTTGTGCTAAAAATGGTAGAATTAAAGCGAATATTTTGGCATAAACGATGGAGATATTAATAATATGTTAGACAAAAACAAACAAATTTGGTTCATTGGTATTAAAGGAACTGGTATGGCATCCCTAGCTCTAGTTTTGCATGACCTAGGTTATAATGTTGCAGGTTCAGATATTGAAAAATATACTTTTACTCAAGTACCTCTTGAAAAAGCTGGCATTGAAGTGAAAAACTTTGATCCAGCAAATATTAAGAGCAATGCAGAACAAGTAATTGTTAAGGGGAATGCTTTTAAACAAGACAATCCTGAAGTAGCAGCATGTTTAGACAAAAATGTTGAATGGCAAAGCTATCCTGATACAGTTGAAGAAATTGTACAGATGCATACTTCAATTGGTGTATCCGGTACTCACGGTAAGACTTCAACTACTAGTCTTTTGGCACACGTTTTAGGTGAAGTTGCACCAACTTCTTACTTGATTGGTGATGGTCGCGGTAAAGGAGTAGAGGGCTCACGTTTCTTTGTTTATGAAGCTGATGAATACCGTCGTCACTTCTTGGCATATCATCCAGATTACCAAATTATGACTAACATTGACTTTGATCACCCTGATTACTTTAAGGATCAAGATGATTATACTAGTGCTTTTCAAACTGCAGCTGATCAAACTAAGAAGGCTCTCTTTGTTTGGGGAGATGACAAGCGTTTGCAAAGTTTAAAGACTGATATTCCTAAGTATACTTATGGCTTCAAGGATACTGATGATTTTCAAGCAGTTAATATCGAAAAGACAACTACTGGCTCTAAATTTAATGTTTTAGCACATGGAAAAGACCTTGGCCGTTTTGAAATTCACTTATTTGGTGATCACAGTATTTTAAACACTACTGCTGTAATTGCAGTTGCTTATACTGAAAAGGTTCCAATGGATGATATTAAGGAAGGTCTGCTTACTTTCAAGGGTGCAAAAAGACGTTTTGCCGAAAAAGATTTTGGGGATGTTTCCGTAATTGATGATTATGCTCACCACCCAACAGAAATGCGCGCAACTATTCAAGCTGCTCGTCAAAAATTCCCAGATAAAGAATTAGTGGTAGTTTTCCAACCACATACTTTCTCAAGAACTAAGAAATACCAAAAGGACTTTGAAGAAATTTTGCGTGATGTTGATAAAGCATATGTTACTCCTATCTATGCATCTGCTCGTGAAGCAAGTGGAGATATTTCAAGTGAAGATTTAGTAAATAATATTCCTGGTTCAGAAGTAATTGATTTAGACAACATCGCTGATTTAACTAAGCACAAGAATGCAGTTGTTGTATTTATGGGTGCTGGTGATATTCCTAAGTATGAAGATGCTTATGAAAAGTTACTTTAATTAAATATTTTGAAATATGATAAAAGGATTGATTAGACTTTTGCAGTAAAGTAAAAGATTTAATCAATCCTTTTTAGTTAAGATTAAGATCAATAATAAACGAGTTCAAATCTCCACGATAAGTGGCAATTGAGTATTCTATTTTTTGATCCCTTTTTGTATATCCATAACTATGAAAATAAAAAACAGGATCATTTTCTTTAATTTTTAAAGTTTTCGATATAGTTGAAGAAGCTTGTTTCACTTCTAATTTTCTTGTGACATGGGTGACCGGTAAATTTCTTTTCCTAAGTTCATCGTATAAGGATACTTGGGAAAAATCTATTTTATCTAGCTCTGGAACAAGCTTAGCAGGGATATAAGTGGTCACTTTAACAATTGGAGTAGTATCTACATACCTTAGTCTAACTAATTTAAAGACTGAGTCAGAAGGATATAAGTTTAAGGCGTTTTGTATTTCTGAAGTAGGATTAATTTTATCAAAAGAGATCACTTTAGTTCTTGCTTTTAATCCTTTATCATTCATTTCTTGATTATAGCTTTGGATTACGTGAGTAAATTCTTGTGCAATCTTATTTCTTTTAACAATAGTACCTAATCGTTTACGTTGCTCTAAGAATCCTTGTTGAACAAGATTGTGAATCGCATGGTTAATTGTTGGGCGACTTGTGTTGAATTCGGCAGCTAATTCAATTTCTTTTGGCAATAAACTATTAAGAGGATAGGTTTGATCGATAATTCTTTGTTTTAAAATAGCTTCAATTTTTTTATATTTTGCTTCAGTCATTTATCTATTAATCTCAATTGTAGTTACGTTGTCATCTTGCATCCGCTGTTTAAGAGCTTCAATTATTTTAACACCAGCACTACAGCCAATACGGTCTGCACCGGCTCTTACCATTGCTAAGAAATCATCACTATTTCTAATGCCACCAGCTGCTTTGACCTTTACGTTGTCTCCAACGATTGACTTCATTAATTTTACATCTTCAACCTTTGCTCCAGATGGGCCGAAGCCTGTAGAAGTTTTAATGAAATCAGGTTTAATTTCTTTCGCAATTTCTGCTAATTTTTTGATTTCTTCCTTGGTTAGGTAACAATTTTCAAAAATCACTTTACATGGCACATGATATTTGTGACAAATATTAACCATTTGCTTCATTTCTTCTTTAATATAAGCATAATTCTTATTTTTTAATTCAGTAATATTAATTACATAGTCAATTTCATTAGCACCATTTTTAATGGCATCTTCAGTATCAAAAACTTTTGATTCAATGGTTTGTTGGCCTAATGGAAAAGCAATTGCTGCTCCGGTGTCAATATCAGTATTCTTAAGTTGTTCTGAACAAAACTTAGATTGAACCTGATTGATAGCCACCATTTTGAAGTGGTATTTCTTCGCTTCATCACATAGTTTCTTCATATCTTCATTAGAAGCATCAGCGTGTAAATTAGTATGGTCAATTAAGCGGGCAAAATCATCAATAGTGTATTTCATTTTAATCCTTCTTTCAAATATGTAATTACATATTGCAAATATATAGTAGATCTATGAAAGCGCTTTGTCAATTTAAATAATAAAAAGGCAGGGAAAATCATCTCCGCCTTTTATTAATAAGTATTTTTGTTGATTTGATGCTGAATGCTAAATAATTGAAGATTCAATTGATTATTTTTTAGTGCATTTTGAATGAGATAATTTAATTCATCTTCTTTATGACTATAATTTCTAAATTTTGGTGTAGTTGCAACATCTTTTAGAATTGAATCAAGCATATTAGGAGTAAGCTGATTTTGCTGTTCTCCTTTAAAAATTTTTTTAGTATAACGACTCTTAATAACCTGTGGTAAGACGGAAGCTCCCATTCTGCTTCTTAATACTTCTTGTTGTATTTCTTTGTCAGTGCACATAAGTTTAATAAACTTCCAGGAAAGAGTAGGGTGTGCTGTTTTGGAAGAAATTCCCAAACAAACGGTTGATGCAGGAGTTGCCTTAACCTTCTTAATAGCTGGCATTTGAAATACTTTCCATTTAAAACTAGATGTATGGGCAACATGATAGGGATAGGAAGTATAGGTACGATACTTAGCTAAAGATAGTGGCATAAAACCCACTTTTCCTTCATCAAATTGATTTGAACTGACATATTGATAACCATTTTTATTAGTTAAATCTTCGATTAATGAGAAACCTGCACGCGCTTTATTTGAAGTAAGATTAATAGATGAATTTTCAAAAACGGAATTACCGTAAGCCAGCTGTGCATCTTGCCAAGTGTAATCTGAGGTAATACCAGCATAATTATTATTTATATTAATTGTCCGACAAATATTTTTTAATTTATTAGGAGAGAAGTGCCAATTCAAGTTAGAAAAACCATTTTTACCTAATAAATCATTGTTAGCAATCATTAAGGTGGGATTGGTTTCGTATGGAAGACCATATTGAACATTATGATACTGGCCTGCTTTGAACACGCTACTATAAAAAGTTGAATGAGAAATCCTGTCATCCTTTAATGGATTATTTAATGATTTTAAAGCACCATTATTGGCTAATAAATTGAAAATATCTTCTGGTAACATGATTACGTCTGGCGTATTACCTTTAACAATTTTTTCGGTTAACCAATTATTATAGTCAGTTTTTCTAATTCCAGCAGTATATTGAATATTCACATTAGGATATTTCTTTTTAAATTTCTTAATTGCTAATTTAGTTACACAGTCCGCATCCCCATTAGGTACATTCCAGCTACTATCTGTGTAAACCCCAATGGTTAATACTGGTCTACTGTATTTAACTTTAAAGAAGAGAAATACGCCCAATAATAAAGTGATAAAAATTATAGTGCAGACAATTATTTTGCTATTTTTTATCGATATTTTCACTAGTAACACCTGTTTGAACGGCCCAAATTGCTAATTGAGTTCTGTCACGTAAATTTAATTTCTCTAAAATCTTAGAAATATAATTTCTAACTGTGCCCTCAGATAGAAAGAGTTTAGTAGAAATTTCTTTATTGGATAAACCTAGGCCAACTTGTTGAATTACGCACCATTCACTTTTGGAAAAGTCCTTAGTTTCCTGGTCATTTACTGAGATTGTGTAATTTGCTTGCGCCATTTTTGAAAACAGTCTAAATACTTTTTCTGTAATATCAGGATTGATCATTGCTCCGCCTTGTGCAACTGTGCGAATTGCTGTAAATAAATCAGCAGGAGAACCACCTTTTAATAAATATCCCGAAGCACCATATTTTAAAGCACTA
Organism: uncultured Lactobacillus sp.; assembly: GCA_947568765.1. Taxonomy (GTDB): domain Bacteria; phylum Bacillota; class Bacilli; order Lactobacillales; family Lactobacillaceae; genus Lactobacillus. The sequence continues at coordinate 119,417 of CANOQA010000001.1, read as the reverse complement.
AAAATAAAATCATCATCATCAAATGTTGTTAGAATTATCACTTTAATATCAGGATATTTTTCTTTAACGTATTTTGTACAAACTGTTCCATCCATTACAGGCATTCTAACGTCCATTAAAATAACGTCTGGTTTATTTTTTTCAATACTATTTAAGGCCTCTTTACCGTTAGCAACTGTGTCGGTTACAGAAAAATCATCATTGCTTTCTAGAATTATTTTTATTGAATCTCTAATTAATTGTTGATCATCGGCAATTAGTATTTTTATCATTTTAAACACCTACCTTAGGAAATTTTACAACTGTAGTAAAACCTTTTTTACCATCAAACTCAACTGTGCCGTTGATAATTGTGAGTCGTTCTCTCATTTGTGTAATGCCATAACCTGGTTTAATGTGTGTCTCACTTTTACCATTATTATGCATGGAGAGAATATAAGAAGAGTTATTACTGGTACATTTAATCCAAATTTTTGTTGCATGGCCATGACGCAGGGAATTAGTAACTGTTTCTTCGATGACACGAAAAATAATGTTTTCAGTAGTTTTTTGAAAGTTCGCATTTCCCCATCCATAATTGAGCTCAATCTTTATATGAGAAATATCGCTGTATTCCTTCAACATCTTACTTAATGCAGATTCTAAAGTATAACTTTTTAAGGCATCAGGACGCATTTGATTTAAAACTTGTCTCACTTCTTTTATACCTTGTTTAACTGCAGTGGATATTTTTTGAAGTTGGGTTTTAGCAGCTTCTGGATTAATATCAATTAAAACCATTACAGCATCAATTCCGGCTGCTACACCAGTCAAAGTGTGGCCAACTGTATCGTGAATATCCCTAGCGATTCTTTTTCTTTCATGATCTTGAGCAATTTTTTCCGATATTGCTGCATAACTTTTAAGCTCATCATTAGCTTTTTGCATACTATGTAATTTTGATTGAACGGTGTGAGTCCGATTTAAAATATAAATTACGTAGCCGAGGCAGATGGAGATAAAAGTAATTAGGTTTAATGAGACAAGAAAATTATTGAAGAAAACTAGAAGCGAGCGAGATTGAGTAGGAAGAAAATCAAGATATGTGTTCAGACTAGGCATCTTAAAGAAAACACCCAAAAGAGAATAATTTGAAAATGAAAATAACAGTAAGAAGATAGTTCCTGAGATTCCCCAAAACCAATAGCTTTGAATAGTTGGTAAGTTTCGATAAGTTAATAATAGGTCAATGAAAATTAATAAAAAGATCCCATTATAATTCATTCTAACTGCAAAAAAATTACGAAAGCTAATATAAATTCAAGAACAAGTAGTAATAGGGTGTTTTGAGTAGAAAAATTATAATGATAGTGGATATACATTACTAGCACTAATAAACCATAGGAAATGATACATTCACTAAATAGGGTAAGGGGCGAATCGGGAACTTGAGCTAACGTAGTTAAGAGTTCTGAACTTAGTTGATGATTAAGGATATATTGGGTAACTAGTAAAAATTGTGCGCCAATAAAAGAAACAATAATAAAATTTAAAGCTATCATGAAGTGACGCATAGTTACTAAGTATTTAAATTTCATTATTGCCACCCCGTAATATTAAAATCTTTTATATTTTTAGATGTGATAAGTTGAACAGGTAGAATAATTTCTTTTTTTACTTTTTGATGATTAAGAAGTTTGTAAGCTACATTAACAGCAACCTTACCAATTTGGAGTGGTGATTGAGCCACAGTAGCTTTAATATTAGTATTTTTATTACTAATCATTTTTTTAATATTTTCTGAACCATCAATGGTATAGATAGCAATTTCTTTATTTGAATTGATTGAATTAATAGCTGCTAAAGCTCCAACTGCAGTTTTGTCATTTAAGGACATAATCGTATCAAATTTTTTTTCTTCGCTAAGATAGCGCTGTACTTTTGGATAACTATTTTCCGATTGTCCAGTAGTATTGATTCTATCTATAATCTGAAAATTTGGATGACTTTTAATTGTATCCTCAAATCCCTTAATTCGTTCTACAACAGAGATTGCAGTTGGTTGCTGTAAAACTAAAATATTTGCACTTTTTTGTCTTGCCATTAATTCTTTTGCACAAAGTACTCCAGCTTGGTAGTTATTGGATCGAACAGTACAGTCTACATAATTATTTGAATCTTTGAGTTGACTATCAACTACAATAATTTTAATGCCCATTTGATGGGCTTTTTTTAATACTCTAATTAGTCTCGGAGAGTTACCATCGACTGGATTAATAAAAATAACTTTGACCCCATTTTTAATAAAATTTTCTATTTCTGTAATTTGATTATTAACACTTAGTTCTGGATTTCGATTATAGAGAAGGTCGTTATGATCATCTACTTCATTAGCAATTGGTTCATTCAAGGTTTGATAAAAATCGTTATTCATTGTCATATAAGTACTGCCAAATTTAATTGGTTTATGACTAAATGGTTGTGCATAGAAGAGATAGATAATTATCCCAATTACAAATATTGGAAAAATGATTCTGCTTATTATAAATATTTTCCTCATAATTAACCCTTTATTAACTACTTTATAAAACAAATCATGTTATGGATATTTTATAAAAAATTAAAAAATAAGTTAAGCAGTAAAAATGTGACAAATGTCATATTCATTACGCAGTAAACGATTACATTTGACACTTATGTACACGCTTTCATAATGATAAATTATAACTGTAATTAAGAGAAGGGGTGTAAAAGTGAAAAATCTAATTTTAGTTTCTCACGGTAAATTTGCTGAAGGTCTTAAAACTTCATTAGATATGTTTGCTGGGGATGCAATTGAAAGAGTGCATACATTGTGCCTATACAATGGTGAATCAGCAGATGACTTTAAGAAAAAAGTTAATGATTTCTTCGAGAAACATAACTTTAGTTCTAAAGATGAATTTGTAATTTTAGCTGACATAATCGGTGGAAGTCCTCTAACAACATTTTTAAGTGTTTTTTCTGAAAGAGGATTAATGAGTAAAGGTGTTGTTCTAGGTGGAATGAACTTTACTATGGCTTTAACTGCAACGGTTTCTTTAGACACGATGAGTAAAGAAGATATTGCTAAGAATGCTTTAGATGAAGCTAGACAAGCATTGAAGCAATATGAAGTTACACCAGAAGATAACACAGACGATGATGACGATATTTAGGAGGAAATAAAAATGACTGTATCACTTGTTAGAATTGATGACCGTATGATTCATGGCTTAATTACTACTCGTTGGGCAAAGGAAGTTCCATGTGATGGAATTATCGCTGTAAATGATAAGGCCCATGATAATCCTATCTTAAAAGAAGCTTATAAGTCGGCAGCTGAAGGTCAAGGCAAAAAATGCTTTGTTTGGACAATGGATCATTTTAAGAAAGTTCAAGATAAGGTTTTAGCTTCAAATACGCGTTACTTTTTAATTACTAAGAATCCTCTTGATATGAAAACTATTTTAGTTGACTGGGGATTTAAACCAAGTGATGTGAATGAAGTCATTGTTGGACCAGGAAATGATCGGCCAGGTGCTATTAAGTTGGGAGATAACCAATCATTTACTCAAGAAGAAGGAGATGCCTTTGAAGCAATGGCTGATAAAGGTTATAAGATTCACTTTGCACTTCTTCCTGATAAGCAAATTGGTTACTGGGACAAATTTAAAGGCAAGTTTGGTTATTAAAATATAAGTCATAAGTATAGGTAAAGAGGTAGAAAAAATGACTATAAGTTGGTTACAAGCCTGTATATTTGGTCTGTTAGCATGTTTGTGCTCAAACTCTTGTATGGCTGGTCAAGCTATTGGTAACTACATGATTGGTCGTCCGTTAGTCGGAGGATTAATCTGCGGAATCGTAATGGGAAACGTTCCATTAGGAATTGCTTGTGGTGTTGCAACACAATTGGTTTACATCGCTTTGGTAACTCCAGGTGGTACTGTTTCAGCTGATGTTCGTGCGATTTCTTATATTGGTATTCCTTTAGCAATGGTTGCCATTAGTTCTAGAGGATTAAGCCCATTTAGTAGTCAAGCAGCTAATATGGCTAAGTCATTAGGTACTTTGGTGGGTACTATTGGTTCAGTGCTGTTTTACTCAGTTGCATTCCTAAACTTGGTTTGGCAATCAATGGGTTGGAAGGATATTGAAAATAATAAATTAGATAGATTATACGCAGTTAACTTTGGTTGGCCATGGATTTCACACTTGATCTTCTCATTCTTACCAACTGTTTTAATGACTCACTTTGGTGCACAAGGTGTCACTGCATTACGTAACGCCCTTCCTATGGATGGCATTCCAATGAAGACTTTGTTTACTGTTGGTGCTATGCTTCCATGTGTTGGTATTGCTATTTTACTTCGTCAGATTGTTAATAAGTCAGTAGACTTTATTCCATTCTTGGTTGGTTTTACATTAGCTGCTTCATTAAAGCTGAACTTAGTATCAATTACTGTAATTTCATTACTATTTGCCGTAATTATGTACGAAATTGAAATGAGCAAAGGAAAAGCTGCTCCTACTACTAGTGCAAATACGACTGTAGATGATGACGATGAGGAAGACGAGGATATTTAACAATGGATGAGAAAAAGATTAGTCACAAAACATTAAATAAATCCTTTAACTTATGGTTCTGGGGTGCTTTAACCTGTTTCTCACAGGAACAAATGCAAACATTTGGATATTTAGCTTCTATGTTGCCAATTATTAAAGAACTATATCCAGATAAAAAACAACAACAAGAAAATATTCATGCATATACAGCTTTCTTCAACACTAACCCTATGTTAGGTTCAGTTATTATTGGTACGACTGCTAGTTTGGAAGAAGCTCGTGCAAACGGCAAGGGAATTGACGGTGAAACTATCAATGACATGCGTGCTGGGTTAATGGGACCTATCGCTGGTATTGGTGACTCGTTAATTGATGGTACTTTAATTCCAATTCTTTTAGGGATTGCTTTAGGGATGTCAAGAAATGGTTCACCAGTTGGTGCGATTTTCTATATTATAGCTTGGAGTTTAATCGCTTACTTTGGTCAACGTTTCTTATACTTCCGTGGCTATAAACTAGGTGATAAAGCGGTTGATATTTTAGTTGGTACTCAAGGTAAAGCAATTCGTAAAGCTATTTCAATTGTTGGTGGAATGGTAGTTGGTGGTGTTCTTGCAAGTTGGGTAAGTGTTACAACATCATTGAAATTACGTGACTCAAGTGGTCGTGTATTCATGGACTTGCAAAAGCAGCTGGATAATATTTATCCTGGTTTGCTTACCGTTATTGTTACTTTCTTATGCTGGTGGTTAATGGCTAAGAAACACGTTTCAGCTATTTGGACTATGATTATTTTAATCGGAGTTGCCCTCTTAGGTGTATTGGTTGGCTTCTTCAACCCAGGTTTATCATACTAAGTAGAATCTTGGAGGAGATCTTATAATGACAATTGAAGAGTTAAGAAAAGGCTATGTTAACGAAGTTAATTACCAAAAAAAGATGTTAAAAAATCTAAAAACTTGGTTTAATTTATTTTTTATGATTAGTGCAATTGGTGTTGTATTAATTTATTACTTTCACGCTAAAACTCTTTGGTTGTTTATTATAGGAATAGTGCTATTTGTTTTAGGATCTTTAGGCATGTCGATCTTTGGCTATGGACAATGGAAAGGTCGACAAAATTTAAATTTGTTGATAGATGATTATCAACAAAAAGTAACTATTTTCACGAAAAAAGTAGAATCTAAGTAAAAATATTCCCCTAATAATTATTTTTTACTTAAGCATTCATCATAGGAATCACATTATAGCAGAGATGTGATTCCTTTTTTCTTTATAGTGGTAAAGAATTAATCTGAAAGAAAACTAAAGCAAAGTAGATAATTAAATCATAGAAGAAAAACTGTTAAAATAGTTAAGAGACTAATTTGACAGTTTTTTATTTAAGGAGAAAAATATGGCACAAAAGAAATTACTTTTAATTGACGGCAACTCTGTGGCCTTTCGTGCCTTTTATGCTTTATACCGTCAGCTTGATCGTTTTACTAGTCCAGATGGCTTGCATACAAATGCAATTTTTACTTTTAAAAATATGCTTGACGCAATCATGAAACAGACTAATCCAACTAATGTTTTAGTTGCTTTTGATGCAGGAAAAGTTACTTTTAGAACTGAGATGTATCAAGATTATAAAGGTGGTCGCCAAAAAACACCGAGTGAATTGTCAGAGCAACTTCCTGTAATTCGTGAAATGCTTAAAGACTTAGGAATAAAGAGTTATGAGCTAAAGAATTATGAAGCTGATGATATTATTGGAACACTTTCTAAGATGGGAGAAGATGCTGGGTATACGGTTGATATTGTGACTGGAGATAGAGATTTAACTCAGCTTGCATCTGATAAAACCACAGTATTAATTACTAAAAATGGAGTTGGCGATACGGAAGCATATACTCCAGACCATATGAAAGAAGTTAACGGTGTTACTCCAACCGAATTCATTGATATGAAAGCTTTGATGGGGGATAGTTCAGATAATTATCCTGGTGTAACTAAGGTCGGCCCAAAAACTGCTTCTCGGCTAATTCAAAAATATGGTTCTATTGAAGAACTTTATGAACATGTAGACGAAATGAAAAAGTCTAAGCTAAAAGAAAACTTAATTAATGATAAGGATAAGGCCTTTTTAGCTAAAAAGTTAGCCACTATTGATCGTGATTCGCCAGTGGAAGTAACTCTAGCTGATACTAAATTACAAGAACCAAATATTGAAGACTTGCGTAATTTATATGAGCGTTTAGGATTTAAGAAATTCTTAGCTGAGTTAGATGTTAATGGTACAACTAGTAACACACCAGAAACGGAAAAGTATGAATATCTTGAGTTAACTAAAGAAAATATCATTGAGCTAGATAAAATCAGTGAAAAAGAAGTAACTTTTTATTTAGCAATGTTAGGTGATAATTATCATCTAGCTCCAATTGAAGGCTTTTCTTTAAAAGTGGGTAATAAGATTTATGTATCTAAAGATCCAGTTTTGTTGCAAGAAAATTCACTTCGTCAAATGCTAGAAGATAAGACTATCAAGAAGAATGTTTTTGACATTAAAAGAACGTATGTAGGTTTACATCGACTAGATATCAAGGCAGAAGGTCTAGACTATGATATGCTTCTTGCTTCATATTTAGTTAATAATGAAAATAATTCGAATGATCTTGGAGAAGTAGCTCATTTATATGACGATTATTCTGTAAAGACTGATTTAGAAGTTTACGGAAAAGGTAAAAAACAAGCTGTACCTGACGATAATGATTTCTTTGAACATTTAGCAGCTAAAGTCGCCGTAATTGAGAAATTAAAGACTCCACTTCTTGAAAAACTAAAAGATCATGAACAAGATGATTTATATGAAACAATTGAAATTCCAGTGGCTTTCGTCTTAGCAAAGATGGAAATTACTGGAATCAAGGTTGAAGCATCCGTTTTGAATCAATTAGGTAATGATTTTGCAGTTAAGTTACAAGAACTAGAACATAAGATTTATCAACAGGCTGGCGAAGAATTCAACTTGAACTCACCTAAGCAGTTGGGGCATATCCTATTTGAAAAATTAGGTTTACCACCAATTAAGAAGACTAAGACTGGTTACTCAACATCTGTTGAAGTATTAGAGCAATTAAAAATGAAAAGTCCAATTGTTTCAGAAATTTTGGACTATCGTCAAATTGCTAAAATTCAAAACACTTATGTTAAGGGGTTGCTTGACTGCATTCAGCCAGATGGAAGAATTCACACTCGCTATTTGCAGACTTTGACTACAACAGGTCGTCTTTCTTCAGTTGATCCTAATTTACAAAATATTCCAATTAAAACTGAGGAAGGAAAGCAGATTAGAAAAGCTTTTGTTCCTTCAACAAAAGATGGGTATATTTTCTCTTGTGATTATTCTCAGGTTGAACTAAGAGTGCTAGCTCATGTTTCTGGGGATGAACATATGCAAGAAGCATTCAAGTCAGGCTATGATATTCATGCCCACACTGCAATGAAGATTTTCCACTTGGACTCACCTGATGAAGTAACGCCATTAATGCGTAGACATGCTAAAGCTGTTAATTTTGGTATCGTTTATGGTATTTCAGACTATGGCTTGTCTAAAAACTTAGGCATTAGCCGTAAGCAGGCTAAAACTTTTATTGAAAATTACTTTGAACAATATCCTCAAATTAAAAATTATATGGATGAAGCAATTAAAAAAGCTCGTGAGAATGGCTATGCAGAAACAATTATGCATAGAAGACGGTATTTACCAGATATTCATTCAAAGAACTTCAATGTCAGAAGTTTTGCGGAAAGAACTGCAATTAATTCTCCAATTCAAGGATCAGCAGCTGATATTATTAAGATTGCCATGATTAATATGCAGAAAAAACTTGATGAACTACATTTAAAGACTAAAATGGTCTTACAAGTACACGATGAATTGATTTTTGATGTGCCAAAAGATGAATTAGATACAATTAAGAAAATTGTTCCAGAGGTTATGCAGTCAGCTGTCAAATTAGATGTTCCACTAATTGCAGATTCAAATTGGGGACATAATTGGTACGATGCAAAATAAACAGTAAGTAGGTGAGACAATGCCAGAAATGCCAGAAGTAGAGACAGTTAGAAGAACGCTAACTCCTTTAGTTAAAGGAAAGACAATTGCTAAAATTATTATTTGGTATCCAAAGATTATAGTTAATAATCCTGACGAATTCGTTGAAAAATTAACGAATAAAAAAATTTTGAAAATTGATCGTTATGGCAAGTATTTACTATTTAGATTTAGCGATGACCTGACTATGGTTTCCCATTTACGAATGGAAGGAAAATATCATTTAGTGACTCCTGATCATCCTAAAGGAAAGCACGAGCATGTGGAATTTGTTTTTACTGATGGAACTGCTCTGCGCTATGCTGATGTACGTAAATTCGGAAGAATGCATCTAGTAGAAACTGGAACAGAGAAGCAGACAACTGGAATTCGGCACCTTGGCCCTGAACCAAATACGGAAGAGTTTAGTGTAGAATACTTTATTAATGCTCTAAGTCGAAAGAAGAAAAATATTAAGAATACTCTTTTAGATCAAACCGTAGTTTGCGGTTTAGGAAATATTTATGTTGATGAAGTGTTGTGGCAGAGTAAAATTCATCCCTTAAGTAGTGCGAAGTCAATTCCTGCTGACAAAATAGTAGATTTATATCACAATATAAATCATACGATTACTGTTGCAACTAAAGAGCGTGGTACTACGGTACATACTTATTTGGACGCTAATGGTGATATAGGTGGTTACCAAAATATGCTCCAGGTTTACGGTCATGCGGGTGAAGAGTGTAATAATTGCGGCACTATTCTAGAGAAAATTAAAGTAAATGGACGCGGCACTACTTTCTGTACGCATTGTCAGGTGTTATACAAATGACATATTTTTTAGGTTTAACTGGTGGAATTGCTAGTGGCAAAAGTACAGCTGATGAATTTTTTAAAAAGAAAAAAATTCCAATTATTGATTCAGACTTGATTGCTCATAAAATAATGGAGATTGGGCAAAATGGCTACAAAGCAGTAGTAGATTATTTTGGTACCGATATTCTTAATGATGATCAAACGATCAATCGTCGTAAGTTAGGTGGAATAGTTTTTAACGATAAAGCTAAGTTGAAAAAACTTAATGAGTTAACACATCCACTTGTCCACCAAGAAATTAAACAACAAATGGCACGATATCGTGCAAATCAAGAAAAATTAGTTGTAATCGATGTGCCTTTGCTGTTTGAATCTGGCTTTGAAAGTTTATGTAATGGTGTTTTGGTTATTTCTATTACACCAGAATTGCAGATTGAACGTTTAATGAAACGAAATGACTTCACTAAAAAAGAAGCTATAGCTAGAATAAGTAATCAAATGCCATTAAGTGAAAAAGAAAAAAGGGCTACCTATGTAGTAGCTAATACTGGTACAATAGGTAACTTAGAGAAAAAATTATCTGATTTATTACAAGAGATAGGCAGGTAAAAAAATGGAATGTCCAAACTGTCATAAAAATGCTTCAAGAGTAATTGATTCTCGTCCAAGTGATGAAAATAGAGCAATTAGAAGACGTAGAGAATGTGAAAATTGTGGTTTTCGTTTTACAACTTTTGAAAGAGTAGAACGTTCACCTTTATTAGTAGTTAAAAATGACGGAACCCGTGAAGCATTTAATCGCGATAAAATTTTACATGGGGTAATGATGGCCGCACAAAAGAGACCAATTTCAAGTGAACAACTTGATGCTTTAGTTGACCATGTAGAAAATGAAATTCGTAAGCAAGGTCTTAATGAAATTTCATCTAAAGATATTGGTAATCTAGTGATGAAAGAGCTAGCAAATTTAGATGATGTTGCTTATATTCGCTTTGCAAGTATTTACCGTCAATTTAAAGATGTTTCAGGATTTATGGAAGCCATGGAAGATATGATGGCTAAGCATGATAAGGAGTAGGTAGCCGGTGTTTGAAAGTGCTGATCCTAAGCAGCCTTTTTATGTGGCTAATCAAGTAGCTGTTAGTGAAGAAAATATAAGGGTCTTAACTACTCTATTTGAACCCCTTGTAGGCATACAAGGAGTAGGATTGTATATAACTTTGACTAAGGAGTTTGATGAAGTTCCGTTTGCCAAAGATTATAAAACTTTGTATCAACTTCAAGACCAGACAAATCTAAAACTAGAGGATTTATTTTCCACTCTACATCATTTAGAAGCAACAGGGTTGATTAAGACTTTTATAGGATCAAATCCTGTTTTAGGAGAAACGTTAATTTTTGAAGTAGAAAATGTTCCCTCGGCTGGTGAATTTTTTCATACCTTTCTATTGTCTAGTTTATTACTTGAACGAGTAGGAAGTGTAACTTTTAATCGCTTGGTAAAAAAATTCACGCCGCGCACTTTTATTGGCCTAAAGGATGCCAAAGAGGTTACTAGTGGATTTTTTGACGTATTTCATCTAAGTGCTGAGAGTGCAATTGACGCTCCTATCGAAGTTAAAGAAGCAGCACGTGAAGTTCCTAAAGATAATAAAGGTGAAATAAAGCTAGGAAATGAGCCTGTGAAGATTGATTGGAGTTTTTTGGTCGATCTATTTGCAAGTTATCATATTGATAAAGAAGAAGTTTTAAAGCATCAGGTGGAAATTAAGCAAATTATTGATTTTTATCACTTAACAGAACAAGAATTTGTGGAAACCTCTTTAATTACTATGTCGGCAGGCACAGATAAATTAAATATGTATGCAATTCAAAATGCTGTTAACGAAAACTTTGGCCTTAATCGAAATAAGGAAATGGTTAGAAAACAGTTGCAGCAAGAGCCTAAGGATGCCGATAAAGCAATTAAGAACTTGTCAACAGCAGATGCAGAGTTGATTCGAGCAGTGGATAGTAAAACTTCTACTGATTACCTATATGAATTAAAAGAAAAAAAGGGCGGATATGTAACTGCTAATGAAAAGAAAGTTATTTATCGTTTGCAGGATCAGATGGGATTAACACCGCCTTTAATTAATCTAATAGTTCATACTTGTTTTGAATATGATGCGGTCTTGACTAATAATTTAGCAGATCGAATTGCTAATGATTGGCTTCAAAATGGAATTACTACGCCAACTGAAGCAATTGCATATCTTAAGGAACGTAAGAATAAGCGTAACCAAAAGCAATATTATAGGACGCCTAAAAAGACTGTCCATAAGCTTACTGACTGGTCAAAATATGAAAAGCAGAATCAAACAAAAAAAAGGCGGTTATCTACAGAAGAAAGAAATAAAATTTTTCGCGAATTTGGTAAAAATGAATAGGAAGTGTTGTACTGGTGGAAGATATTTCTGAAGTAATTACACGAATTATAAAGAAACGCAAATTAGGTGAAGATAGCAAAAAAATTGCTAAAACAGCAATAAAGCATCCAAAAGTTCAAGCCTTTCTTGCACAGAATAAAGAAAGATTGAATAAAGAAATTGTCCAGGCATCCCTTCCTACAATTTTCACCTATGTTGAACAAATTGAGTCACCAAATCCGGTGATGGAGGGATATACACCTAAACTTTTTCTTAATGGAAAAGTAATTGATATTACCTATGTCCCTACTGAAGCAAAACTGAATTCAGAAGCTAAAAAACGTGCAGAAAATAGAATTGAACTGATTGATTTACCTGCTAAACTTCGTCATGTTGAATTAGAAAACGTTGATGCGACTCCTGAACGTGATGATGTGTTAGATGAAGTAGGAATATTTCTTGCTAGTTTTAAGAAAAATAAACATACTAAGGGGTTATATCTAACAGGTGATTTTGGTGTAGGGAAAACATATATTTTAGCTGGACTTACAAATTCAATAGCACGACAAGGAAGTAGAGTAGTTTTTCTACATGTCCCTTCTTTTATTGCTAGTTTAGGAAGTCATTTCCAAGATAATAGTTTAAACGATGAGATTGATCGCATTGCTTCAGCTCCGGTTTTGATTTTTGATGATATTGGAGCAGAGACGTTAAGTGAATGGTCACGAGACGATGTATTAGGTGTAATTTTACAAAAGCGAATGGATAATGTTTTACCAACTTTTTTCAGTTCGAATATGACAATGGATGGTTTAAATGAACATTTTGCCAAAACTAGAAATAGCGTTGATGAAGTTAAGGCAAGGCGTTTGATGGAACGAGTGCGTTTCTTGAGTAAAGAAGTTTTTGTTGGCGGCAAAAATCGTCGAAATTAATTTTAAAATTTTGCTTGCATCTATTTGATGAGCTAGTATAATGAAAGTCAATGAAAGACATGATTTTCTTCAATTCAGAGACAGGAGCCTAGTTCTGGAAGCTCCTGATTAGAAGAAAACCCCAATTTCATTCCTGAAATTTTTATATTTGGCTAGGTACCATTAACGACCTTTAGAGGAATTAATTTTGTAATTAATTCGAATTTCGGGTGGAACCACGTATTTTAACGTCCCAGCACTGTTTTTAGTGCTGGGATTTTTTATTTGGAGGTAAAAATTTATGAGTTTTTCTGTAACTTTGCCAGACGGCTCTAAGAAAGATTTTGATAAGGCAGTTTCTGTTAAGGAATTAGCATCCTCAATTGCTACTTCTCTAGGAAAAGCTGCTGTTGGTGCAAAGATTAATGGGGTAATGAAACCTTTAGATTACATCGTTGATGAAGATGTAGAAGCAGCTATTATTACCGATAAAGATGAAGAAGGCTTAGACATTTTACGTGCTACTGCAGCATTCTTACTTGAGGCTGTTGCAAAGCGCAAATACCCAGAATTACGTTTGGGAATGCACGAAGCTGACGAAGGTGGTTTCTTCGTAGACACTGATAAAGAAGATCAAATTAAGGTTACTGAATTACCAGATCTTGAAAAGGCAATGCAAAAAGCCATTAAGAATGGTGAAAAGATTGAATATACTTCAATGAAGAAGAGTGAATTGGAAGAAATTTTTAAGGATGACCAATTCAAATTGGATCTTTTGAAAGATGAAGAAGACGAAGTTGCAGTTTACAAGTTAGGTGACTTTGTTGACTTTGGCTTTGATGCTTTATTACCAAACACTGGTAAAATTAAGAACTTTAAACTTTTGTCAGTTGCCGGTGCATACTGGTTAGGTAAATCTTCTAACCCAATGCTTCAAAGAATTTTTGGTACTGCATTCTTCAAGAAGGCTGCTTTAGATGAAGACTTGAAGCGTCGTGCTGAAATTAAAGAAAGAGACCACAGAACTATTGGTAGAGACTTAGACTTATTCTTTGTTGATCCTAAAGTTGGTGCAGGTCTTCCTTACTGGATGCCAAAGGGTGCTACTATTCGTCGTGTTGTTGAAAGATACATCGTTGATAAAGAAGTAGCTGATGGTTATGAACACGTTTATACTCCAGTCTTAATGAACGTAGATGCTTATAAGACTTCTGGTCACTGGGCACACTATCGTGATGACATGTTCCCACCAATGGACATGGGTGATGGCGAAATGCTTGAACTTCGTCCAATGAACTGTCCATCACATATTCAAATCTATAAGCACCACATTCGCTCATACCGTGAATTACCAATTCGTATTGCTGAATTAGGTATGATGCACAGATACGAAAAATCAGGTGCTTTGTCAGGTTTGCAACGTGTACGTGAAATGACTTTGAACGACGGACACACTTTTGTAGCACTTGATCAAATTAGAGAAGAATTTGCTAAAGTTTTGAAGTTGATCATGGATGTTTATAAGGACTTTGATATTACTGATTACTACTTCAGACTTTCTTACCGTGATCCAAAGAACACTGATAAGTATTACGCAAACGATGAAATGTGGGAAACATCTCAATCAATGCTTAAAGCAGCTATGGATGACCTTGGCCTTGATTACGTTGAAGCAGAAGGTGAAGCAGCATTCTACGGTCCTAAGCTTGATATTCAAACTAAGACCGCTTTAGGTAACGATGAAACTATGTCAACTATTCAACTTGACTTCATGCTTCCAGAAAGATTTGGCTTAACTTATGTTGGTCAAGATGGTGAAGAACACCGTCCAGTTATGATTCACCGTGGTATTGTTGGTACTATGGAAAGATTTATTGCTTACTTAACTGAAATTTACAAGGGTGCATTCCCAACTTGGCTTGCTCCAGTTCAAGCTGAAATTATTCCAGTTAATGAAGAAGCTCATGGCAAATATGCTGATAAAGTTCGTGCAGAATTAGCTAAGCGCGGATTTAGAGCAGAAGTAGACCACAGAAATGAAAAACTTGGCTACAAGATTCGTGAATCACAAACACAAAAAGTTCCTTACACTTTAGTTTTAGGTGATGAAGAAATGAACGCAAACGGCGTTAATGTTCGTCGCTATGGTACTGAAGAACAAATTTCTAAGAGTTTAGATGACTTTATTGCTGAAATTGATGCTGATGTTAAGTCATACTCAAGAGAAAAATAATTTTGAATAAATTAGAATTAAAGCGAGAAGAATTTAGTCTTCTCGCTTTTTTTATTAAATTTTTAGTGCCATTTACCTAAAATTTCCTACCGTTTACCGAAATTTGCTGGTTTTAAAAGTGCGAGCAAGTATACTTATAAACATTAAGAGGTGAGGACATGGAGATAAAGTTTAATATTGATCAGAATTTGTCAAAAGAAAAAGCAGAGTTTTGGCTTAAGAAAATGACCACTAAAGTTAAACGAGTAGTTAGTGATTTGCAAACCGAGCAAGAATTTCTGTGGGGATATCAAGAAAGTGAAGCATATCCAATCGAATTTTCGCGGATTTATTTAATCCAAGTAGAAAATGAAAAAACTTATATTTGTACTAAAAACGGCAATTATCAGTTTAAGGGACGGCTTTATCAAGTAAAAAACAGAGTGCCAAGTGATTTTATTGAGGCATCCCGGAGTGCAATTATCAATTATCGCTTTATCGATCACTTAGAAATTATCAGTAATGGGAATATTGATGCAGTTATGAAAAACGGTTTACGCGTGCAAATTTCCAGACGAAAAATCAAGAATCTGAAAGAGAGGCTGGGCTTATGAAAAAAATAAATGAAAGTATAATCAGTGGATTAATTGGAATCGGAATTGGAATGATTTGGTTTGGCGTAGAAGTGCTTTTTTCACTCCATGGCAGAAATTTTGCTAGTGCTACCGTTGAAGTTTCAAACCTTATTTTTTGGATTTTAGCTTCGTTTATAATTGGGAATTTCTTTTATGTTGCTAGCTTTGTTTTTTCTAAAGATGATTGGTCGCTGCGAAAACAAATCATTGTTAACTTTTTTGTCTGTTTAGTTGCATGGCTAATCTTCACGTTTGCTTTAAATGATTTCGCTTTTTCATGGCTATTATTGATTGAAGCGTTTGGCGAATTTCTTTTAATGTATGCAATTGCCTATGGAGCTTACTTGCTACATTTATTTCGTGAGATTAAAGAAATTAATAATAAGCTCAAGGAAAACTAAGAGGGGATAAAAATGTTACTCAAAGTAAAAAATTTAAGCAAGAGTTTTAATACTAGAAAAAAGAAAATTATGGCTGTTGATAATTTATCTTTTGAAATCCCAGAAGGAAAAATTACCGCTTTTTTAGGTTTTAATGGTGCAGGGAAAACGACCAGTTTAAAGGCTATTTTAAATTTGCTTGTTCCAGATAAAGGAGAAATATATTTTGATGGCAAGTTGTTAAAAGACGATTTTACTCCATTGTTAAAACAAACAGGAGTAGTGCTAGAGAGTGCACGAAATATATTCTTTGCTTTGACGCCGATGGAAAATTTTGCATATTGGGGAGGTCAGCGAGGATTAGACAAACAGACAGCCCACAGAAATGGTCTAGAGTTATTAGGAAAATTCAATCTTTTGTCCAAAAAAGACACGGTTATCTTCAAATTGAGTAGGGGAATGCAACAGATTATTGCGATTTGCTGTGCATTAATTGCTCGACCTAAGTTTTTGATTTTAGACGAACCTACTCTAGGATTAGATATTGAAGCGGTTAAGACTATGGAAAAAATGCTGCAAGTTTTGGCTAGTGAGAATGTAACGATTTTATTGACTACGCATGAGTTATATTTTGCTCAAAAGATCGCCGATCAGATTTTGTTAATCAAAAAAGGACGCTTAATTTACAGTGGCACTAAGAATGACTGCTTAGCCAAATTTAACCAAGAAAAAATCTTTACAGTTAAATTTTTACATCCATTATCTGAAAAACAAGAAATAGGGTTAAAAGCTATCTCAAAAGTTGTATTGCTAGCAGATAAAACCTATGAAGTGACTTTGTTTGATAAAAAATCTCAAGGACAGCTATTACAGCAATTAGCGCAATTTGAATTAGTAGATATCAAGACTAAAAGCAAGAGTCTAAATGATGTAGTTGATTTTTATATGAAAGAAGGAAATAGCTATGACAACACTCAAAGCGGAATTTCAGCGTGAACTAATCATTTATCGGCGTTATTTGTTTAGTTCTATATCGGATTTATTTTTAACTATATTAATGTTTATGGGGATTTTTTTGGGGAGCAATTTAATTAGCACAGGTATCATTGGAAGTTCGCTTTCAGCTTTGATTATCGGTTTTACTTTGTGGACTACAATTCAAAATACGTGTTCTATGCTGGGGAATGGAGTAATGAATAATGCTAAAAGTGGAGTTTTACAGCAACTATACTTAATGCCAGTTTCAAGCAAAAAATTATTTTTTAACAAGAGTATTGTAAATATAATTGTTTCACTTGTGCAATCTATTGTTGTTTGCTTAGTATTGATGCTTCTTACTGGACAAGGGATTCATTTTGCACCAGTAATTATTTTGCCTGCATTACTTTCTTTAGTTACGCTTTTTGGCTTAGGCTATTTAATTACTAGCGTAGTTTTGAAATTTAAAAGAGTAGGTAGTTTTTTAGCAATTTGCCAGTACTTTTATTTAGGAGTGCTTTTGACTCAATTTGAAAATGCGCCAGTATTGATAAAGAATATTGCTAATCTTTTTCCGCTTGTTCCAATGGTAAGTTGGATGCGCATGGCTATTAATGGAATTCACTATAATGCGGCATATTATCTACTTTTTTCAATTGCTAATGCAATAGTTTGGGTAATTGTTGGAATCATTGTATTCAATAAAGTTGATAAAAATATCAAGCAAAATGGGACATTATCTTTCTTCTAATTGGTCTATTGAAAAGTAGTGTCAATACCAAGGAAAAATGTCTAAAAAATAAAATTCTTGACGTAAGTCAATTAGATGGTATAATTTAGAAGTTGAGAACAAGAAGAAGCTCCCGCTTCTCGCCTAAGTTAATATTACCTCTGGGCTGATCGATAATATCTGTTGATTAAAAGCGGGCGTTAACTTTGCCCGCTTTTTTCTTGTCCTCGAAATTAACGTGGAGGTGAATACTCATACCAAGAAATATGATCTTAAACGAAGATATTCGTGCTCGTGAAGTTCGTTTAATTGGCGTTGATGGCCAACAAGTTGGTGTTGTATCCAAGAATGAAGCTTTACGTAAAGCAGCTGACGCTGACCTTGATTTGGTTTTGCTTTCTCCTAATGCTAAGCCACCTGTTGCTAGAATTATGGACTACGGTAAATTCCGTTTTGAACAACAAAAGAAAGCCAAAGAAAACCGTAAGAATCAAAAGGTTATGGCTGTCAAAGAAATTCGTTTAAGTCCAACAATCGAAGGAAATGACTTTGACACTAAGTTAAAGCATGTTCGTAAATTCTTGACCAAGGGCGCTAAAGTTAGAGTTTCTATTCGCTTTAGAGGCCGGGCAATTACTCACAAGGAGTTAGGTAAACAGGTCTTAGAAAAGATGGCTGACGAAGCTAGTGACTTATCTAATGTAGTTACTAAGCCAAAGATGGAAGGCCGTTCAATGTTCTTAATGCTTGCTCCATTAAGTGAGAAAGATAAAAAGAAAAAGTAGTTAATTGGAGGAATAGATATGCCAAAGCAAAAAACACACCGCGCTTCAGCAAAGCGTTTCAAGAGAACTGCTAATGGTGGTTTAAAGCGTCACCATGCTTACACTGGACACCGTTTCCACGGTAAGACTAAGAAACAACGTCGTCATTTGAGAAAAGCTGCTATGGTTTCAGCAAGTGACTTAAAGCGCATCAAACAGATGCTTTCCCAAATGCGTTAATTATTAGAAGACTTTTTGAGGAGGAATTTTAGATGCCAAGAACTAAAGGTGGAACCGTAACACGCGCTCGTCGTAAGAAGATCATGAAGTTAGCCAAGGGTTACCGTGGCTCAAAACACTTACAATTTAAAGCAGCAAGTACTCAAGTATTTGTTTCTCGTAAATATGCTTTCCGTGACCGTAAGAAGCGTAAGAGCGAATTCAGAAAATTATGGATTGCTCGTATCAACGCTGCTGCAAGACAAAATGGTCTTTCATACTCTAAGTTAATGCACGGCTTAAAGGTAGCTGGTATTGACATGAACCGTAAGATGTTAGCTGACATTGCTTACAACGATGAAAAAACTTTTGCTGATTTAGCAGATGCTGCTAAGAAAGCTTTAAACTAAGAATATTAAAAATGCTCCGCATATGCGGAGCATTTTTTTCTCAAATTTAATTGAATATAGCTAGTAAACGATTTTTTTCTTTATCAGACGCAAAAGCAGCATTAATAGAATTTACTAGTAATTGATGTTCCTCTGCTTTTGTAAGGTTAGTTTTCGATTCAAGTAATTTAAATTCTTTAGGTAAATTAGTATTTGAAACGGTCATGTTGTCACAATTTAGGGTTGCTTTTATTCTTTTTGAAAGAAGTGTTTTTAGGGGATAAGAATCAATATCCTTAAATACTTTAGTGTTGAGGTTAGAAGTGGCACAACACTCCAGAGTTATGTTGTGATCGACTAAATATTTAACCATTTGATTGCTTTCTAAACAGCGAATTCCATGACCAATTCTCTTAGTACCTAAATCTAAGGCTTCTTGCATTGAGTCGGGACCAGCTGCTTCTCCGGCATGAATGGTAAATAGAATATGCAGTGCTTTTGCGTCTTTAAAGAATGGCCTGAAAGCTTTATTAGGAATTGGACCTTCCGGGCCTGCCAAATCAATTCCGACCACATGATGTTGATCATATTTAGCAGCTAGTCTAACTGTTAAGCTATTTTCGTGTTCTCTATTTGGTAAACGCATGAGACAAAGAATTAAATTAGCATGTAAAGGGTAGGAATTATCTTGTTGCTCATCCTGCCACTTATAAAATTTTTCCAATCCTGCAATGCAGGCTCTAACTGCTCCTTCTTGAGTAAGATTTTTTTGAGTGTGAAGCTGCGGAGCAAATCGGATCTCTGTGTAAACTAATCCTTGGGAGCGTAGACTTTTTAAAAGATCAAAAATGGCAACTTCTAAATCTTTCTTTGTTTGCAAAAATAATAAAGGAAAATCGAATTTAGTTAAATATTCTTGTAAATTAGCACATTCTTTAGAAACGGAGAGCTTTTCTTTGAGTTGTGTTTCAGTTAAACTTGGAAAGTTATGAGCTTTCATTAATTTTTTAACAGTAGGGTATGGCAAAGAACCATCTAAGTGTAGATGGAGATCAATAAAGTTTTTCATAATTTAACTCCTTTATGTAATACGGTGGAAATATAAATTGTTATCATTTTACCATCTTTTATTCTAAAGAAAAGTAAAATTTAATTTTTCAATCATCAAATGTTTCTAAAGATTAAAGATTTCTGATACTATAGATATGAGAAAAAAGTGGAGATTTTTTAATGTTATTTAGACCTCGTTATACAATAGATACTATCTATCATTTAGATCCAAAACAGTTAAAGAAGATGGGAATTAAGGCTGTTTTTAGCGATTTAGATAATACGTTACTTGCTTGGAATAAAGCAGATACAGCTGTTGAAATGGACCAGCTTAATGAACGCCTGGCCAAGGATGGAATTCGCTTAGTTGTTATTTCAAATAATAATGCAGAGCGAATTGGAAAAGTTCTGAATCCATACCATATTTCTTTTATTGCAAAAGCACGCAAGCCTTTGCCCATCGGTATTAATAAGGAATTAAAAGCCTTGAATCTAAAAAAGGATCAAGTTTTAATGGTAGGAGACCAGTTGATTACTGACATACAGGCTGGAAATCTAGCTGGTGTAGCTACAGTTTTAGTAAAACCATTAGTTGAAACTGATAAGTGGAATACAAGGATCAACCGCTTCTTTGAGAAATTTATCTTTTTCTTTTTGAATTTAAGAAAACCTGTAGTTTTTAAGGAGAAATTAGAATGAGTGAAGAATTACGTTGTATTGGTTGTGGAAGTATATTACAAGATCAAGACCCTAAAAAGTCGGGCTATTTACCATCTTCTGCCTTAAAAAAGGCACTAGAGAGTGATGATAATGAGGTGTATTGTCAGCGGTGTTTTAGATTAAGACACTATAATGAAATTATGCCCGTTGAAGAAAATAACGATGATTTCTTGGCTTTACTTAACTCAATTAGTCAAAAGAAAGCATTAGTCGTTAATGTGGTTGACTTATTTGATTTTAGTAACTCCTTAATTTCTTCAATTAAGCGATTTATTGGTGGCAATGAATATATTTTAGTTGGTAATAAAGTAGATTTATTTCCCAAAAATTCTAAAGAATCCAAAATTAAAGATTGGATGCGCCAAGAAGCTAATCGAAATGGCTTAAAACCAGAAAAAATATTTTTAGTTTCAGCTGCTAAAAAGAAAAATTTAGATGAGTTGATGGCATTTTTAGCTAAAAAAGGCGAAAAGAAAGATATCTACTTTGTTGGAACAACCAATGTTGGAAAATCCACCTTAATCAACGCGATTATCAATATGAACAGTGATTTAAAGGATGTTATTACCACCTCTAAATTCCCTGGAACAACACTAGATGAGATTAAAATTCCACTTTCTAATGGCCATTATTTAATTGACACACCCGGAATTTTGAATGCCAATCAATTGGCTAGTCATTTGAGTGGAAAAGAACTTGAAGTTGTTGAACCAAAGAAGCCATTAAAGCCAGCGACCTACCAACTTTTGCCTGGACAGACAATCTTTTTAGCTGGATTAGGACGTTTTGACTATGTAGATGGTCCATCTGCTGGATTTACAATTTATGTTGCACGCGACCTTTATGTACACAGAACAAAGACTGAAAATGCAGATGCATTTTATGAAAAACATAAAGATGATTTATTACTCCCACCAAGTAAAGAAGATAATCTCGGACCATTAAAAGGCCAAACTTTTTCACCAAAAGAAAAAAGCGATATTTTATTTGGCGGAGTTGGGTTTATTACCACACCTGCTAATGTTGTAGTAAAAGCTTATACACCAGAAGGAATTGGTTTAGGAATTAGAAGAGCGTTAATATAATGCAATGTGTTGTAAAAGAAAAACCACAAGTACAATTTGAACCAGTTACGAGTTCTGCTCAGCAAATTGGAATTATGGGAGGAACTTTTAACCCAGTTCATTTAGCTCACTTATCAATGGCTGAGCAAGTTAGAAAACAGCTTCATTTAGATGAAATATGGTTTATCCCAAATAATACGCCGCCACATAAAAAAATAGCGGGAAATATAAGCACTAAAGATCGGTGTACAATGCTTGAATTGGCTACACATGATAATCCACACTTTCATGTTAAGCTTTTTGAAATAATGCGTGGTGGAACATCATACATGGTTGATACTTTACGTTACTTAAAGAAGAGAGCCCCACGTAATCAATATTACTTAATTATGGGTAGTGACGAAGTAAACGACTTTGAAAATTGGCGCGAACCAGAGACTATAGCACTTTTATCTACTTTGGTTGGCGTTAGGAGACCAAATTATCCGCAAAATCCCAAGTTTCCAATGATTTGGGTTGATGCACCTAATTTAGATATTTCATCTTCCTTAATTCGTCAAAATATAGCTACTGGTAATTCTATTCGGTATTTAGTACCGGAAAGTGTACGCTTATATATTGAATCAAGAGGCTTATATCGTGACTGAAATTAATTTTGTTAAAACATATTCCCCGTTAACTTCTGATGAGATTGTTGCCAAAGAAAAAAGCAACATGGATGAAAAGAGATTTAAGCATTGTATTGGTGTAAGTGAAACTAGTCGTAAGTTAGCTGAACTTAATAATTATGATCCTGATAAGGCAGCTTTAGCAGGATTTATCCATGATTATGCAAAACAAGTCTCTCCTGCCCGATTTATTGAAGTTATTAAGGAACAGCATTTTGATCCAGATTTACTTAATTATAATCGAGCTATTTGGCATGGAATTGTGGGATCATATTTTATTGAAAAAGAGTTAAAGATAACTGATCCAGAAATTTTAACTGCTATTAAGCGTCATACTACTGCTGATGTAGAAATGACCACGCTAGATAAAATTGTCTTTGTAGCAGATTTTATTGAACCAGGTCGTGACTTCCCTGGAGTAGAAGAAGCAAGAAAAGTAGCCTTTGCTAACTTAGATGATGGGGTAGGCTTTGAATTAGCCCACACACTTGATTTTTTAATAACTAATAGAAAAAAGATTTATCCTAAGACATTTGCTGCTTACAATAAATGGGCAGTAAAGGATTAGAATTTTGAAAGGAAAAATAAAATTGGATAGTAAGAAATTATTAGATTTAACTGTAGAAGCAATCGATGAAAGACATGGTGAAGATACTGAAGCATATGATATGCAAGGAATTAGTATTTTAGCGGATTACTACGTTGTAACAACAGCTGGCTCAAACCGTCAACTTCATGCCATCGTTAACAGTATTATTGATAAGATCCATGAACATGGAAAAGAAGACTACCGTATTGAAGGAACTCGTGATTCTAACTGGCTCTTAGTAGATATGGGAGATGTAGTTGTAAATGTATTTACCGAAGATGCACGAGACTTTTATGGCTTAGAAAAGCTTTGGAGCAATGGTAAGAAACTAGAATTAAACTTAGACTAAAGGTAAGAGTATGAGTGTAATTGGCATTGTAGCCGAATATAATCCTTTTCATAGTGGCCATGAGTTTTTAATGAATCAAGCCCGCTTAGCAGCTAAAAATGATCCAATAATTGTTGTAATGTCAGGTAATTATGTTCAACGTGGACAAATGGCAATTATGGATAAGTGGCAAAGAGCAAAGGCAGCTTTAGCTTCTGGAGCTGATTTAGTATTCGAACTACCATTTTCTTTTGCTGTACAGCCAGCTGATATTTTTGCTAATGGTAGTATTAAAATGTTGAGTGATTTGGGAGTGTCAGAATTATTTTTTGGAGTAGAGGATGCGAATTTAAATTTCTCTTATTTAGGTCAAAAAATAAATCAAATTCCAAAGAATCGGATGGACTTTCGAGACTACACTCAAACTTATGCCACTCAATATAATGAAATGGTTGCTAGAGAAGTGGGGCATGAAGTAAATCAGCCTAACATGATGTTAGCCGTTGCTTATGCAGTTGCAAGTGAACAATTAAAAAATCCACTTCATTTACATCCTATAACAAGAGTAGGAAGTGGACATGATGATCCACTTTTACAAGATAAAATAGTTTCCTCAGCTACAGCGATTAGAAATTATTGTTTGCACCATCCCAATGACTTATCTGAATTAAAAAAATATCTTCCTAAAGGAGAATTGGTAAGTTTAGAAAGTCAAAAAGTTTATCCGAACTGGAATCTTTTATTTAACTTTTTGAAGTATCGAATTGAAAGTGCAAGTTTAGAAGAATTGCAGTCAATTTATCAAATGAGTGAAGGACTAGAATATAAAATGAAGGAAGAAATTCATACGGCAGAAGATTTTACTTCATTTTTACGGCAAATTAAGTCTAAGCGATATACTTATGCTCGTTTAAGAAGATTATGTCTTTACACACTTTTAAATGTCACTGAGAAAGAAATAAAGGATTCTTATCAAGATGTTTCAACCCTACTGTTAGGCTACAGTAGTCGAGGAAGAAATTATCTTAAGAAAATTAGAAAAGATGTTCAAGTGCCGATTATTTCAAAAGTTGATAAGAAAAATGCTGCAAGTGGAACTTTGGGTTTGCAAGTGAAAGTAGATCGGCTTTTTGAACAAATTATGGGTGAAGATCAAAATTTTGGTCGTAAACCAATCGAGGTAAAATAATGTTAAAGTTTTCATATTTGCAAATTAAAAATAGTCGTAATCCGTTAACTCATGTTGATGAAAACGTTGAGTTAAGTAAAGAGTTCTTTGATAGAAGTAAAGAATTACTGGAAGATGCAAATAATGTTCATGTTACTGGTGACTTCTTCTATGATGAACCTTTTGTTACTGGTAATTTTACTGTCGAAGCAGATGTTGTAGCACCTTCCACTCGTAGCCTAAAACCAGTAGAAATGCATCAAAAATTTAGCTTTACTGAGAACTATAGTGAAGTTGAACCAACTCAAGAACAGCTTGATGAAGAAGATACAATTGTAACTGTTAAGGATGATACAATTGATCTTCAAAAGGCTGTAGAAGATAACTTGCTTTTAAGCTTACCATCAGTGATCTTGACGCCTGAAGAAGAAGCTAAAGGAGACTTTCCTGAAGGAGAAGGCTGGAAGGTTGTTTCTCAAGAAGCTTACCAAGAACAGCAATCTAATAAGGAAAATCCTGCTTTTGCTAAGCTTAAGGATTTATTTAAAGATGAAAAAAAAAGTAATAAACCCTTGCATTAATGTATCTTTAAATTTAATATTAATTTATTAATAAAATTTTTAACCAGATTAAATAGTAGTGGAGAAAATAATGAGTAAAATTCTGATTATTGAAGATGAAAAAAATCTTGCCCGTTTTGTAGAACTAGAATTAAGACATGAAAAATATGAAACTCAAGTTGAAGGAAACGGTCGGAAAGGATTGGATTTAGCTTTAAATGAAGATTTTGACGCAATTTTATTAGATTTAATGTTGCCAGATCTTAATGGATTAGAAATTGCTCGTCGTGTTCGCCAAGAAAAAACAACTCCAATTATTATGATGACTGCAAGAGATTCAGTAATTGACCGTGTCTCAGGTTTAGACCACGGTGCTGATGATTATATTGTTAAACCTTTTGCAATCGAAGAATTATTAGCTCGTTTACGTGCTGTTTTAAGAAGAGTACAAATTGAAAAGAGAGCTATGGGCGATACGATGGGAGTTCAAAAGGTAGTTCGCTTCAATGATTTAACTATTGAAACAGCTAATCGAATTGTTCATCGCGGAGATAGTACAGTTGATCTAACTAAACGTGAATACAACTTGTTAATGACATTAATTGAAAATAAGAATAATGTTGTTACAAGAGAGCAGCTTTTAAACAAAATTTGGGGACCTGAATCTAAGATTGAAACGAATGTTGTTGAAGTCTATGTGCGTTATTTACGTAATAAGATTGATGTACCGGGCCGTCCATCATACATCAAGACTGTTCGTGGTACCGGTTATATGGTAAGAACTGATGAAAATGATGAAGCACGTGAAGAAACAAAATAAATCTAAGAAAGAGACCCTAAAGTCCTCACTAACTTTTAAGTGGGTAAGTTTAGTTGCAGCGACAATTACGGTCTCTTTTGTTATATTTTCAATTGCAATTTATTCTTTAGTTAAGCAACAAATTATCTCACAGGAAAGAAATTTGACAGAGAGTGTAGCAACTACATTTCAAAGAAGACTCGTTGAAATTCCAACAAGTTTACAAATTTCAAATGTTGTACCTCAGCTTTCTCCTAATACGAATCGTATTTTAGAAGGACAAACACCAATTACTTCTAATAATGGCGGTAATGTTTTTAATGATGATGTATTAGCTACTTTATCGAATCGTGATACTAGTATTACGATTTATAATCCTGCTGGAGATGTTGTTTTTAGTAATGGGAATGTTCCCGATGAAGGGATGCCACAATTTAGTAAAACTGAAAATCATGTATTAAAAGTTGTAACGACGCAAGGGAAAATCCATATGAAGGTATATCAGAAGATTTTTTCTGAGAGGACACATCGGTTAACTGGGTATTTGATTGTGGATAATTCCATGGATCAACAAAATCAAGTATTGAAATCTATTCGACACTGGATGATTAGTCTATCAGTTATTGCTATTGTAGTTTTTATTGGGTTGTCTTACTTGATAGTTAATAGCGTTGTACAACCAATTAAGAAAATGTCTCAAATTTCTCACGATATTAATAAAGACCCCACTGATAAAAGGCGAGTACCCGATCTTCATAGAAATGATGAATTAGGAGAACTGGCTATATCTTTTAATAAGATGCTTGATAGAATGCAAGCCTATATGCAGCAGCAAAAACAATTTGTGGGAGATGTATCTCATGAATTGAGGACTCCCGTAGCTGTAATTGAAGGACACTTAAATTTATTAGAGCGGTGGGGAAAAGATGATCCTCAAGTACTGGAAGAATCAATTCAGGCTTCTCTTCAAGAAAGCAAGAGAATGAAACATTTGATTCAAGAAATGCTAGATCTAACTAGGGCTGAGCAGGTTGATTTGCAGTATCCTGATAAAACGACTGATGTCAATGAAGTATTAAATCGAACTGTTAATGACATGAGAATGATTCATCAAGACTTTACTATTACTTATGATGATGCAGACTTAAAACCTGATACAATAGTTAAGATTTATCGTAATCATCTTGAGCAAATTTTAATCATTTTGATTGATAATGCTATTAAATATTCTACTGATCGAAAAGAAATTTTAGTGGCTGCTGCTACTGAAGAAGATAAAGTTAAGATTTTAGTTCAAGATTTTGGTGAAGGAATTGCTCCTGATGAGCAGGACAAGATTTTCAATCGTTTCTATCGTGTAGACAAGGCTAGAACCCGTGAAAAGGGTGGAAATGGTCTAGGCTTAGCTATTGCTCAAAAACTCGTTGAAAGTTATCATGGAAAGATCAGTGTTAGTTCAACACTTGGCTCAGGCAGTAAGTTCATGATTGAATTTCCATTATTAAAATCTGAGTCAGATAAATAAAAAATAGGGAATCCGTTAAGGATTCCCTATTTTTATTTATTAATCTTTGTCAGAATCATTTGGACGCTTTTGTTTACCGGCATTACGTGCACGTAAATCTTGATGAAGATCTTTATTTGCCTCAGGAGTGGAGTTTGATGAAGAAGTAGTGTTAAGAATGTTATCGATTGTTTCTTGAGTAACAACTACTTTAAGTGGACGTTCGTTTAATTCAGCTGCAACATCTCTTTTTACTTTTGGCATAATAACAAAAGTAGTAATTAATTGTTGCAAGATAGCAATAAGCCCACCGACTAAGAAGTAAAGTGCTAAAGCGCCTGGAGCAGAAATACTAATAAAGAAAGTCATAGCTGGACTTAGAATTAAAGTCATTTGCATTGCTTTCTTTTGTTCTTCAGGTATTCCAACCATTGAAAGATAACCCTGAACTACATACAGCAACGTAGCAATAATTGTTAAGATAATGGATCGTTGTCCAAGAGAAATGCCAAAGAAACTTGAAGCTGCTAATTCTTTAGAGTAAGCTACAGCTTGATAAATTCCCATCATGATTGGAAGCTGAATAAGTAATGGTAAGCAGCCCATTCCGCCCATCATTGACATATTATTTTCTTTATAAACACGCATTTGAAGTTGGCTAATTTGCATTTGCTGTGGTTGTGTTAGCCCAGGCTTCTTAAGTGCTTCTTGGATCAATTTCATTTGAGGTTGAAGCTTTTGCGTTTTTTCTTGTTGGGTAGTCATTTTACGCTGAGAAGCTAGTCGAAGTGGCATAACAATGAGCTGAACAACAAAGGTAATAATAATAATTGCCCAGCCAGCTCCATTTGAGCCACCAATTTGATGTTCGACTGCTAACATGATATTTTGAATTGGTTTGCCAAATAGACTAAAGATCCAAGCATATGGCCCACTAGTGGGTGCTTGATAGATACTTTGACCATTGTTAGCACATCCTGTTAAGGTAAGTGCTAGCACAGTTATCATGGCAAAGAGACTAAAATATTTAGTTTTTGATTTCATTAACTATAACCTTTCCTACTTTATTGTTACTGCAATAAAGTTTACTAGTTATTTGTTAAAGTATCAATAAACCACGCTAAAGCGAGTAAATTTTTCTGTATTGGGAATTGTCTTTAAATCCACATGATCAACATGAGCAGCAACTGAAGGAGATGCTTTGATTTTTTTGATAAAATGCTCTAAAGGGAGTTCATCCCCCTGAGCTACAATTGATACAGATCCATCTGGATTATTTTTAACAGTACCAGTGATTCCTAACTCTTGAGCAATCATTTGAGTTGTCCATCTAAATCCAACTCCCTGTACTAAGCCTGTAACTC
The DNA here is from genome assembly GCA_947568765.1 of uncultured Lactobacillus sp. Lineage (GTDB taxonomy): Bacteria > Bacillota > Bacilli > Lactobacillales > Lactobacillaceae > Lactobacillus. The sequence continues at coordinate 90,517 of CANOQA010000001.1, read as the reverse complement.
TCATTGTGACTGTCTTCATAATTATCGCTCTTTTCTGTGTATTCTAACTTAAATTTTAACATGTTAATTTTGGGCGAGGTAATTTAAAATATTAGATTAGAAGGAAGTAGAAATTTATGATAGAAATTAACTCAGTAAATAATCCCACAATTAAAAGCCTTAGAAAGCTTGAACAAAAAAAGTATCGTAAAAAGACCCAAACTTATTTAATTGAAGGTTTTCATTTAGTTGAAGAAGCTTTAAAGAGTCATGAAAACTATCTTTATGTTTTAGGAACAGCAGAAGCTTTAAAAAAATTAGATACGACTTATAAATTAAAAGATAATAAAGTCATCCAGATTACCGATGCAATTGCTCAGCATTTAAGTAGCACTAAGAATAGTCAAGATATCTTTATGGTGCTACCAATTAATCAACCAAAATCATTTAGTTTTGAATATGGAAAATGGGTTGTTTTAGATAATTTAACTGATCCAGGAAATGTTGGAACAATTATTCGTACAGCCGATGCAGCTGGTTTTGATGGTGTAGTATTATCTGAAGAAAGTGTAGATTTATATAATCCAAAAGTTCAGCGTAGTATGCAGGGGAGCCAGTTCCATATTCAAATTATCCAAAATCCGATTTTAGAAGCTATTAGTAGTTTTAAGGAAAATGGTCTTCCAGTCTATGTAAGCATTCTTGATAAAACTGCTAAGTCCTTGAATAATTGTGCCCCAGTTCCTCAATTAGCCCTCGTAATTGGAAATGAGGCTCATGGGGCAAGTAAAGAGGTAATTGAAACAGCTGATAAAAAGATCTATATCCCGATAAAGGGAAAGGCAGAGTCACTAAACGCGGCCGTAGCGGCTGGTATTATGATTTATCATTTTTCATAAGCTTGCAGCTTGTTTTTAGTAAGTGTTATCACTATAATCTTAATATAGATGATTTAAAATTATTTTGATTTTTTAGGAGGAAGAGATATGTCCCAAGAAATTGAAAGCAAAACTAAAATGACTGACTGTCCGGATCCAGAAGACGATTCACTGTGTTCGCATTTTATTGATGCTTTTGGAATTATTGGTAAAAAATGGAACGGCTTAATTATTAGCTCTTTGTGTGATACCAACGCAATGCGTTTTAAGGATTTAGCACGTTGTATTAGTAAGTGCTCTGACCGTGTTTTAGTTGAACGACTAAAAGAACTAGAAAAAGATGGTATTGTTAACCGTACTGTAGATAAAAAGAGTGGAATTATTAGCTATACCCTGACTCAAAAGGGTGCCGATTTACAACCTGTTTTTGAACAAGTCCATAATTGGGCTGATAAATGGGCTTAAAGGTAATTGCAAAGTTAGGTAAAAAGTTTTAAGATACTATTATAATTAAATGCGATGATTAAGATTAGTAGTGTGGATAGCTTTTTAGAGAGAGTTTTACTGGTGGAAGAAACTTAAGTTAGAAGCATGAATTTCATCTTAGGAGCAGAATCTAATCAATTCCGGTATTTCACCGTTATTCGAAAAGAGTGTGAACACGCACTTTATTTGTGCTAGTTCAAACTAGGGTGGTACCGCGAAGCTTCGTCCCTTTTGGGACGGGGCTTTTTTGTTGGAAAGGAAAATGAGATGGACTTATTCGATAGAATAAATAAGTTAAAAGAAGAAGGATTGAATCAAATCAATCAGGCTGAAAACCAAAAAATGCTTGATAAGATTAGAGTAGAATTAATGGGACGCAAGGGTGAATTAACTCAGATTCTTCACTCAATGAAAGATATTGCCCCAGAAAATAGACCTAAAGTGGGACAAGAAGTAAATCAAGTTCGTGATCTTCTTCAAAAGCAATTAGATGAAGCAAAAAACAACTTCTTACAAACTTTAATTGCCAAAAAATTAGAAGAAGAAAAAATTGATGTTACTTTACCTGGTCGTGAGGGACATTTAGGTTCAAAGCATCCTATTAATATTATTTTAGATGATTTAGAAAGCTACTTTATTGGAATGGGTTATGAAGTAGTTCAAGGTCCAGAAATTGAAACTGATCACTATGTCTTTGAAATGATGAACTTGCCAAAGGATCACCCTGCTCGTGATATGCAAGCAACTTTCTATATTGATGAGGAAAACTTACTTAGAACGCAAACGTCAGGAGATCAAGCTAGAGTTTTAGAAAAGCATGATTTTTCTAAAGGTCCATTAAAGATGGTTGGTCCAGGTAAGGTATATCGTAGAGATGATGATGATGCAACTCACTCCCACCAATTCCAGCAAATGGAAGGCTTAGTAATCGATAAAAATGTTACTATGTCAGACCTTAAGGGAACTCTAGAAATGATTGCCAAGCACGTTTTTGGTCAAGATCGCAAGACTCGTCTTCGTCCATCTTACTTCCCATTTACTGAACCATCAGTTGAAATGGATGTTTCTTGTTTTAATTGTGATGGTAAGGGGTGTCCAATTTGTAAGTATACTGGCTGGATCGAAGTACTTGGTGCTGGTATGGTTCACCCAAATGTTTTAGAAAATGCTGGTGTAGATTCAACAGTCTATGGTGGTTTTGCCTTTGGTTTAGGTTTAGATCGTTTTGCAATTTTGAAATACGGCATTTCTGATATTCGTGATTTCTATACTAATGATGTACGTTTCTTGGCACAATTCCGTAAGGAGGAAGATTAATGCTTGTTTCATATAATTGGTTAAAAGATTTTCTTAATTTAGATGAAGATCCTAAAGAATTAGGAGAAAAAATTACTAGAACTGGTGTTGAGATCGCATCTGTAGATCACCCAGCAGAAGGATTAAAAAAATTAGTAGTTGGACACATTTTAGAATGTGAGGATATTGAAGGGACTCACTTACACAAATGTCAAGTTGATGTTGGTGAAGAAGAACCAATTCAGATTGTTTGTGGTGCTCCTAATGTTGCAGCTGGTGAAGATGTTATTGTTGCTTTACACGGGGCAAGAATTGCCGGAAATGAAAAAATTAAGCGTGGTAAAATTCGCGGAATTAAATCAAACGGTATGATTTGTGGGCTTCAAGAAATTGGTTTTGAAGATAAAGTAGTTCCTGCAAAATATGCAGATGGAATTTTTGTTTTCCCTAAAGATGCAGATGTAAAACCAGGTGAAGAAGTATACGAAGCACTTGGCATGGATGACTATATTTTAGATTTTGATATTACTCCAAACCGTGCTGATACTTTATCAATGGAAGGTGCCGCTTATGAAGTTGGTGCAATTGTTGATGAAAAACCTAAAGTTGAACCAGTAGTGCTTAAGGAAGATGGACCTGACTGGACTAATGAATTAGATGTACAAGTTGATGAAAAACTAGCACCTAAGTTTTACTTAAGAAAAATTTCTAATGTAAAAATTGGTGAAAGTCCATTGTGGATGCAAAGACGCCTTTGGAATGCAGGAATTCGTCCGATTAATAATGTGGTCGATGTTACTAATTATGTAATGCTTTTAACTGGTCAACCAATGCATGCTTATGATGCTCGTACTTTTAAGGACGGTAAACTAGAAGTTAGAAAAGCAAATAAAAATGAAAAGCTTACATTATTGAACGATAAAGAAGTGGAATTAGATCCAAACGATATCATCATTACTGACGGTCAAAAGCCTGTTATGATGGCCGGTGTCATGGGTGGTAAGAACTCAGAAGTTGAAGACGATACTACTGATGTAATCTTAGAATCTGCCGTTTTTGATGGAACTAGTGTAAGAAAATCTGCATTGCGTCACGCTAACAGAACTGAAGCATCAAGTCGATTTGAAAAAGGTGTTAACTGGGATAATACTCAAAAAGCCTTGGATATGGCTGCATTGTTATTGCGTAATGATGCGGATGGTACAGTTAATGAAGGTGAAATAAAAGCAACTGATGCTCAAAGAAATCCTTCAGTAGTTAAAACCACTGTATCTTATATTAATAAGGTATTGGGAACTGAGTTAAGCAGAGCTGAAATGGAAAAGATCTTTGATCAGTTAGGTTTTACTGTTGCAGGCTCTGAAGATGAGTTAGTGGTTACCGTTCCTAATAGGAGATGGGATATTTCTATTCCAGCAGATTTAGTAGAAGAAGTTGGCCGAATTTATGGTTATGATAACTTGAAGTCTACCCAACCGCTTTTAGCTGAAACTCACGGTGGTTACTCAGCTAAAGAAACTGCTATGCGTAGAATTAAGGATATCGTTCAAGGTCAAGGATTAATGGAAGCAATTTCTTACTCATTGACTTCTCCGGAAAAAGCAATTTCATTTACTAAAGATCCTAAACCAGTAGTTGAAGTTCAATGGCCATTAAACTCAAGTCGTTCAACTATGAGAGAAAACCTAATAACAGGATTGGTTGATGCTGCAAGCTACAATATGGCCCGTAAGCAAAAAGAATTAGCTTTATTTGAACAAGGTAGAGTTTATGATCATGAAAATAATACATTTAATGAACATGAACATTTAGCTGCTCTTTATTCAGGACATACTTTAGCAGCCAATTGGCAACATTTAGACCAAAAGATTGACTTCTATTTTGTAAAGGGCCAATTAACTAACTTATTTAGAGCAATTGGTATCAAAGATGAAGATGTAGAGTATCGCGCTGAACTGGTTCAAGGAATGCATCCAACTAGAACTGCCGGTATTTATATTAATGATCAATACGTTGGTCTAATTGGAATGTTAGCACATGCTGTTACTACACTTGACAAAGCATTACGTGGCAGTGATATATATGTTTATGAAATTGATTTAGATGCAATTGTTTCTATGCTTCATAAAGGGATGAAAGCTAAGGCTGCTCCAAAATTCCCAGCTATTGAGCGAGATTTATCTCTATTAGTACCTAATGATGTAACTAATGCACAAATTGAAGCTCAAATTAAGTTAAATGGAGGCAAATATCTTTACGATATTCGAGTAATCGATGTTTATGCCGGAAGTCAAATTGAATCAGGTCATAAATCAATTTCTTACTCATTAACTTTCTTAAATGAAAAAGACACATTAACTGATGAAGTTGTAGCTACAGCAATGGAAAAAATTGAAGCAGATCTGAAAGAAAGTCTAAAGATTAAAGTTCGTTAATTCTTTTCTGGGGAGCTTTGCTATAATTGTCTTAGATTTTTGTGATTTTCGGAGGAAAAGCATTTGCTAAATCAAGACAAAAAGAAAAATCATGAGTTAGAGGAACAGGCATCTAAAAAGGTTACTCGTTGGATCCTTAGTGGACTAGGAGCGATTTTAGTTTTAGTTGTCTTGATTGGAGGCTGTTACGTAGGATACGCACTTCAACCAGTCAATCGACATGATGAAGATGTTGTTAGTGTTCATATTCCTGCGGGAGCAACTAATAGTCAAATTGCTCAAATTTTACAAGAGAAAAAGATTATTAGAAATGCGGCCGTTTTCAACTTTTGGTTAAAGAGTCATAGTGCGACAAATTTTCAAGCAGGGAATTTTTATTTATCACCTTCAATGCATAACAAAGAGATTGTGAGCCAATTGCAAGGTGGAGGTGGTCGTCCAGTTGTTGGTCATGTTCTAATAAAAGAAGGACAAACAATTGATAGTATTGCTACTACAGTTAGCAAGAATACCAAGTATAGTCGACAAGATTTCTTAAAGCTAATGAAAGATAAGAGCTTTATGAAGAGTTTGGAGAAGCAATATCCTAAACTTTTAACTAGTTCTATGAACAGTAAGGGTGTTCGCTATCATTTAGAAGGATATCTCTTCCCAGCAAAATATGATGTTTATCAAGGAGCTTCTTTAAAAGAATTAGTTAACCAAATGGTTGATAAGACTGATCAAGTTTTGCAACCATACTACAGTTCAATTAAGAAGAAGCACTTAACAGTACAGGAAGTTTTAACTTTAGCTTCATTAGTAGAACGTGAAGGTGTTAAAACTAAAGATAGGCGTATGATTGCTGGAGTATTCTTTAACAGACTTAAAGCTAATATGCCACTTCAGTCAGATATTTCAGTAATGTATGCATTGAATAAGCATAAACATTCTTTATCACTAAAGGATATTAAAGTAAAATCACCATATAACTTATATGTTCATAAAGGATATGGACCTGGACCATTTAACAATCCAAGTCTAGATTCAATTAGTGCTGTATTGAACCCAATTAAGTCTAACTATCTCTACTTTGTTGCAAACCTTAAGACTGGTAAGGTTTACTACAACGAAAACTATGATGAACATTTGAAACGAAATAGTAGTTTAGGCCAGTAAAAATGGTTGACTTTTTTAGGTAGAAAACATAAGCTGTTTGGTGCAAAGAAAAATAGGTATAGGTAAGGAGATTTTTTAGTATGGCAGAAAAAGTTTATCCAATGACTGCTGAAGGTAAGGAAAAACTTCAGAAGGAATTAAAAAACTTAAAATTAGTAAAACGTCCAGAAGTTATTGAACGAATTAAGGTTGCTAGATCATTCGGTGACTTATCAGAAAACTCAGAGTATGATGCAGCAAAAGATGAACAAAGTGCTGTAGAACAACGTATTGTTCAAATTGAACAAATGCTTAAGTATGCACAAGTTGTTGATGCAGATAGTGTTGATCCTAATGAAGTTTCTATTGGTAAAACTGTTACTTACACTGAAGTGGGTACTGATGATCCAGAAACCTATACTATTGTTGGATCTGATGAATCTGATCCGCTTAATGGAAAAATTTCTAATGATTCACCAATTGCTCAAGCTTTACTTGGTAAAAAGAAGGGTGAAAAAGTAACTATTAACACCCCAGGTGGAACTTTTGATGTTACTATCAATGACGTTAAGACATTGAACTAATTTAAATAATTTATCCAAAAAAGGGATTAACTTACGTAAAAGCTAGTAAGTTAATCCCTTTTTGGTTTGAAAATAAATAAAATTATGGTTGAGATAATCGAAATTATAAGACCAATTAAGAAAGCAATTGGTACATAGACTAAAGTAAGTTGATGGGGACCTTGTTTTAGAGGGGCACTTAAAAATGTTTGGGCAAATTTGTGGGTTTTGAGAAGTTTTCCATTGTCAAAAATCAGCCAATTTTTTGAATAAGGAATGGTAGAATTTAAAGTTTCATTTTTTTGTGCAGTGTAATTAAGTTTTAAAGAAATAGGACTTGTTTGATGAGTTACTGGCTGTTTTTGATTGAATTTACGAATAATTTTGTTAAATTCATCTTCTCTAAATTGAAGAACTCTAATACCATTTAAATTGATATTTTCAGTGTTTAGAGTGAAAACAATTTTAATGGGAGTATTTGTTGAATAATAGCCAATATTTAGCAATTTACTTGAAATTCCCAAGTCATCATTATTAAGTTGATGATTATGAACAATAATAGAAGTGACATTAGTAGTTAAGTTTGAAGGAAGCTCAAGATAATAAGGTCCCTTTTGAAATGAAGCAATATTGAAGGTTATTGTAGCAGTTTTATTTTTATTAATCTTTTTATATTCATTAAGATTCTTGGTGTGCTTAGTATTTTTAAGTTTGCTTGGATTTGTTAGATATAAGCTATTGAAAAGATTATGTTTTTGACCGACGATGCTGTTAAAGAGATTATTTTGATTTGTAGCAGGCATACTATTATAAAAAGTAAGTTTCTGATGGGTATTTGAAATGAAAATAAGTGGTAAAGCAGATGAATTTTTTCTAATTTGTAATTGTTTAAAGCTTTTAACGACTGTATTTGTAACTAAATTTGGTCGATAAAAAGCACTCGTAAATACAACTTGTTCTTTTTTAGGTAAATTACGCCTATTCTTAATGGGAACAATATTATATTTGATGCCTAAAAGACTATCGGATAAGGGCGTAGCGAAATTATTGGTAAAAGAATTATCATTGTTTTCTAGCCCAAGATAATCTACTAAATTAATAGCTGCACGATCAGAAATAGAATTAAAGTTGCTAACTCCATAATAATTATTACTGAATGGGTCGTCATCGGAACGAGTAAATGTCTTTTCTGTGCGATATAAGCCAGAGTCATATTTATGTAAATAGGTTGTAGTTTGAGAAACATTACTAGTGAAATTAGCATAATCAAAATTTTTTTGATAAGAGATATTATCTAAACTTGCTAGCAGATTAATACTTACTTCTAGTCCTACTATTCCGAAAAAGATTACTGGGATCCACTTATAGTGAAAAAATAAAATTATGAGTAAACTACATAAAAGAAAAAGAATGGTAAGAATAATATTAGTTTGGCTCAAAAATTCTTTTTGATGGATACTTAATAAAAGAAAGATACTTAAGCTAATTACTAAAAGCAGACTAGCTATTTTGCTCGTAAGATTAAATTTGTGTGTATGTGCGAGAACTTGAACACCCAGATAGATTGCATAGAAAGAAAAGATAAAGCTAAAGCGTGCTGGATACCAAACAGGATATTGGCCTAAATGCCATAACAGAACTAGTGGGTTAAAGCTAAAGGATAGGAATAGAAATAATAGTAAAATAGCTGATGTAAATTTTTCTTTTAGGGAAAAATGTTGATTGATAAAGTAAAGGAGGCACAATAAAGTAAAAATACTAGTTAGAAAAATGTTAGGTAGTCCTTTTTCCATCTCAGTGAAGTTAAATGCTCCAATTACTAATTTATCAAGGGCTTGATATGGTGCAAATTGAAAACCTAGCGAAATAGTAGTGTCGGAGTTAATTTTTCCATTTAATATTTCAAAAAAGGCTGGTAATAATACAAAGGCGCCTAGTGTAGTGCCTAAGAGACTCTTAGTGAAATATTGGAAAATAATTTTGCTTGAGAAAGAATGATTAATTAGAGCGGTAATAAAATAAAGTAAGCCAAAAAATAGCACCATGAAACCAGTATAAAAATTAGTTAACCATAGTAAGAAAGTGATCGTGGTAAGATAAAAATAGTGTTTCTTTTGTTCAAATAATTTATCAATTGCATCTAGTAAAAAAGGTAATAAAATTAGACTGTCAAGCCACATAAGATTTAAATTATAGCTAACAACAAAACCGCTCAGTGCAAAAGCAAGACTAGCGGCTAAAGCGAAAATTTTATTATCACCCTTGAAAAATTTCTGAAAATAAAAGAAGCTACTTAAACCAATAGCGCCGACTTTTAGACTAATAATTAAAAGAATAGCTATTGGTAAAGATGAATTTGAAAAAAGTAATAGTAGAAGATTAAAGGGACTATTTAAATAATAGGCACTAGTTCCAATAAACGAACTCCCTAGACCATTACTGAATGTAAAAATAAAGTTTAAAGGATTAGAGAGTAGATTATTTTTATAAAAAGAAAGAAAGTCAATATATTGTTGACCTAGATCAACGGTTAAAATTTCCTGGCCTCGATATAGAAAATAGCTTGCAAAGATACAAGTAGGCAGTAGAAAAGAAAGCCAATATAGATATTTATTTTTAAAATATGTTTTAACTTTGTTGATAATCATTGATAAATACCCTACTTCTTAAGAATATATAATTATTGCGATTTTCACTGGGAGAAAAATAGAATTTAGATGCATTTTTTGCTAAAATCAATTCTAGTTTAGTGAGGTTAGAATTTTGAATTATTTAAAACAGAGTAAAGGTTCGAATAGAAATTCCACTTCGACGCCCCTAAGAATGAAAATTATTTTGGGCGTCATTTTAGTTTTATTTTTATTATTAATTGGTCAATTGGCCTACTTACAGCTTTTTTACGGTGGACGTTTTCAAGCGGAGGTACAGCAAACCGACCAAAAGATTGTATCAAATAATGTACCACGTGGTGTGATGTATGATAGCAGCGGTAAAGTTTTGGTAGGTAATAAAGCTAATAACGCAATTACTTATACCAAAAATTCTAGCATTACGTCTAGTCAAATATATAAAATTTCTAATCGCTTAAGTCAATATATAACACTTGATGATGAAGAACCTACCCAAAGACAGCTTTATGATTATTATTTAGCTAACAGTAAAATATCAGAAAAGGAAACAGCTAAGCTGCCTCGATCTGAACGTTATGACAGTAATGGGGATGCTTTAAGTTCAAGTCAAATCTATAACAATGTCTTAAAACGTGTTGAAAAGCAAGATATCCATTTTACTAAACGTCAAAAAACGGCTGCTTTAATTTTTAATAAGATTTCTGGAGCATACACTTTATCTACTATCTATATTAAAAATAAAGGTCTAACTGATAGAGAAATGGCATTAGTTGGAGAGCACCTATCTGAATTGCCAGGTGTAGGTATTGGAACTGACTGGTCCAGAAGCTATCCAAATGGAAAATCCATTAAAAGTATCATTGGTTCCGTTTCTTCAGAAAAAGCTGGTTTACCAAGTGATAACTTGCAGTACTACTTAACACAAGGTTACTCACGAAATGACCGTGTAGGTACAAGTTACTTAGAAGAAAAGTATGAGCCGCTTCTGAAAGGAACTAAGTCTAAGTCACAGGTAGTTACTAAGTCCGGAGATGGTGTTGAACAAACTAAGACTGTCTATAAAGGACAAAGTGGTGCCAGTTTGATTTTGACAATGAATGCTAAATATCAACAACAAGTAGAAGATGCACTGAAGAAGCAATATGCGGCTGCTAAAGCTGCAGGTGCTACGCAGTATTCTAATGGTGCCTATGCAGTAGCGATGAATCCAAAGACTGGAGCACTTTTAGCGATTGCAGGTATTGATCATAATGCAAAGACTAATAAAGATACTGATGATGCGTTAGGTGTAATTAATAAATCCTTTGTTATGGGGTCTGCAGTCAAAGGGGCAACTGTTGCGGGTGGATTAATGAATGGTGTTATTACACCAACTAACAACGTAATGCCCGATACGCCAATTTACTTGCCAGGTTCTCCAATTAAGAAATCTGTTTACCCAGTTGGTACATTTGGTAGTCTTGATGCCCCAACAGCTCTTGAAGTATCAAGTAACATTTACATGATGCAATTAGCTTTAAGATGGGTAAATGCTAAATATACTCCACATAGTTTTATCTCAATGCCTTCAGATGCATTTACTAAATTGAGACGTAATTTTGCAATGTTTGGTTTGGGTCAAAAAACTGGTGTAGACCTTCCTGGAGAAGTTTCAGGTATTCAAGGTCGCTCATATAACTCAGCTGGTCAATTGCTTACAGGTTCTGTTCTTGACTTGTCTTATGGAAACTATGATGCTTATACGCCAATTCAATTAGTACAATATATTTCAACTATTGCTAATGGTGGTTATCGTATGCGCCCATATTTAGTTCAATCAGTTGGTGAGACTAATTCGCAAGGTAATAAAGTATCAATTCTTCATAACACTAAGCCACAGGTTCAGATGCGTATTCCTTGGACGCAGGATCAACTTGATGTTATTCATCAAGGGATGTATCGTGTTGTTCATGGTACTAATTCATGGGGGACAGCCCATTCATTAAAGAATGTTAAGCCTTCGATTTCTGGTAAGACTGGTACTGCTCAGACTTTTTATTATGATGAAGATAACCCAGGTAATCCGAATGCGCCAGAAGTTATTAACGCTACTTTTGTTGGTTATGCCCCATCAAAAGATCCTGAAATCGCTGTAGCTGTGGTCTTCCCAGGACTGGACCCAGATAAAGAAGGTTCATATACTTTGCAAGTGGCAAAGGCAATGGTTGAAGACTACTTCAAACTTAATAAATAGAAAAGTACTGGTAAAAGTACGGAAAACATGGTATAGTTTAACAGTTAACTAAATAAGTAGGTGGTGGAAAACATGGCAGAACATATTATCCTTGAATGCACCGAATGTGGCGATAGAAGTTACTTATCTGAAAAGAATAAGCGTAAGCATCCGGAACGTTTAGCTTTAAAGAAGTATTGCCCAGTTGAAAGAAAGGTAACACTTCACCGCGAAACTAAGTAATCAAAGCAACAGGCAATTCCTGTTGTTTTTTTGTATCTAATAATAATTTATTTAATGAATTTAATTGATAAAAAAGATTTACGAAATTTACAAATAAGAAAACTGACTGAATTTGGAAAAACTCAGCAAAAACAATTAGAAGATGAAATCTTAAAAGAAAAGCTACTTAAAAGCCGATTATTACATCAAGTAGAGAATGTTGGGATTTCTATTTCAATGGCTCTAGAAGTCGATACAGCCCCAATTATTGCTACTTTATGGAAAATAAAAAAGAAAGTATATATTCCACGTTGTTTACCAAATAGAAAGATGGAATTTACACTTTATAATAAAAACACTTTTCTAGAAAAAACCAAGTTTGGAGTTTTAGAAAATCACGATCCAAAAGCTGAGGTAAAAAATGATTTAGATTTAATAATTGTACCCGGATTAGCTTATGGATTAGATAAAAATAGTCGGCTTGGTTTTGGTGGTGGATATTATGATCGCTTTTTAAAGAAATATCCTACTCAAACCCTTAGTCTAGTTAATTCCGTTCAGGCTTTTGATCAAACAAAATGGAAAATTGAGGATCATGATATTCCAATAGAAAATCTTATTTTAAGTAAATGAAGGGGATGATGGATAATGCAAAAGTTGAATACTAATCGATTTTCTAGTACTTTCGTTACAAATGCGATTTTAATTGTACTCTTTGTTGTTTTCATAATCGAAACAATAATGGGTGGCTCGACTAATATTAATACCCTAGTTCGACTTGGGGCAATGAATAATCAACTTGTTACTGTTGAACATCAATGGTGGCGTTTGTTTACAGCGCAATTTTTGCATATCGGCTGGTTACATATCGCATCTAATGCAGTAATGATTTATTACATGGGTCAATTTATGGAACCACTTTTAGGTCACTGGCGATTCTTAACAGTTTATTTATTGTCCGGGATTGGTGGAAATCTGTTAAGTTATGCATATGGGAGCGATTCGGTAGTTAGTGCCGGGGCTTCTACAGCTTTATTTGGACTTTTTGGTGTAGTAATTGCTCTTTATTTAGCCAATCGAGCAATTCCGGCAATTAATTATTTAGGAAGACAAGCTTTAGCATTAGCTATCATTAACTTAGCGCTTGATTTATTTGCAAGTCATATTGATATCTTAGGCCATCTCGGTGGATTAATATCTGGTTTTCTTTTAGGAATAATTTTTGGTAGTGCCCATTTGAGACAATATCATCACAAGTTAAGAGTTATCGCAGCAGTAGTAATAATTATTTATGTTGTCTTCTGTTTACATCAGGGAATAGTGATTAATAATTAATAATGAAAAATTTACATGATGTTCAAAAGCTATTAAAAAAGTTTAATATTATCGTTTATGTTGGTAAACGTAAGTGGGACATAGAACTAATGGGAATTGAACTGGATAATTTATATCATGCAGGTGTAGTTTCTAAGAAAGAATACATGAATGCAAAATTGATTTTAAGTCACGAACATGAAATTGAAGAAGAAAAGGAAACTAGCGCAAAAGATAGTAATGGATTATCATAGTACTATAGAAATTCTTATATAGGGGTAAGTAATTAATGAATATTTTTGGGATTATCAACATTATCTTAATCATCATTATTTTGGCCTTTGCTTTGAGTTGGCTGTGGACATGGATCCAATCCAAAAGAGTCGGTGGTGCATTAACTAATGAAGAATTTGAAAAGGGAAAGCGAAAAGCACAAATTATTGATGTGCGTGAAAAAGGACCTTTTAAAAAAGAACATATTTTAGGAGCACGTAATATTCCTTATACAATGTTTAAATATCAATATCAAGAAATTCGTCCAGATTTACCAGTTTATCTTTATTCTGATTCAAATGCCTTGACAGTAAGAGCAGCACGCTTTTTACAAAAGAAGGGGTATGAAAAGGTATACTGGCTAAAAGACGGTTTTGAAAAATGGGATGGTCAAACTAAGGCCTCTAAATATTAAAAGAGAGATCAACACCTTTTTACAGGGATTAATCTCTCTTTTTTATTTAGCCTTGGTGAGCTGAGTAGCTCTTTCTGTTGGCTTTAATTCTATTTTGTTCGATTCTGTCAGCTTCTTTTTGCTCAGGTTCTACTACCTTTTTCTTGTAAGTAGCAAGTCCTGCTGCAAGTGCACCAACAGTTGCTAAAACACCAGTTACAACACCGGCACCAAATTTCTTTGCCATATAAATGCCTCCCTAGAAATTATTTATCACCTCAAATTTTAGCAATAATTCTTAATTCAATAAAGCCTTTTGCTATATTAACTCTGAAGAAAGAGAAGATTTTTGTTAGAATTGATACCAAGAAAATAAGAGGATTTTATATGCAAAAAATTATTGTACTAATTGGCCCAACTGGGATCGGAAAAACAGAACTAGCGTTAGATTTAGCTCCAAAAATTAATGCAGAAATTATTTCTGGTGATTCAATGCAAATCTATCAAGAGGTAAGCATCGGTACGGCTAAGCCAACAGATGAAGAACTAAAACGAGTGAAACACTATTTAATTAATCAACGTTCAATTTTTGAAGAATATTCCGTTAAAGATTTTGTTGCTGAAGGTACCAAAGCAGTAGATAAAATTGTTGCTGATGGAGCCATTCCATTAGTTGTGGGGGGAACCGGATTTTATATTAATGCCTTGGTCAACCAGCTTCAACTTGGTGAACCAGGGGAGTATCAAACGAGCGTTGATCCACAATGGGAAGAATATTTAAAAGAAAATGGAGAAAATAAGTTGTGGGATCTTCTTCAAGCAAAAGATCCAGCTGCAGCAGAAAAAATAGCGCCGCAAAATAGTCGTCGTAGTCTTAGAGCATTAACAGTAATTAGTAGAACCGGTAAATTGTTTAGTGAACAACAACGAAAGATTAATCCGCGATATGATGCTTTAATTCTTGGATTAAATAGTGATCGAGAAGAAGTCTATCAGAGAATAAATATGCGCGTAGATAAAATGATGGAGCATGGGTTACTACAAGAAGCAAAGTTCGTTTATGAAAATAGGTCTCGTGAACATCAAGTAATTCAAGCTATTGGATATAAAGAATTCTTTCCATATTTTTCTGGAGAAAAGACTTTAGACGAATGTGTGAACAAGCTGAAACAAGCTTCTCGAAAGTATGCTAAACGTCAATTGACATATTTCAAACATCAATTACCTGTTGTTTGGCTTGATCCCTTGCAAGATGAAAAAGTATCTGAAAAGGCTCTTAGAAAAATAAATGAATTTTTAAACAAATAAAAAATTATGGTTATAATAGTGTATTATTAGTATTCTTTATAACAATTAGTTTAAAATATAGCTAAAGAAATATTAATATTTATTGACGAGACCAATTTGGTCTGCTATTGTATTCAATGTGCATAAGCACAAGTAGTGAATAGATTTTTAAGGACTATACCAATTATAATATTGGACTATAGTTCTTTAGAATAGGTGTGTACAATGAGTAAAACTATTACTGCAGAAGATATTAAAAAGAGTGTTAAAGATAACGATGTTCGTTTTCTAAGATTAGCCTTTACCGATATTAACGGAACATCTAAAGCCGTTGAAGTTCCAACTAGCCAATTAGATAAAGTTTTAACTAATGATATTCGTTTTGATGGTTCTTCAATTGATGGCTTTGTTCGTCTAGAGGAAAGTGACATGGTTTTATACCCAGACTTTTCTACTTGGGCAGTTTTGCCTTGGGGAGATGAAAAGGGTGGAAAGATCGGTCGTTTAGTGTGTTCAGTTCACAAGACAAATGGTGAACCTTTTGAAGGTGATCCAAGAAACAACTTGAAGCGTGTTCTTAAAGAAATGAAAGAAATGGGCTTTACTGATTTTGATATTGGTTTTGAAGCAGAATTTCATTTATTTAAGTTAGGGGAAGATGGTAACTGGACTACTGAAGTTCCTGATCATGCTTCATACTTTGATATGACTTCTGACGATGCTGGTGCAAGATGTCGGCGTGATATTGTTGAAACTTTAGAAAGTATTGGTTTTGAAGTTGAAGCAGCTCACCATGAAGTAGGTGACGGTCAACAAGAAATTGACTTTAGATTTGATGATGCTTTAACTACTGCCGACCGTGTTCAAACCTTTAAGATGGTTGTTCGTGAAGTTGCTAGAAAGCATGGATTGTTTGCAACCTTTATGGCTAAACCAATTCAAGGCGAAGCTGGTAACGGTATGCACACTAACATGTCATTATTCAAGGATGGTAAGAATGTATTTTATGATAAGGATGGCGAATTCCACTTATCAGATACTGCCCTTCACTTCTTGAACGGTATTTTGGAACATGCTCGTGCAATTACTGCAATCGGCAACCCAACTGTTAACTCATACAAGCGTTTAATTCCTGGTTTTGAAGCTCCAGTTTACATTTCATGGGCTTCAAAGAACCGCTCACCACTCGTACGTATTCCAGATGCTGAAGAAATTAACACTCGTCTAGAAATGCGTTCAGCTGATCCAACTGCTAATCCATATCTTCTCCTTGCAGCTTGTTTAACTGCTGGACTAAATGGTATTAAAGAGGCTAAGAAGCCAATGGCTCCTATTACTTCTAATGTTTTTGAAATGTCTGAAGAAGAAAGAGCTAAGCGAGGCATTAAACCACTTCCATCTACTTTGCATAATGCTGTAAAAGCTTTTAAGGCTGACCCACTAATTCAAGAAGCTTTAGGTGAACACTTAACTCAAAGCTTTATTGATTCTAAGAACCTTGAATGGTCTAAGTACACTCAATCAGTTT
Source organism: uncultured Lactobacillus sp. (assembly GCA_947568765.1). Lineage (GTDB taxonomy): Bacteria > Bacillota > Bacilli > Lactobacillales > Lactobacillaceae > Lactobacillus. The sequence goes on along the minus strand of CANOQA010000001.1, from coordinate 73,883 downwards.
CTGATTGGGAAAGAGATCGTTACATGGGTTATTAATTAAGTAAGATAAACTACTAAGCCAGTTGATTTATTCAACTGGCTTTTTTGCTTAAACTCAAAGTATGATAAAGTTAAAAGTGATAATGCTAGATAGGAGTAAAAAATTGAAACAGAAGCAATCAATTTATACTAAAGACGTTATTCTGGTTATGGCCGCGTCTTTCTTTTTTATGTTCTCAGTAATGTTTGTAACACCCTTGATTAATGGCTATGCAATCAGTTTAGGTGCTAGTGCGGTATTTGCCGGTGTGATAACAGGGATTATGAGTGTAGTTTCAATGTTCTTAAGACCGGTCGCTGGTAATTTAACTGACCGTTTTTCAAAGTATAGTTTGTCCTTTATTGGAGGAGTATTAATTTTAATTGGGGTGGCAGGCTACTGTTTTTCTCCTTCGGGAAATTGGCTCTTAATTTTTAGGTTAATTAATGGTACTGGTTTTGTGCTCGCAACAGTTTGTATGACTACGTGGTTAGCATTTCTGGTTCCTCGGAGTCATGTTGGAGAAGCAATGGGATTCTATGGCTTGATGAATGCTTTGGCCATGGCTCTTGCACCAGCTTTAGCTATTAATTTGTATAAAATAATTGGCTATAAGTCAGCTCTTTGGCTCGCTGTACTTGCAGCACTATTAATGATTGTTTCTATTCAATTTGTTGGAAACCATGCTAAGCCTAAAATTACTAATAATAAAAAAAGAAAAATAAAAATCATTCAAAAAGATGCTATTCCTGTAGCGTTATTAACTACTTTTTTTGCGATTCCATATTTTATTACACAAGCCGACATTGTAGTGTATGTTGAAAGACAGCATTTTTCAATTGCTGTAGGTTATTTTTTTGTAATTTATGCGATCGCCTTATTATTAATTAGAATTGGTTTAAAAAAGTATTTTGATTTAATTCGCTTTGGCTTTTGGTTCTGGCTAAGTTTAGTTGCGATGATTTTATTTTTAATTATTGCTACTTTTATGGTCAATAACTGGTTAATGGGATTAGCTGCAATTATGCTTTCGATTGGATATGGAGTTATTTACTCTGTTAATCAGTCTACCGCTTTGATGTTAGCTCCAATTGAAGAACAAGGGTTAGCTAGTTCGACTTTTTACTTGGGCCTTGATATAGGAATGGCAGCTGGTCCAATGATCGGTGGTGTGACTGCTCAAAATCTAGCTCCAGATTACTTTTACCCAGTTTTATTGGTTATTGTGCCAATTATTTTAATTATTTACTTTATATATCGTAAGAAATTAAATGGTGCCTTAAATCACCGTTAGTAAGGAGAAGAATATGACTATTCCTTTTAAAGCTGTTGCGGTTGATATGGATGGAACATTTTTAAACGACCAAAGAAGCTATGACCATGATTTGTTTGCTCAAATTTTAAATAAATTAGAAAAACGTAATATTCAATTTATTGTAGCTAGTGGTCGTCCATTTGCTCGTTTAAAAAATGACTTTTCTGAATTTATTGATCGCGTAGATTTCGTGACTGCCAATGGTTCTCGACTAATTGTTGAAGGAAAAGAAGTGGCTGTTGAAGGATTAACTAAAAAGCAGACCATTGATTTAATTAATTTTGTCCATCATACCTATGGAAGTATGGCGACAATGGCCTATGGCAGGGAGACAGCATATATTGGAACTGAAGCACCAGCAAAAGATAAGGAATTTTTGCAGTACTTCGCTAAAGAAAGTGTAGAGATCAGTGATTGGGAAGAGTTACCTGATGATACCTTTATTGAATTGACTTTTCATCATGATAGTAAAATAGCTGGAGAGATTGAGAAAAAATTTAATGAGCAATATGGGAATATTGTGACTACTTTTGCTTCAAATCCAGTAGCTATTGATGCTGTTAAACATGGAATTAATAAGGCAACTGGATTGAAAAAGTTACTGGCTTATTTTGGATTAACTGGTGAAGATTTAATTGCTTTTGGTGATAGTGGTAATGATATTCCAATGCTAGATTTTGCAAAATATAGCTATGCAATGGAAAATGGGATGGCTATTGCAAAAGAACATGCAAAGTATTTGGCTCCTAGCAATAATGACAATGGAGTTTTGAGAGTTTTAAATGAATATTTAGATAAAAACTAGGATGAGCAAAAAAAGATGTAGATTGTTTCTGCATCTTTTTTTGCTATCTTATAAAATATAAAGCTGTCCCTTTACTAAATTTATTTTGATACCAAAAATTTTGTTTTTTTCGTTTGTATTCTTCGTACATACATAGATAGGAAGATGGTTAGATTTTAATTTACCCAGTAAATGGTTAATTTGAGCAATTGTTTTAGCATTTTCTCCTGTATATAAAAGGCATCGATCTCCGTCAATTTGGACTTTACTGATTGGATCAATTACGCCATTTTTCTTATTTTGATAAAAAAATTGAAAATTAGGATGGAGATCAGAAATTAAAATTAAGAAATCATCTAAATACATAGATCTTTATCCTCTCTTGATTTCTATATTTTTTAGAGATAATATAGATTATATTTTAGAACCGAGGTCTTCTAATGAAGCTGAAGAGTAAAAAAATAAAAATAGCTATTATCTCTATTTTAGCAGTTTGTGGTATTTTTTTAGCTGCAGGCCTATATTTCTATCAGGTTGCTGTTGTTCCAGGACATAAATCTTTTATTAACAATGATACTAAGCTAGTTAAAACTGACCCACTATACAAGGAAAAAAAGTGGTATCAAAATGTGTATAAACAAAAGTGGATTATGAAGTCAGCAGACGATAATTTGACGTTAGATGCAAATTATATTCCAGCAAATAATTCTAAAAAGACAGTTATTGTCTTGCACGGTTTTATGAATAATAAAGATACAATGGGAGCTTATGCTGCTATGTTTCATAAATTAGGCTACAATGTTCTATTACCGGATGCACGTGGTCATGGACAAAGTGAAGGAAACTATATTGGGTATGGTTGGCGTGAAAAAGTAGATGTTAAAAAATGGGCTGAGAAAGTTATTAAAAGGAATGGAAATAAGAGTCAGATTGCTATCTTTGGTGTAAGTATGGGTGGTGCTACAACAATGATGTCAAGTGGACTAAAAATGCCTAAACAAGTAAAAGCTTATATTGAAGATTGTGGCTACACTAATGTTAAGGATGAGATAGAACACGAAGCAGAAGACTTATATCATTTTCCGGCTTTTCCCCGTTTTCCTTTAGTTGAAGTTTTAAGTGGAATAACTAGAATTAGAGCAGGTTACTTTTTAAAAGATGCTAGTAGCGTAAAACAAGTTGCTAAAAATAAAAGACCAATATTGTTTATTCATGGTGCTAAAGATACTTTTGTACCAACAAAGATGGTCTATCAAAACTATAAGGCAGCAAATGGTCCGAAAGAACTTTGGGTTGTTCCCGGAGCTAAACATGCTAAATCATTTGCAACTCACCCGATTCAATATCAGGAAAAAGTAAATAATTTTTTGAGTAAGTATATGTAAAAGATTGCTAAGATGGATTAGCAATCTTTTTTAGAATTGATTAAAAAAGTTATACTTTATACATTTGATGCATGGCGTGAGCTATCATGTTAATAGAATAATTTTTATTAAGAGGTGGAAGAGTGTTACAGGATGTTTATATAGTAGGAATGAATCGAATTCCTTTTGGTAAGTATCGTGGATTTTATAAGGATAAAAGTGCTGTTGACCTAGGAGTGTTAGCACTTAAGGGATTATTGAAAAAGAATATTGTTCCACAAGATAAAATAGATAGCATTTTGGTGGGAAATGTATTAAGTGCTGGGCTAGGTCAAAATGTTGCTCGACAAATAGCTTTAAAATCAGGGTTACCTCAGTCTGTAGTGGGTACTAGCGTAGACGACGTTTGTGGTTCAAGTTTAAAGGCATTACGGTTTGCTCAAGGTCAAATGCTCCTAGGAGATTCTCAAATTGCAATTGTAGGTGGGGCAGAAAGTATGACAAATGCACCACTTTTACTTGATAAAAGTAAAAAGCATGATGAAAATCCAGCATATCAAGATAGCTTAATGATAGATGGAATTGGGGATGCTTATTCGAGAAAGCCGATGGGAATTACAGCTGAGAATGTAGCTGATAAATACCATATTACGCGTCAAGATATGGATGAATTTGCACGTGATTCTCATGCCAAGGCTTATGCAGCTCAAGAGAACAACTGGTTTAAGGAAGAGTATGCACCAATTGAACTCGATGGTCATGTTCTTGATCATGATGAAACCATTCGACCAGATTCTAGTTTAGAAGCCCTAGGTCAATTAAAACCTGTATTTAAGGAAAATGGACGAGTTACGGCTGGCAATTCTTCACCGTTAACTGATGGTGCAAGTATGTTGTTATTATCTAATCAACAAAAATTAGATGAATTAAATTTAACTCCATTAGCATACTTGGGTGCCTATGCGGAAATTGGCTGTGATCCTGCTTATATGGGATACGCACCATATTTTGCTATTAAAAAATTACTTACAAAAACTAATAGCACAATTGAGGATTATGATCTAATTGAAATTAATGAGGCCTTTGCAGCTCAAGCATATGCTGTAGCCCGTGATCTAAATATTCCAAAAGAAAAATTAAATATCGCTGGAGGAGCAATTAGTTTAGGACATCCGCTTGGTGCAACCGGTACGCGCTTAGTAATGAGTGCAGTAAACAGTTTGCGTAAAATTAATGGTCGAAGAGCAATTGTATCTCTATGTATTGGCGGTGGCCAAGGAATCGCATATGAAATTAGAAGAATCATCTAAAAAGAAATTTTATCAATGGTTACCGGAGGAAAGAAGAGCCTTTTTAACCGAAAAAGGAATTAAACTAAGTGAGATTGAGTCTGAAACTTTGGAAAGACTAGATAAACTTAGTGAAAATGTAATTGGTCAAGTCCGTCTTCCTCTTGGTGTGCTTCCCAAGTTAATAGTTAACGGGAAAGATTATCAAGTACCAATGGCCGTAGAAGAACCATCAGTTGTTGCAGCAGCAAACCATGCAGCTAAAATTTTTAATCAAAATGGTGGAGCAGTAGCTGATAGTAAACGAAATGGAATATATGGTCAAATTGTTTTAGAGGTAACTGATAATTTTGATTTAACTAAGTTTACTATTGAATTTTCTCAATTAATTAGCTTAGCTAATAAAAAATTCGTTAGCTTAGTCAAGCATGGTGGAGGAGTTCGTAAAATTGAAGCTTCTCAAAAAGAAAATTTAGTTTTTCTTAGAGTTTTGGTTGACCCAGCAGAAGCTATGGGAGCTAATAAAACAAATGCTATTTTAGAATTTTTAGGAAATGAATTAGAGAAGCAGCCAGATATTGAACAAACTCTGTATGCAATTTTGTCTAATTATCCTACGCAATTGACTAGTGCTAAAGTAAGTCTTTCAATTGACAGTGTAGGAGGATTAAAAGTTGCTAAAAAGATAGCTTTATTGAGTAAAATAGGACAAACTGATATTTACCGGGCAGTGACTAATAATAAAGGAATTATGAATGGTATTGATAGTGTATTAGTTGCAACTGGTAATGATTATCGTGGAGTTGAAGCGGCAACTGCTGTTTGGGCTAATAAAAATGGAGCCTATACATCTTTGAGTAAGTGGAAAATTGAAGAAGATAGACTAGTAGGGACTGTAACAGTTCCCTTAGCAATCGGTGTAGTAGGTGGCTCAATTAAGGCTCGTCGAGACGTTCAACAAAGCTTTAGTTTATTAGGTAATATATCTGCCAAGCAACTAGCAGAAGTTATTGCGACAACTGGCTTAGCAAATAACTTTTCAGCTCTTTTAGCAATTTCTACTAAGGGAATTCAAGCTGGGCATATGAAATTGCAGGCGAGAAATTTAGTAGCAACCTTAAAAGCTAGTGAAGGTGAAAAAGCAATAGTTTTAAAAAAATTGCAGGAAAGTAAAAAATATACTCAAGAAGCAGCTTTTGAATTTTTAAGCGAAATAAGAAAGGATCAAAAATAAGATGAAGGTTGGAATTGATCAAATTGGATATTTTACTCCAAATAAGTATGTTGATATGGTGGATTTAGCCCATGCTAGGAATCAAGATCCAAATAAATTTTTAATTGGAATTGGACAGAAAAAAATGAGCGTTGCAGATCCAACTCAAGATGCAGTTTCAATGGGAATTAATGCAACTCTACGCTATATCGATAAGATTGATAAATCAAAAGTAGGACTTTTGATTTTTGGTACTGAAAGTAGTGTGGATCAATCTAAATCTGGCTCTTTATTTGTAAAATCGGCATTAGGGTTAGATCCTACTGTGAGAGCTTTTGAAGTTAAGGAAGCATGTTTTGGCTTAACGGCTGGCTTAATGATTGCCCAAGATTTTGTACGACTTCATCCTGATCAAACTGCTATTGTTATCGGCAGTGATATTGCTCGCTATGGGGTTAATACTGCTGGTGAAGTTACTCAAGGAGCTGGAAGTGTTAGTTTATTAATTTCTAGTAATCCAAGAATTTTAGAATTAAATGAAGGCCATAGTGCTTATAGTGAGGATATCAATGATTTCTGGCGCCCTAACTATTCTAAAACAGCCAAGGTAGATGGAAAGTATTCTACCCAGGTTTACTTAGACTTTTTCAAACATACTTTTTCTGCTTACAAAGAACAAAAGAATCTTGAGACAAAAGATTTTGCTGCTATTGTCTACCACTTACCTTTTACTAAGATGGGATTAAAGGCAAATAGATTAGCTGTTGAGGGAACGGATGAAGAAACAAATGCCCGGTTAATGGACAGCTTTACTGCAGCTAAAGAATTGAATGCAAATGTAGGTAATATTTACACTGGATCGTTATACTTGAGTCTACTTAGTTTACTTGAAAATGGTAGGTTAAAAGCTGGAGACTTAGTCGGTCTATTTTCTTATGGTTCAGGTGCAATGGCTGAATTTTATTCCGCAAATGTAGTTGAAGACTATGAAAAACAACTTGATAAGGTTGGAGATAAAGCTTTATTAGATAATCGAAGCAAGCTTAGTGTTGCCGAATATGAGGAAATCTTTTCTGCAGGTTTGGAAGATCCAGAAAATAATGTTGAACTTATCAGTGATGAAGAAACTGGTAGATATTATTTTGCTGGTGTTCGTAATGATATCCGCCAATATCAAGTTAAATAGCTTGTATTCGCTTACATAGTTGTTATAATAAGATGTGTGGAGAGGTAGAATAATATTGTAAATAGTTTTTATCTCCAGATTGTAGTGTTTTAAAGACAAGATTCTCTTAGTAAGATCAAATAGTCGTTATTCAATACAGATGCAAACAAGTGATGTTGATCAAGTCATAATATCAAACCCAGATACTGACGTTATGGCGCTAGATAGTATTTACCTCATCCACTTGAAAAAAGGTTGTAGACCAGGCAGTCTACAACCTTTTTTATAAGCACAAAAAAAGCAGTTACATCGACTGCTTAAATTAATATAATTACTTATTTTTTCTTAAAACTAGTTTGGTAACGCCTTCCCAACGTGGTGTTTGTGGCATCATATCAACCGGTTGAATTACCCTAACATCATAAGCGTCACTTAGAAGAACTAAATCTTTTGCAAGAGTAGCTGGGTTACAAGAAACATAAACAAAGGTTTCAGGCTTTACTTCAAGTAGAGTTTTAATTAACTTTTTGCTTAATCCTGTACGTGGGGGGTCGACGATTAATGCATTAATTGGAACACCTTGATTTTTTAGTTCTGGAAGTAATTTTTCTACATTTCCTTGAATATATTCCGCATTTCTTACATGATTTAAGCGGCAGTTTTCTTGAGCATCGATTACGGCTTCAGGAATAGATTCAATTCCAATAACCTGTCTTACTTGATCGCTAGCTAAGATTCCCAAAGTACCAACGCCCGCATAAGCATCGATCAAAGTTTGATCAGGAGTTAAGTCAAGATATTTAAGGGCTTCTGAGTAAAGAGTAGTAGTTTGTTCAGGGTTAAGCTGGAAAAATGCGCGTGGTGAAAGCTTAAACTTTTTACCTAGTATTTCTTCTGTAATATGTGACTTTCCGAACAATTTAATAGTTTTATTGCCCCAAACTTGAGGATTTTGCCATTGAGTTTCATTTTGGAAAACAGAAACTACATTCGGAAGTTTCATAATATGACTAGCAAGTAACTTGAGATCTTTAATTTTTTTACCAATTGTAATTAAAGTTACCTGAATTTCACCAGTAGCATTGCTTTGACGAACGGCAATGGTTTTAATTCCATCGGTATGACGTCTAAAGTCGGCAATTCGGATGTGAAGTTTATCGATTAGTTTCTTAATTTCACGTTCTACTTTTTGAGTCTCTTTTGTTTGAGTAGGCATATCAGGCAGGTCAATAAGACGACGGGAATTAGGAGCATAGAGACCAAGTTTACTCTTCCCCTTATTAAATTCAATTTGATATTGAGCTTTATTTCGATAATTCCAAGCGTTTGGTGCAGGAATTGTCTTTTTAACTTTATATTTAATATAGTCTCTTGGATGATATTTTCTAAGCGATTCTAGAATTAGGTGTTGTTTAAATTCAAGTTGTTTTGGATAAGAAAGGTGTGCGAGTTCTAATCCACCAACTGCAGGATCAACTCCTTTAGGAAAGGTAACTCTGTCAGGAGATTTTTCTTTAATTCTTACTAATTCACCTTCCAGATAGTGTGGATGGCGATCAACGATCTTAGCAACAACTACCTCATTTGGAAGCGCACCAGGAATAAAAATAATTTTCTTTTTATAGTATCCAATACCTTCACCATTAATACCCAAGCGTTTAATAGTGATGATAATATTTTTTTCTTGTTTGTTTTTAGTAAATTTTGTCAAAATAAGGCCCTCATTTCGATTGATTCATGAAAAAAGTGTCACAATAAGCATAAGCGTTATTTTCAAGTGATACAAGTATTTAATTTATTATAATATAGAAGAAATAAAAAAATGAAGAAGGTGTAATAATGCCAATTATTACTAAGATTAGTAGGCAAAAGCGAAAGGGACGCTATAATATTTTTATTGATAATGAATATGCCTTCAGTGTCAGTGAAAGAACCTTAGCTGAAAAAAGACTGTTAAAAGGAACTGAACTAAGCCTTGAAGATATTGAAAAAATAAAAAAAGCTGAAGCAGATAGTCATGCGCTCCAGCTAGCTATGTCTTATTTAAGCTATCAGCCGCGTAGTGTATATGAAGTTTTAACTTATTTAAATAAGCAGGGGATTAGTCCAGAAGCTAGTCAAAGTGCTATAGAAAACTTAATAGAATTAAATTATCTTGATGATAATAATTTTGCACGCTTATTTATCCAGAATAACCTTAGAGTAGGAAAAGATGGCCCAAGATCAATTAGTAGTAAATTAAAACAAAAAGGTGTAGCTAACGATATTATTCAGGATTCTCTTTATGAAGTAGATGATGAAGAATGGATAGAAGCTGGTATGCGCTTAATACATTCAATTGGTCATCAAGTAGGAAAAATGTCGTATAAAGAAATTAAGCAAAAAGCGCTAAAAAAACTACAAACACATGGTTTTAACCAAGAGCTAGGAGAACTTGTAGTTGATCAGTTAGATTTAGAAAGTACAGAAGATGATCAACTAGAGGCCTTGAAAAAACAAGGAATTAAAGCTTGGCGTCGTTATCGAAGAGATGATGACTTTAAGAGACGACAGAAAGTTAAAAGATACTTATTTCAACATGGTTTTTCCAGTGGAGAGATTGATAGTTTTTTAAGTGGTGAAGTAGTAAATTTAGAAGAAATAGATGAATATTAATTTGCTGGTATAATATTTAGTTAGGAGGCGAATATCATGGAGATGCCTCGTGAAGGCGATTATATCGCAATACAAAGTTATAAACATAATGGTACGCTACACCGAAATTGGCGTGACACTATGGTAGTTAAAACAGAACAAAATATTATTATTGGCGTTAATGATCGGACTTTAATTACCGAAGAAGACGGTAGAAAATGGATTAGTCGTGAACCAGCAATTGTTTATTTTCATCGTAAACTTTGGTTTAATGTGATAGCAATGCTTAGGCCAGATGGTGTTGCATACTATGCAAATTTAGCTAGTCCATTTATTTTAGATCGAGAAGCATTAAAATATATCGACTATGATCTAGATATTAAAGTTTTTCCAGATGGAGAAAAAAGACTTCTAGATGCCGATGAGTATGCGATGAACAAAAAACGCTGGCATTATAGCGAAGAGATTGATAGTATTTTGCGTAGTACTAGTTTTGAATTATTAGATTGGATTGATCAAAAGAAGGGACCGTTTGCTAGAAAGTTTGTACAAATTTGGTATGAACGCTATAACCAATTACGTCCTGACTTAGATCGAAGCTTTTTTAAGGGGAGAGAAAATGAAGAAAGAAAAATACTCGGCACATAACTTTATCGGTAAGGTTTTTATGCCAAATCAAATTGACGAAAATAAGACATATACAGCTGCTATTCAAGAGATGGAAAATGATCCTGTATTCCAAAAGTTTATCAAAGACAATGGGTATGAAAATGAACGAGCAAGCTTGGTGGTATTTGGACCAGAAAACTTTATGTTTTGGTATGGAATCTTGGCTGATGACAAACAAATGCCTGTTGCAGGATTAAATAAATTTGAATTACCTGCTTCAGAAATTGCAGAAATTAATACACCAGATAGTAATTTAGCTTTCTTTAGCCAACCTTTAAATTTTGTTATTCCTACTTTTTTAGATAAATTGTCAAAAGATGGCATTACTATGTACGAAAATTTAGGCGATAGTGAAAAACCATATGTTTTAGCTAAATTAAACTTAGAAACAAAAGAACTGGCCCAGATTTTATATCTAGATGCCAGTTCTGAAGAAAGTTCAAAATAATTACTTCTGTTTAGGGTCAATAGAAAGATTATCATATTCAATATAAGCGCCAATACATGTTGAAATTAGCATGATCAATAAAACTATCCCAACGGAATTGCCAATAATAAAAGATAGTGAGAAGAATTTTCTTACTAAGTCCATGGCAAGCCAGCAGAGGGCAAAGTCAACTAAACAATTACAAATAAGTAGAAATTTACGTCTACGAATACTATAAAAACGTAAAATCTGTTTAAACAAGTTATTTGGTACTTCATCAGAGACTAAATCAAGTGGACGTTGAATAGTGGCCTTAATTGCAAACATAATAATTGTACCAACTAAGGCACCGATAAAACTTCTAAAAATGTCACTAGAATGTCTAACTAAGGCATTATAACAGATACCAACTAGGGTTAAACTGCAAAGATACGGAATTAATAGTAAAAAAGTAAATACTAAGTAGATGTTTTGTTTTTTCATCTATAGGACCCCATTTCTTGTTCCTTATTTTATCATATATTTGCATGTGATATAATTACCGATAATTGTGATTAAAATGGGCCTTAACACATCAATAGAAAGAGAGAATTTAAAGATGAGTAGTGATCCCGGTGCGGGGGATATATTTAGCAAATTAAGAGCTAAATTTCGTGGCGATGAAGATATCGATGGCCAACGTAAGCTAAATAAAATTTTAAATAAATTACATGAGCAAAAAGAAATCAGCGATCGTGAATATTCAATGATGGAAGGTATTCTTGAATTTGAGGAAAAGATGGCACGAGAAGTAATGGTGCCTCGAACTGATGCTTTCATGGTCGATATTAATGATAGTTTTCAAGAAAACTTAGATAAGATCTTAAAAGAGCCTTATTCAAGAGTGCCTGTTTATGATGGAGATAAAGATAAGATTGTAGGCGTCATTCATATTAGAACTGTCTTACGAAAAGCTCATAAAGTTGGTTTTGATAAGCTAGACTACGATCAGGTTATGTTTAAGCCTTTATTTGCACCTGAAACTATTGAATTAGGAGAATTGTTAGTCGAGATGCAGGAGACCCAAAGACAGCTTGCTATTTTGACTGATGAGTACGGCGGCGTTGTTGGACTCGCAACAATTGAAGATTTAATTGAAGAAATTGTCGGCGATATTGACGATGAAGTTGATAAGGCTGAGGTATTATTTTCAAAAATTGGGCCAAGAGAGTATGTTATTTATGGAAAAATGCCTTTAGCTGACTTCAATGAAGAATTTGGAACTGATTTGGCAATGGAAAATGTGGATACTGTTGCTGGATATGTAATTACTAAATTAGGTCTAATTCCCGCTAAGGGAGAGAAGTTGAGCGTTAAACTTGATAATGGGATGGTTTTAACCACGAGACGAATGAAAGGTTCTCGTTTATTAACACTGCTGCTCACAATTCCAGAAAAACAAGAAAAGGAAGAAGCTAAAGATTAATGACAAAGTTAACGGATGAAGTGAAAAAAAGACGCACATTTGCGATTATTTCTCACCCGGATGCGGGTAAGACTACAATTACTGAACAAATGCTCCTTTTTGGTGGAGTAATTCGAAGCGCAGGTACAGTTAAAGCACGTAAAAGTGGTCACTATGCAACTAGTGACTGGATGGCAATTGAAAAAAAGCGTGGTATTTCAGTTACTAGTTCAGTAATGCAATTTGAATACCAAGGAAAGAGAATTAATATTCTAGATACTCCTGGACACCAAGATTTCTCTGAAGATACCTATCGGACCTTAATGGCTGTTGATGCTGCAGTAATGGTTATTGATTCTGCTAAAGGTATCGAACCTCAAACTAAAAAGCTGTTTAAAGTTGTAAAGAAGAGAGGTATTCCGATCTTTACTTTCATGAACAAATTAGATCGGGATGGACGTGAACCACTAGACTTAATTGCTGAATTAGAAGATTTGCTAGGCATTGAAGGTGTAGCAATGAACTGGCCAATTGGTATGGGAAAGCAATTAAAAGGCTTATACGACATTGCAAACAATCGGGTTGAACTTTATCGAAAAGATGAGGATGATCGCTATTTACCATTAGATGAAAATGGCAAATTATCTGAAGATGAAGCTTTAGCACAGGATAGTCTATACCAATCGACTTTAGATGATATTGACTTGTTGAAAGAAGCTGGAAATACTTTTGATAAGGATAAGATTTTAAGAGGAGATCAAACACCAGTCTTCTTTGGATCGGCTTTAACTAACTTTGGGGTAGAAACTTTCTTGGATAGTTTTGTTAATTTAGCACCTGCTCCTCAAGAACATGTGGTTAATGAAGATGAAAAGTTAGCTGCAGATGATCCAGAATTTTCTGGTTTTGTTTTTAAAATTCAAGCAAACATGAATCCTAACCACCGTGATCGAATTGCTTTTGTAAGAATTGGAAGCGGCGAATTCAAAAAGGGAATTGATGTAACTTTAGCTCGAACTGGTAAGCCTGTTCGATTGAATAATGCAACTGAGTTTATGTCTAGTGAACGTGTACAAGTTTCTGATGCAGTAGCTGGAGATATAGTTGGTTTGTATGATACTGGTAATTTCCAGATTGGTGATTCAATCTATGCTGGGAAGAAGAAAATTGTCTATCCAGAGTTACCACAATTTACGCCTGAAATTTTTATGCGAGTAACTGCTAAAAATGTTATGAAGCAAAAATCATTCCATAAAGGGATGAATCAATTAGTTCAGGAAGGTGCGATTCAACTTTATCGTGGCTATTCAACTGATGATTATATTTTGGGGGCAGTTGGTCAATTACAATTTGAAGTATTCTCTTTCAGAATGAAAAATGAATACAATTCAGAAGTTGAGCTCCATACATTAGGAAACCGTGTGGCTCGTTGGATTAACCCGGATCAATTAGATCCTAAAATGTCATCATCCCGTAACTTATTGGTTAAAGATCGGGATGGTGAGCCATTGTTCTTATTTGAAAATGCATTTGCTGAGAGATGGTTTAAAGATAAGTATCCTGATGTTGAATTGACTTCAAGATTATAAGATAGAAAAAAGCCGTGGAGCAACTCCACGGCTTTTTGCGATTTTAACGATCACAAGTGATAGAAATAATTTTTCTACTTTTATCAACTGTTATATCATAAATTCGATCTTCATGAATTAGACGCTTAATAACAAATTCTACTTCATCTTGTCTAATAGGACGTTTATGATTTTCCATAACGATTTCAATTTTATCAGCTGTTTCGCTGTATACTACTGTGGTATTACCTAAAGAGTAAACTTTTACGAATTGACTATTAGTAGCTGCTAATTGTCTTTGGACTAAATCACGGTAGCTATTTGTAACATCAATTAAATGCATCATATTTATAACCTCGATATATAATGTGTCTTTAAAATCCCAATTTAAGTATAACCTTTTTGCAGAATTTATAAAAATAAAAATAAGAGTCACGGAACCTGTGACTCTTATTTGCTCCTAAATAATTAATTTTCACTAATTACTATTTTACCGTCAACTACATTAGCCTTTAGGTCTTTAGCAGCTGGATTATCAAGTTTATAATCGGCTACCTTATCTTCAATTTCTTCTTGGATCGTACGACGAAGTGGACGAGCACCCATAGAAGGATCATAACCTTTTTCGACAAGAAGTTCTTTTGCTTCAGGTGTAACATCAATATGTAGGCCCTGATCTTTTACCATATCATTGGTGTTTGCAAGCATTAAATCAACAATCTTGATTAAGTCTTTCTTATCAAGTGCATTAAATTCAACTATATCATCAAGTCTATTTAAGAATTCAGGTTTAAAGTATTGACCTAAGCTATTCTTAAATTGTTCTTGATGACTGTTTTCAGCTGCAAAACCTACGCTAGCTTCTTTGATTCCTTGACCAGCATTAGAAGTCATAATGATGATGGTATCTTTAAAGGAAACTGTGCGACCTTGCGAATCAGTTAAGCGGCCATCATCGAGAATTTGCAAGAATAGGTGGAGTACATCAGGATGAGCTTTTTCAATTTCATCAAATAAAATTAAGCTATATGGATTATGGCGTACCCTTTCTGTTAATTGACCAGCTTCTTCATAACCTACATAACCTGGTGCAGATCCGATTAGCTTAGATACAGAGTATTGTTCCATATATTCGCTCATATCAAATCGAATCATTGCATCTTCTGTACCAAAGATTTGCTTGGCTAATTGTTTAGCTAATTCTGTTTTACCTACACCAGTAGGTCCTACAAATAAGAATGAGCCGATTGGACGACCAGATTTGTTAAATCCAACTCGATTTCGTCTTATTGCCCGAGCAACAGTTTCAACGGCTTTGTTTTGACCAATTACATTATCTTTAAGGTCAGTAGCTAAATTCTTTAATTGAGTTTCTTCTTGTTTTTGTAAGTCACCGACAGGAATATTAGTTTTTTCCTCAACGATCTTATTCATGATCTTTTCAGTGATTTTAGGTGTTTGATCAGGATCTACTTTCTGATCTTTTAATTTTTCATACTTTTCAATCTGATCACGATAGTAGGCAGCTTTTTCGTAATCTTCATTTTTTAAAGCATCTTGCTTTAAGCTTTCAGCAGCATCTAGTCTTTCTTTGATTTTTTCACTATCAACATAAGGAATAGTGAGATTCATCCTTGAACCAGCTTCGTCTAAAAGATCAATAGCTTTATCAGGTAAGAAACGATCTTGAATGTAGCGTGAAGAAAGATCTACTGCAGCTTGTATAGATTCATCAGTATAGTGAACATGGTGGTAATCTTCGTAACGCTTACGAATGCCTTGCAAAATCTTAATTGTTTCTTCAGTTGTAGGCTCTTTAACCTCCACTGGTTGGAATCTACGAGCAAGGGCAGAATCCTTTTCGATGTTTCGATATTCCTTAATAGTAGTAGCACCAATTAATTGGAAATCTCCACGAGCTAAGGCTGGTTTAATAATGTTACCAGCATCCATACCACCTTCAGCGTTGCCAGCACCAACTAATTCATGAATTTCATCAATAAACAGGATGATATTATCGTTTTGTTCTAATTCTTTGATTAATTGTTGCATTCTTTGTTCAAATTGACCGCGAATTCCAGTTCCTTGAACCATTGATACCATATTTAAAGAAATGATTCTTTTATCTTGAAGCTTAGCTGGAACTGAACCGTCGACAATTTGTTGTGCTAAGCCTTCAACAACAGCAGTTTTACCAACACCGGCTTCTCCGATAAGAACAGGATTATTTTTAGTCCGTCTGTTTAAAATTTCAATAACGCGAGCAATTTCTTTATCACGACCAATAACTGGATCAATCTTACCTTTTTTTGCTAAGTCGGTTAAATCTGTACCATACTGGTCGAGTAGGGATTTTTGACCACCATTGTTTCCACCTCTGCGGCCACCACCCATTTGCATGCGTGGATTATGTCCTTGAGGATTATTTTGTTC
The DNA here is from genome assembly GCA_947568765.1 of uncultured Lactobacillus sp. GTDB lineage: Bacteria > Bacillota > Bacilli > Lactobacillales > Lactobacillaceae > Lactobacillus. The sequence continues at coordinate 57,560 of CANOQA010000001.1, read as the reverse complement.
ATTGTTGTTATTATTTAAGGCGTTGAATAAATCATCAAAATCGCCAAAAAATGCATTGTTATTATTCATACTATTATTTTGTCCTTGTTGATTTTTCAATTCTTGATAACATTGTTGACATAATGAAATTTCACGATCTTGCCCATTTACATTTGTATAAAGATGAATGGAGGCACGACGTTTATGACAGTTATCACATAGCATTAATATTTCCGCCTTTCTTATAATATTCAGGCCATATTCCTATTTTAGCACTCTTGATATATGAGTGCTAACTTGCTAATATCATAGTACGGATACTTACTAATTGCAAGTGGTAAGCCCAGATTTTTATGGAAAATTGATATAATAGGATAAAGAAAAAATTTTTTATAAAGATGCGGAAACTTCAAGGAGATAAGTATAAGAAATGGATTATAAAGAAATATTAGATAAAATTATAAGTGGTGAATTAAAAGAGTATAGAGTTAGTCCCAAAGATGCTTTTCAATTTCAATTAGCTCTTAGAAGCTATGGTAAAAGACAGAGTATAACTGGGATTGCCCAAAGAGGTGGGGATATAATTTATACCTTATCTGATAATGAAAATTAAGTACTTTATAATGTAAACATTTACATTTGTGTTGTTTTCATTTAAAAAACATGATAACCTAATAAACGAGTGGGTATAAAACTCCCGATTATTTTTGATTTTAAAGGAGATAATTTAAAATGGAAAAACGCGAATTTCATATTATTGCTGAAACTGGTATTCATGCTCGTCCAGCTACTTTGTTGGTACAAGCTGCTTCTAAGTTTAACTCAGATATTAACTTGGAATACAATGGTAAATCAGTAAACTTGAAGTCAATCATGGGTGTTATGTCTTTAGGTGTTGGCCAAGGTGCGGATGTAACTATTACTGCTGATGGTGACGATGCTAAGGAAGCAATTGAAGCTATTGCTGACACTATGAAAAAGGAAGGTTTAGCTGAATAATGTCGAAAACTTTAAAGGGAATTGCAGCCAGTGATGGTATTGCAGTTGCACCAGCCTACCTTTTGGTAGAACCTGACCTTTCGTTTTCTAAAACCTCAGTTAGCGATGTTGATGCTGAAGTAGCTCGCTTTAAAAAAGTTGTTGAAGAATCAACTAAAGAACTTGAAAAAGTTCGTGATAAAGCTAAGGAAAGTTTAGGACCAGAAGAAGCACAAGTTTTTGATGCTCACCTTCTATTCTTAAGCGACCCAGAATTTACTGGGGCTATTGAAACAGAAATCAAAGATCAAAAAATTAATGCTGAAGCTGCATTAGATGAAACTGCTCAAAAATTCATTACTATTTTTGAAGGTATGACTGACAATGCATATATGCAAGAACGTGCAGCTGACGTACGCGATGTTTCAAAGCGTCTTATGGCACATCTTCTTGGTAAGAAATTGCCAGATCCTGCAGCTATTGACCATGAAGTTGTAGTAGTAGCCTACGATTTAACACCAAGTGATACAGCTCAACTTAACAAGAAGTACGTTAAGGGATTTGTAACTGATGTTGGTGGTAGAACTGCTCACTCAGCAATCATGGCTCGTTCATTGGAAATTCCAGCTGTTGTTGGTACTGAAACCATTACTAAAGATGTTAAAGATGGCGATATGCTTATTGCCGATGGTTTAGACGGCGATGCTATCATTAATCCAACTGATGCTCAAATCGAAGAATACACTAAGAAAGGTGAAGCCTTCGCTAAGCAAAAGGAAGAATGGAAGAAGCTGAAGAATGAACCATCTGTAACTGCAAATGGTAAGAAATTTATTATCGCTGCTAACATCGGTACTCCTAATGATATGAAGGGTGTAAAAGAAAACGGTGCTGAAGCAATTGGTTTGTACAGAACTGAATTCTTATACATGGATTCAAAAGACTTCCCATCCGAAGAAGCTCAATTTGATGCTTACAAGAAAGTTATCGAAGACATGGATGGTAAGCAAACTATCATTAGAACTTGTGATATTGGTGGAGACAAGCACTTAGATTACTGGGATCTTCCAGAAGAAATGAACCCATTCTTAGGTGTTCGTGCTATCCGTCTTTCAATGCAATACAAGGATATCTTTAGAACTCAATTAAGAGCCTTACTTCGTGCATCTGCATATGGTCCATTAGGAATTATGTTCCCAATGATTGGTACTTTAGCAGAATTACGTGAAGCAAAACAAATCTTAGCTGAAGAAAAAGATAAACTCGCTAAAGAAGGCGTTAAGATCGGTGACGACTTACAAGTTGGTATGATGATCGAAGTTCCAGCTGCTGCTGTCTTAGCTGATCAATTTGCTAAAGAAGTTGATTTCTTCTCAATTGGAACTAACGACTTAATCCAATATACTATGGCTGCTGATCGTGGTAATGATAACGTTTCTTATCTTTACCAACCATACAACCCATCTGTTTTACGTTTGATTAAGCACACTATTGATGGTGCTCATGAAAATGGTATTTGGTGTGGTATGTGTGGTGAAGCTGCAGGTGATGACATTATGTTCCCAATCCTTTTGTCAATGGGACTTGATGAATACTCAATGAGTGCAACTTCAATTTTACGTATCAGAAGTTTGATGAAGAAGATCAATACTGAAGATATTAAAGAATTAGCAAATAAAGCTTGTTTTGTTTCAGAAACTGCTGATGAAAACAAGAAATTAGTTGAAGAAACTATGAAGAAGCTTAATATTCTTGATTAGAAAAAAGAGTACTAAAATAGTACTCTTTTTTTGTTAGAACTTCACACAAACTTCAATATTTGTTGCTAAAGTATACTATGTAAGCTAATAAAAGAAATTTGATTACAACTTATAAAAGACAAGTATTTGTGATACAATATCTTATGTAAGTGAAACAGTAGTTATTTTTCTACACGCAAAGGAGTGTGGAATTAAGTGTTAAATTTATATACATCACCAAGTTGTACTTCATGTCGTAAAGCTAAAGCATGGTTGAAGGAACACGATATTTCATTTAAGGAAAGAAATATTTTCGCCAATCCACTAAATAAAGAGGAAATCATGCAAGTTTTACGAATGACTGAAAACGGCACAGAAGAAATTATTTCTACTCGTTCTCGTACTTTCCAAAACTTAAAGATTAATTTAGATGATTTATCAATTGATCAACTAATTGATCTTGTTGAAAAGAATCCTAGCCTATTAAGACGTCCAATCATTATGGATGATAGACGTTTACAGGTAGGCTACAACGAAGATGAAATTAGGAGATTTCTTCCTCGTAAAGTTCGTCGCTTAGAACTTGAAGAGATCCAAGCAATGACTGCTGATTTTTAATTAAAAATTTTAAAAACGTTAGCTTTTTTAAGCTAGCGTTTTTATATGAGTAGGAAAATAGGTTACAATGTATTAAAGATAGAGACTTCGAGGTGATAATAAGTGGAAGTACACAGAATAAGTGAAAATACCATTCGTGTAACAATGGACGCAGATGAACTTAAAGAACGCGGAATAACAATGCTCGACTTGTTAGGAAACAAAAGTCAAATTCAACATTTCTTCTATCAAATTTTAAGTGAAGTCGACACAGATCATACTTTTGCTAAAGGAGATCCCGTTACTTTTCAGGTGATGCCAAGTAGTTCTGGATTAGAATTACTTATTTCAAAAGTACCTGATAGTGATGATGATAGTAGTAACAATCCGAATGATCAATTAAGAGATCTTTTAAAGGGATTAGGGGCTGGAGATGATGATCAACGCAAAACTGAAATTAATGATGATCGTGAAAAATTAGTCAGTGATAATCGTCGCGTCTTTAAGCTGGATAGTATTGATTTAGTTGCAGCCTTAGCCGATGCTTTAAAGGTTGAAGGATTAGCCTCCAGTTTATATACCTATCATCATGAATACTATCTAGATTTAGCCTATTTAGATGATAATTATGTAGAATTGAAACCCGAAGATACTTGGGTAATTGCTAATGAATATGGAACTGGAATGACTGAAAAGCAATTCCAAAGAATAAAGAAAAATGCTAAGTGCTTAATTGGCCAAGATGCATTAGGGAATATAAGAGAATATTTCGATTAAAAAAGGAGATGAAAAAATCATCTCTCTTTTTGCGTATATAATATTGGGCGATAAAATGTACGCAGCTATTTTAAATAAAAAATTAGTCTTAGCCATCAAGGAAGCAGAACAAGTTAATAAAGGATTTAAGAAGTTAAATCAGGATTATTATACTTGTCCGTCTTGTAGAAAACGAATGATTTTGATTCTATCAGAAGAAAAGCTACCATTTTTTAAGCATTTCTATCAAGTTAGGGGAACAGGAGAGAAAGAAGAACATTATCAATCTAAGCAACTTTTATGTACTGCACTAAAAGCAAATGGAGTTAATGCAGAAGTTGAGGTCCCATTGCTTGATCAACAAGTGAGAGCTGATGTATTAGTAGAAAATAAATTAGCTTTTGAAGTGCAGTGTGCTCCGTTAAGCGAGACAGAATTTAAGCATCGACATAGTTTATATGAAAAATTATCTATAAAAGATATTTGGATTGTGGGTCAAAGGCATTATTTAAAAAATAAACTTAATCGTTCAAAAGAAATATTTCTAAGGTATAGCCCAAAATGGCAATGGTATTATTTAGAAATTAATCCATTTAGTTGTGTAATTACATTAAAATATAATATTTTAAAGGCTGCAGTTAGTTCAGAAATAAGTTATGATATAAAACATTTTTCTTTAGATGAGAAGGGAATTGCAAATTTATTTACTTTTGCTCCAACTAATCGACGAAATATAAAGTATTCTTCTATTCAAGATCAAAAAATATATTTACAGAAACAAATTACTCATAAAAGTAAACTAGGGTTAGAAATTGCTTCTTTGTTATACCAATTACATTTTTCAGTAGCAGATATACCTGAGAAACTATTTTTAGAACTGAGGGAGCCAAAGGAAAAGAGTCCAATAATAACTTATCTACAAAAAAAGCTAGATGATTCAAAAAATCATCTAGCCTAATTGAATTATAACAAGAGTAAACTATTATCACTACTAGTCTGTTTATCCCCAACGATTGCAGATTCAATTTCTTCACGATTTGCGCAACCTTCGATCATCATACCAGAATCTCCTTGGTCATCATCATAGTTAAAAATAATGGTTGTAGGAGTAGTGACGACGTTTAAGTCATCAGCGAGTTTTAAATCCTTATCCATTGAGAGCTTTATGTAGTTTGATTCTCGATTCTTTTTGAAGTTTTTTATTGAAACATCTAAAGAATTTAGAATCTCATCAACGAGCTCTGGAGAATAAGTTCTATTCATATCATTAATCGCATGCTGCAAATTAATGATATATTGTCTAGCCTTTTTATTGCCGACAATTAATTTTAGAGTGTGATAATCTTTAGTTGCGTTGTAAGCACTTTGACTAAAAGTGTTGAAAACTTCGACATTATTTAAAGAAAGATGTCTAGCTTTGATATCGTTCCGAATTGTGCTCATCGTAGTTATGGGAATAAAGTGGTAAGAAATATTTTGATTGTAACCACTGACTGCAGCGATTATTTCCTGCTCATTTTGATAACAGTTAACCCCAATTGGATTAACAAAGAAAAATATTTCAAACATTTTGTTATTTCCTCCATCCAAGTTCATGAATACTGTATCAGAAAATGAATGAAATGGAAAAAAATTTGTTTTATTTTTTATGTTCCCAAGCACGCTGTACTTTACTTTGATTAGTATTTTCCTTATTAACTGTAAAATTAAATTGTTTTTCTAATTCAGAAAGTACCTTTTTGATGATATCAGGATCATCATTTTCAATTTCTAATTCAAAGTCATAGTATCCATCTGGAAATTCTGTTAAATCTAAAGTCAATTCACAGTTTTCTGGACCGTTAGCTAGTATTCTTCGAGTTTGACTCCAAGAAATTAATTTCAAAGAGTGAATTGCTTCATTGGAATAATGCTTTTGGAGGTAATCACCAACATCTCCCCCAAATAAAAAGAAGTCACCTTCATATGAACTTTGAGTCATTTGTTCAGCTTGTGCTACAGATAGTAAATCATTAATTTCGATCCGTTCACTGTATTTCTTTTCCTTAGGATTAGTTTCTTTAACTTTAATAGTTTGCTCTGCATGATCAACAAGAATTCTGATTCTTAAGCTAGCATCACTATTTTTTAAATCAAAGTCTGGTGTATCAAAATAATAATTCTTTTGAATAAAATCAGATTTTGCGGTAAAAGCTGCACGCATTTTCTCATAGGTTTCTTTATCTAGTAGAGTTTTTGATTCGATTTCTAAATTTTTACTCATAATTTTATCCTTTCACTAGTTAATGTTATCCCTCTATATGGTAGAATAATTTTGTTTGAAACGGAAAGGATTTATACATGAAAGATTGGGATTTATTTTTATGGCCTTATCAACAGGCTGTTTCTGAATTAAAAGTTAAATTTCGATCACTTAGACAAAGTTTTTTAAACAAGGGTGAGCATTCGCCGATTGAATTCGTGGTCGGACGTGTTAAAACAGTTGATTCAATTAAAGAAAAAATGACACGGCGTGTTATTGCCCCTGAGGTCATTGAGAATGATATGCAAGATATTGCCGGTATTAGAATTATGTGTCAATTTGTTGATGATATCTATCGAGTAGTTGATTTAATTCATGAACGGCAAGATATGCAAGTAGTTGAGGAAAGAGACTATATTCAAAATGCTAAACCATCAGGATATCGATCCTATCATATGGTAATTGAATATTCAGTTTTTTTACCTGATGGACCAAAGAAAATAATTGCTGAAATTCAAATTCGTACCTTAGCAATGAATTTCTGGGCAACAGTAGAACACACACTGAATTATAAATATCAGGGAAAATACCCGGAAGATATTTCTAAGCGACTTAAGACAACAGCTGAGGCTGCTTATAAGTTAGATGAAGAAATGTCATCAATTAAAGATGAAGTGCAGGAAGCACAGAGAATTTTTACTAAATCTAAAGGAAAAGAGCAATAATGAAAGTCGCACTCGTTTATAATGATAAAGTTGAAACCTTAGCAGTAGTTAAAGCATTAGAAAAATTACTAAATGCTAGAAAAATTGAAATTGATCCTGAAAATCCTGACGTGGTAATTACTATCGGAGGAGATGGAACATTAATTTCGGGATTTCATAAATACCAAAATCTAGTTGATAAAATTAGATTCATTGGTGTTCATACTGGACACTTAGGTTTTTATACTGACTGGCGTAATTTTGAAATTAACAAGATGGTAGATAATTTAACTAAGAAGCAACCATCTTCAGCTTCCTATCCACTTTTGGAATTGATTATCACTACTGGAGCAGGTGAAAAGAAAAAATTACTTGCATTAAATGAGGCGACTATTAAACGAGTTTCTAAGACTTTAAAAGCTGATGTTTACATCCGAGACCAGTTTTTTGAAAGTTTTAAGGGGGATGGCTTATGTGTTTCTACCCCTACAGGTTCTACTGCCTATAGTAAGTCATTAGGCGGTGCTGTCATTCATCCACGTTTAAAAGCTTTACAAATGACTGAAATAGCTTCAATTAATAATCGTGTGTTTAGAACACTCTCATCTCCAATTGTAATTGCACCCGATGAATGGATCACCATTAAGCCGGAAACAGGTAGTGATGATCATTATGTAGTTACATTTGATGGTTATGAATTTAATCACAAGCATATTAAAAAAATTGAGTACCGTATTTCTCAACATGTTATTCGCTTCGATAAGTATCAACATACTCATTTTTGGAATCGTGTAGAAGATGCTTTTATCGGCCAACCTAAAGATAAACAATAATGCAATATTTTAAATTAAAATTTGAAAATAAAACACCTCAGAAACTGGGGCGTTTTTTGTTAAAAAATGGTTTTTCTAAACGCGCTTTGACTAATAGCCAGCATCATGGTGGGATGGTTCTAGTGAATCATCACCGCCGGTATACTAGCTACTTGCTGCATGCTGGAGATGAAGTAATTTTTATTTTAGGAGAAGAAAAAGAAAATAAATGGTTAAAGCCCTCGTCTAAGAAGCTAAATATCGTTTTTGAACAAAAAGATTATTTAGTTATTAATAAAGATGCCGGAATCTTGTCAATTCCATCTCGCTATGAAGATAGTGATGCAGTAGTAAATCGTTTATTGCACTATTTTCAACAACAAAAACAAACTGATCTTAAGCCACATGTGATCACAAGACTTGATCGAGATACATCTGGATTAGTTTTGGTAGGAAAAAACGCAGTTGCGCATGCACGTTTTAGTAAGATGGAAAAGAATGAGTTTATTAAGAAATATCATGCAATTGTGCATGGAAATTTTGAAGAAGCACAAAGACAAGGAACTATTGATGCACCAATTGGCAAAATAGATACCGGAGTTAAGCGCGGAGTAGTAAATAACGGACAAAGGTCAGTTACAAAATATCGGGTTTTAGATCAAGTTAAAGGTGCTAGCTTAATAGAATTACAGCTTTTAACTGGACGAACTCATCAAATTAGAGTGCACATGCAATATTTAGGACATCCCTTGTTCGGTGATCCTTTGTATGGAATTAAAGATAATTTTAAGCGACAAGCGTTAAATTGTTTTTATCTTGAATTTGATGATCCTTTTTCAGAAAAAAGACAAAAAATTGAAATAGCAGATCCTATTGATATGGAAATATTATGGAAGAACTTGATAAGTAATAAATTATAAATATAACAGCTAAATTGATTGACTATTGTAACCGCTTTACATAGAATTGAATATAAGAAGTGTTAATACTATTCAAATATAGAAAAGAGGATCACTTGTATGTACTATTCAAAAGGAAACTATGAAGCTTTTGCGGATACTAAAAAGCCGGCTGGTGTAGACAAGAAATCTGCTTACATAATCGGTAGTGGATTAGCGGGCCTTTCAGCAGCATTCTTTTTGGTTCGAGATGCTAAGATGTCTGGTGATAAAATTCATATTTTAGAAGAATTAGATATTGCGGGCGGCTCTCTAGATGGGACTAACCGGCCTAATGCTGGTTTTGTAGTTCGAGGTGGTAGAGAAATGGAAGACCACTTTGAATGTATGTGGGACATGTATCGATCAGTTCCATCATTGCGGATACCAGGAGCTTCTTACTTAGATGAATATTACTGGCTTGATAAAGAGGATCCTAACTCCTCGAATTGTCGATTGATTCATAAGCGTGGTAATGAATTGCCAACAGATGGACTATATCAATTGGGTTCGCATGCTAGTGAAATTGTTAAGTTAGTTTTAACACCAGAATCTGAAATTCAAGGAAAAACAATTGAAGAATGGTTTTCACCTGAATTTTTTGAAACTAATTTTTGGACTTATTGGTCAACGATGTTTGCCTTTGAAAAATGGCATTCTTTAGCAGAAATGAGACGCTATTGTATGCGTTTCATTCACCATATTGATGGTTTACCTGACTTTACTGCCTTGAAGTTTAACAAATATGATCAATATGATTCTATGGTGAAGCCACTACTTAAATATCTAAAAGACCATGGCGTTAAATTTGAATATGGTGTTCAAGTAGAAAATGTATTAGTTGACCATGAAGGAAATGAAAAAGTTGCTAAAAAGATTGTGATGAAGAAGAACGGTAAGCAAGAAGATATTGATTTAACTGAAGATGACATTGTCTTTGTAACTAATGGATCAATTACTGAAAGCTCTACTTATGGGAACCAAACTACGCCTGCGCCAATTACTCATGCTAAGGGTGGATCTTGGAAGTTATGGGAAAACTTAGCTAAACAAGATCCGGCATTTGGTCACCCTGATGTCTTTGGTGAAAATTTACCTGAAAAATCATGGTTTGTTTCTGCAACTACAACGTTAAAGAATAAAAAAGTAGCCCCTTACTTTGAAAGATTGACTAAACGTAGTTTGTATGATGGAAAAGTAAATACTGGTGGAATTATTACGGTTACAGATTCAAATTGGGGTCTAAGTTTTACTATTCACCGTCAACCTCATTTTCCAACTCAAAAGCCAAATGAGATTGTAGTCTGGATCTATGCTTTGTATTCAGATACTGAGGGGAATTATATTAAGAAAAAGGTAGTCGACTGTACTGGACAAGAAATTGCTGAAGAAATGCTTTATCATTTGGGTGTGCCAGAAAGTGAAATTAAAGAATTGTCTTCAGAAGAAAATATGAACACCGTTCCGGTATATATGCCTTATATTACTAGTTACTTCATGCCTCGTCATGATGGTGACCGGCCAGCTGTTGTACCAGAAGGATCAAAAAATTTGGCATTTATTGGTAACTTTGCTGAAAGTCCTACTAGAGATACAGTGTTTACTACAGAATATTCAGTTAGAACAGCTATGGAATCTGTTTATACACTACTTAATGTAGATCGAGGAGTTCCAGAAGTTTGGAGTTCTGTTTATGATATCCGAGAATTACTTCGTGCTATGTATTACATGTCTGATAAAAAGAAATTAGCAGACCAAGAAATGCCATTACCAGAAAAGTTAGCTGTAAAAGCTGGTATGAAGAAGATTAAGGGAACATGGATTGAAGAATTGCTTGAAGAAGCAAATCTAATTTAAAGATGTAACAATTTATTTGAATGAGAATTAACAAAAAAAGATTATGGTTTGTTTTAAACTATAATCTTTTATTTTGTCTTCTGTGTTGCTTGCTTGAACATAGAGACTAACGTTTTTCTAAGCAAGGGATCATGAGCATAAAGATAAGTTCCTTTGATTCCCCGCTTAAATAAAACATTTAGAGAATTAAGAACCATTTCTTCTTCAAGAGTTTTGATTTCATGAGGATCAGATAGATCTTTTCTCTTTTTAAACATTTCTATGTCAGTTATTTTGTCTAAATTAACACGGATTTTGTTTGTGCCGGGGATTTGGCTGATGGGCGGTCCGATAATAATACCAGCATAGTTTAAATCAAATCCCTGACAAGTATATATTGAGCCTACCTCATCAATTGTTTTTGGTATTTCAGCCCAAGGAGTGGCAGTGTAGTTATATTGGTCCCATGGCATTTTGAATTTTCCTTCTTGGATGTAATGTTTGCCTCCATCTAAGGTCGAAGGATAGCGGGATGTAGAAAGAACTCGACTTAATCCTACTTCACGGTTGCGCTTAACGATTTCCTTTCGCATTTTCTCGGCATCATCAAAAATACGAAAGTCATAGTTGCTGTTAGCATTAGTAGGGATAGGATCGATGATTTTATGTTTAGTAAATGAATTGAACCAACTAAGTAATTCAGAAGAAGCGGTCATCCTAAATTGATGTTTTAAATGATATTTTTGATGAGGATAGGGATCGATAATTTTTTCTAGGCGATCTTTAGTCCAAAGCGTTTTCATTTTTAGTACTTGATATGGATCAAATACTAAAATCACTACCTTGCTTCTTTTAATAATTTCAGTTAACTGATTTTCATGATAAAAATTATTGTAATGATCTGGCTTAGAAAGAAGTAAGTGCGCTTCATCGATTATAACAATATCAGCGTGTTCATTTTTCTTATCTAATTGATTAATAAAAGTAGTTGGTCTTTGAAAATTTTTCTTTAAGAGGTTAGGTAAAGTTCCAGCAATTTGACGATAAACTTTCAAAATCTCTGGATGATTAACAAGAAAATAATTGTTAGTTTGATAAATACTACTAGTTTTATCATGACGTAATTTTTGTATTTGGTAAAACAGGGAAGAAAGAACAACGCTTTTTCCTGTACCAGCCTCGCCATAGATGGTAAAAATAGCGGGAAAGTTCCGATTAATGTGTTGTTTAGTAAAAGAAATAATTTGGGTAATTAGATTTTGTTGTTCTATTGTTAATTTCGTGAAAGGTGAAAGTTTATCAGCTGCATTATTTTGCATATTGTATATCCTTTTTCCAATAAATAAAGAAAAGCCATGAATATTCATGGCTTAATTTATAGAATGAGTTTAATCTTCTTCAAATAATACGCATGTAGCTTCAGGAACAGAAATGTCTTTTTGAATTGGAGTTAGATTACCGGTTTCAGAGTTTCGACGGTAAAGAGTTGCGTTATTAGTATTTTGATTAGCTACAACTAGGTACTTTTCTGCTTTATCCCAGTTAAAATCACGTGGGAAGGAACCAAAGACAGAAATTCTTTGGGCTAATTCTAGTTTTCCATCATCTAAAACTTTAAAGACAGCAATTGAATCATGACCACGATTAGAAATATAAATAAATTTTCCATCTTTAGAAATTCGAATTGCAGCAGCTCCATTATGATCAGTAAAATCATCCGGGATAGTCTTATATGTTGCTATATCCTCAAATTCCCAAGTGTTTTCATTTAAACGGGCAACATTAACCTGACTCGATAATTCACCAACAATGTACATGGTTTTACCATCTGGTGAAAAGGTAAGGTGCCGAGTACCAAAGCCTTTTTCCATTTGATAGCGTGCTAGGTGTTTTAATCTGTTATCGTCTAACTTATAAAAATCAACAGCGTCGATTCCTAAATCACATGAAACTAAATTACCAGCAGGAGTTTCATCGAAGAAATGTGGGTGAGCCTGATCTTGTTCTACTCTTGGTCCATGACCCTCATGTTTGTCGTTAGTAATGAAGGTTAATTTTCCATTTTTGTCGTAAGAAAACACATTAATAGTTGCTAAGTGATAATTTGCAGTGAAAACTAAATGCTTTTGTGGATCAACACTGATGTAGCAAGGAGCTGCTCCTTTGTGAAAATAGGTATCTAATTTTTCAGCTTCACCATTTTTAATTCTATAGGTAGCAATACCGCTTTGGTCGCCTTTTTGGATGATAGTAAACAATAAATCACCAACTAATTGGAAATACGTTGGTCTTTCAACTTCAACAGTATTTTTAGTATTAGTTAGTTTAATATCAGTTCCATCATTTTCAACATTAGCGGTATAAATACCTTTTGAATCATGGCTCGTATAGCCACCAAACCAAACTTTCATAATTTTTATGTTAGCCTCCTGATAAAAACTTTCCATAACATATTTATTTTCTACCTTTTAGTAAGAATAGGCAATCGCAATTAAGTGTTATTGGATAAATAAGTTGATATGGTAAAATTTAATAAAGAGGTTGATAAAAATGAAATGGAATTCTACAATTACTGCTATTGGTTCGGAAGCATTAGATCCAGCAGATAACATCGTAATTTTGTTTGATAATAAAGCTACTGATAAGTTGCGGGATGTTGCTGTATTACAAGGGTTCGATCCAGCAACACCAGTAGAAAAATTTGTCTTTAAAAAAGACGATTCTATCACAATTGATGGTACTACTTATCTAGCCTTATATGTTGGGCCAATGGTTCAAATGAATATGCAAGCTATTGGTCATGCTACTTTAGTATTTACTGATGAAGTTCCAAAAAAGCCAATGACTAATGCTATATATTTAGAAAAAGATTCTAAAGAAAAAATGCCAGAATTTAAGGTAGGCGACTGGATTACCTATGAACATAGATAAGAGGGAAAGCTATGGATGTAAAAAAACATCATCAGAAGAGTAATTTTTTTGTTAAGTGGTTTTTGAACAACCGTTTTAGCATAGCCTTACTTAATATTTTATTGTTCTTCTTGATCATTTTGGTATTTAACCAAATTTCTTTTGTGTTAAATCCTTTTTGGACATTTTTTAATGCAATTTTTCCACCAATTTTAGTTGCATCAATCCAATACTATTTAATGGATCCAGTAGTTGATTGGATGGAGAAAAAATTAAAAGTTCCCCGAATAATTACGATTATTCTACTATTTGTTATCGTTGTAGGAGGATTGATTTGGATCATTAATACTTTGATCCCTATTATTCAGCATCAAACTGATTCCCTAGTAAAGAATTGGCCAACTTATTGGAAAGATGCACAAAAAGGTTTCGAAAAGATGATTCGCGATCCACGCTTAAATGGAGTTCGCGGAGGAATTAATCAAGCTATTTCTGATGCACAAACTAAAATGTTTAAAACAGGTCAGGATAGCTTCAATTTAGCCTTGAGTAACTTGTCATCTGCTGTTAACGTAATTACAATGATTTTTATGACCTTATTAACAGCACCATTTGTTTTATTCTTTATGTTAAAAGATGGTCATCGTTTGAATCCTTATGTGACTAAGTTTGCTCCTAAAAAACTACAACCTAGTTTTTCAAGCTTACTTAGTGATATTAATGGAGCAGTTGCTTCCTATATTCGAGGTCAAATTACTGTTGCCTTCTGGGTTGGAGTAATGTTTGCAATAGGTTATTCAGTAATTGGATTAAATTATGGAATTACATTAGCAGTTTTAGCTGGAATTTTGAATATGATCCCATATTTTGGTACATTTATTGCCTTTATTCCTGCAATTATTTTAGGATTAATCAGCTCTCCAATGATGTTGATCAAAGTCTTAATAGTTTTTGCTATAGAGCAAACACTTGAAGGACGCGTTATTTCACCACTAGTAATGGGAAATAAGATGAATATGAATCCTGTTACAACTATTTTGCTATTAATTGGTGCAAGCGCAGTAGCTGGTTTATGGGGAGTTATTTTTGCCATCCCTGTCTATGCTGTAATCAAAATAATTGTAACCAGACTATTCAATTATTATCGTAAGATTTCAAATCTTTATGATGATGAGTCAATCGAAGATAGTGATACTCAAGGAAGTAAAGAGTAGAATTGAAGATAGAATTAAGCGTGGTACTTGCCATATTACAGGTGCTGCGTTTTTTTACAAGAGGAGTTTTTTATGACAAATCACGTTGTACTTTATGAACCATTGATGCCAGCAAATACGGGAAATATTGCTCGTACTTGTGCAGGTACTAATACAGTGTTAGATTTAATCGAACCGCTTGGCTTTCAAATTGATAATAAAAAAATGAAGCGTGCTGGATTAGATTATTGGGATAAAGTTGATATTAGAATGCATGATGATTTAGAAGCTTTTTTAAATACACTTGGTCCAAATGATGAAATGTACTTAATCTCAAAGTTTTCTTCAAAAAATTATGCTCAAGTAGACTATACGGATCCCAATAAAGATTATTATTTTGTTTTTGGTAAAGAAACAACAGGCTTGCCAGAAACTTTTATGAGAGAATATTATGATAGGAATCTTAGAATTCCTATGTCTGATAATATTCGTTGTTATAATTTATCAAATTCAGTTGCTATGGTTCTGCTGGAAGCTTTAAGACAGCAAGGTTTTCCAAATATGGAAAAGAGCCATCACTATGAAAATGATAAGTTAAAGGATAATTACAATCGTCCTGAACGTTATGAAAGAAATTTAGGAGAGAATTAAAATGGATTTTAAAAATATGACCCCAATCGTAGTTCGTTCTTTTCACTATGATTTAAATGATGAACAAAAGGTGAAAAATGAAGTTAATGTTTCCTTGCGCCAGGTTTATCAAGATTTAGAAGATGGTAGTCAAGATGAAGGTAAGAATGGCAAATATTTCGAAATTGCCGTTCCTTTTGAAGTATCACCTGCTCCAGGTGACTTTACAGTTAGTGGAGTAATTACTAGAGTGGTTCAATTTGTTGACTATTTTGGGGATGGTTCAGATTTAGAACCGTCAGAGTATCAACTACTTTCTAGACCTTTAGTTGAAGAAATTGAAACTTTGACTTATGAAATTACTCAATTAACTTTAGATCACCCAGTTAACCTTAGTTTTAAGTCGAACTTTAACGAGTTAAACAAGGATAATCAAAAAGATAAAGATGACAAATAAAAAGATTGAGAAGGTGTCTTGATGGCTAAAAAACGAAAACGCAGGGCAACAAAAAAGAAAAAAACAACTACTAAAAAGAAAAAGCAAAGTATGGACTGGGTCATTACAGGAATAGTACTTGTTTTAGTAGCAGTTTTAAGTTGCGTTCATTTCGGTTTATTTAGTCAACAACTAATTAATTTAATTCGATTTTTTGTTGGTGATAGCCACTATTTAGCTAGTATTATTCTTGGTTTGTTTGGCTTAGTGATGGTTATTTATAATCAACCCCCGCATTTCAGTTTGAAGCGTGGTAGTGGGTTAGGTGTATTTTACTTAGGCTTACTCCTTTGGGAAAGTTCTCGCGTTTTTAATCAAATGATGATTCATCAGGGATTTGTAAATGCTTTTTTGACATCAATTGGTGAAGAATTTTCCCGGGCGCAGCTTACAACTAAGGTTGGTGGCGGCTTTATTGGAAGTATGTTTTATCAACTTGTTTTTCCAATTTTGGGAACCGTAGGATCTGAAGTAATATCTTTGTTGATGATGCTAATCGGTATTTTAATGATCTGTAACGTAAAATTTGCTACCTTGCTGTCCGGTTTTCAAAAAGGTTCACAATTAGTAATTGAGAAAAATAAAGATGCTGGGGAAGCTTTAAAAAGTAAATACAGCGATTTAGTTGAAAAGCATGAGCAAAATAAGCAAGAAAAATTAAATAATCGAGAAAAACTAACTGATCCTTTAGATAATCATGATAGTACTTTTCCAAGTATGTCTGATTTTAATAGTGAACCTGCGGCTTCTAATAAAGTTGAGGAAGAAAGCAGTCCAAAAGTTGAGCCTCCAATTGAAATTTCCCAAGAAAGCACTCCGATAGCAACAGAAGTTGAAGATACTTCTACAGATGATTTGCCAGCTTCACATTCTTATGCTGAAGAAGATCAAAAGATGAAACAAGAACTTCAAACTGTTGATCATGGAGATTTAGAGACAAAACAAAGTAGTCAGCCAAAGAATCCCAATTATAAAAAGCCGCCAATTAATTTATTGTCACCTATAAAAAATGTAGATCAGAGTCAAGACAAGGCTCTAATTCAAAAAAATACAGAAGTTTTAGAGTCAACTTTTAAGAGCTTTGGCGTGCATGTTATCGTAAAAAAAGCTGTACTAGGTCCAACGGTTACTCGCTATGAAGTCCAGCCAGCAGTTGGAGTGAAAGTAAGTAAAATAGTCAACTTAGCGGATGATCTTGCTTTGGCTTTGGCTGCAAAAGATATCCGTATTGAAGCTCCAATTCCAGGTAAACCATTAATTGGTATTGAAGTGCCGAATCGAACTACTTCTGCCGTTTCATTTAAAGATGTTATGGTTCATCAAGATGCAAAATCAAAAGAGGTTTCGCTTGATGTGCCGTTAGGCAAAGATGTTGAAGGAAAAGTAATTTCAGCAGATTTACGTAAGATGCCACACTTGTTAATCGCGGGATCTACTGGATCCGGTAAGTCTGTTGCAATTAACACAATTATTACTAGTGTTTTGATGAAGGCTTACCCTGAGGATGTAAAGTTAGTACTAATTGATCCAAAAATGGTTGAACTTTCTGTGTATAATGGAATTCCCCATTTGCTAATCCCTGTTGTTACAGATGCTAAATTAGCAACGAATGCCTTGCGTAAAACTGTTAAAGAAATGGAAAGACGCTACCAGCTTTTTGCTGCTGGAGGCGTTCGAAATATTACTGAGTACAATCAAAAAGTAGTTGAAAATAATGCTGATAAAAATAATTCAGTAATGGAAAAGCTACCTTATATTGTAGTGATTGTTGATGAGTTAAGTGATTTAATGATGGTTGCCGGGCATGATGTAGAAGATGCAATTGTTCGTTTAGCTCAGATGGCGCGAGCAGCAGGAATTCACATGATTTTAGCAACTCAAAGACCTAGTGTTGATGTTATCACCGGGTTAATTAAGGCAAATGTTCCTTCAAGAATCTCTTTTGCTGTTTCTAGTGGAGTAGATTCACGAACTATTTTGGATCAAGTTGGTGCAGAAAAACTTCTAGGACGTGGAGACATGCTCTTCTTGCCAATTGGTGCTGCTAAGCCTGAGCGAGTTCAGGGAGCATATATCTCTGTAACTGAGGTAGAAAAAATAGTATCCTGGGTAAAGGAACAACAAGAGGCCGTATATAACGAAGATATGATTCCTTCGAAAAATGATTCTGAGGGTCAAGCTGAGAATGAAGATGAGCCTGAAGATGAATTTTATGATCAGGCAGTAGCCTTAGTGAGAAAGCAACAATCAGCTAGTGTTTCTATGCTTCAACGTAGATTTAGAATTGGATATAATCGAGCTGCAAGAATTGTAGACGAAATGGAAGCTAAAGGAATTGTCGGACCATCCGAAGGATCAAAACCTAGACAAGTACTTATTCCACCAGAAAAGGACGATGACCAGTAATTATGACAAATATTAGAATTGACCATAATTTAAAATTTAAAACAGCCACGTTGGGCTGTTTTTTACGTTTACCTTTAGATAAAAAAACACTGGCATTAGCAAATATCTTAGCTTGCATGCAGAGCAATGCCACTAAAGAATTTCCGGGTATAAACTTACAGGCAAAAACTTTTTCTAACCTTTATAATACGAGTTTGCAAGTTTTTCCTGAAGTATTTGGAAATCAAATCGTAGTTTTTTATACTATAAATTTCGTTGAACCACGTGAAATCTTAGATCCGGACTATAATTATAAAGTAATAATGGATGCCTTCTTTAAGGTGGTAAAAGAGCCTCTTTTTGATGGTCAATTATTAGAATTAGCAAAAAGGCAACTCGAACAAGAAAGAAAACAATATTATGAGTTGCCGGCGAATGTTTCTTTAAGCGGATTTTTTAATACCTGGTATCGAAATATGCCTAGTTACCAAGATAGTGTTTTTGGGGATGAAAAGACACTCAAAAACGCTAGTTTAGAAGAAATTAAGTCATTTTTTAATACGTTGAAAAATGCTCCAGCTTTTTGTTTAGGACAAGCACAAGATCCCGATAGCTTAACTGACTTAGTTCAAACACAACTTGATTGGCCTGGCTATTTTGATGATTTTGTAGTTTCTACATTGTCTCTTCCTGCAGAAGAAAATCCAATTGAAAGAGAGATACAGTTTAAGAGTGAACAAGCCCAGCTTTTAATTGGATATGGGTATGATCAATCTCTTCCAATATATCTAAAACAATTTGGCGGATTATTTTTAGGAGAATATCTTGCTGGAGATGAGTCGTCTAAGCTCTTTACTGAAGTTAGAAAAAAACTAGGAGCAGCATATGCAATTGATGCGACTAATTATCTCAATAATTCTCTATTTTTAATTAGTACAGGAATTTCTAAAGATAAAATAGCAGCTGCTTCTAAAGCAATTAAAATGGGTGTAAAAGCAGTACAAGATGGAAAAGTGGATGAAGAAATTTTCTCTAAGGCTAAATCTGCCTTAAAGCGTAACTACCAAATTAGTACTGATCGGCAAGATTTGATTTTGATTCAGATGCTAGCCAATGCTCTAAGAGGGCGTGACTATACTTTTGTACAGAGAATTGCTGATGTTGATCGCTTTAAGATAGATAAATTAATTGAATTCAGCCAAAAATTATACTTTAACGAAAGCTATTGTTTAAAATGAAAAAATTAGATGTAACAACTAGAGATTACAAGTCTGGATTTCGTGCAAAAGTAATTAGGAGACCACTTTTTGCACAAAAGTTTATGGGAATAATCGTAAATTTTGGTGGCAGTGATCCTCAAAAATTATGTGGTGGAGCACATTTTTTAGAGCATAAATTATTTACTAAAAAAGATGGTGACATTTCGCAACGTTTTGAAGAACTTGGAGCTTCGACGAATGCGTTTACTACCTATAATGAAACAATGTTTTATGCGAGCTTTACTGAACATTGGCGTCAGGTTTTACCATTAATTTTTGAATTAGTCGGAACAACGCATTTCACCAAAAGCAATGTTGCTAAAGAATCAAAAATTATTGCTCAAGAATTAGCGATGTATCAAGACGACCCCAATTGGCAAGTAAATTATGAATTAATGCAAATGATGTTTCCGAAAACAAGTTTGGCAGAAGATTTAACCGGTACAAAATCTAGTTTGAAAAAAATGACGCCAGAAATTTTACAAGAAATTTATGACAATAACTATGTTAGTTGCCGGATGGAATTTGTTGCTTGTGGTGGATTCAGCGAAAACCAAACTAAAGAAATTTTACGTGAGGTAGGGAAACTTGAGAGTAAATATTTAATTTCTAAAAAAGTTGCACCTAAAAAATTATCCATTGTAAATTCTCAAAAAGAGCATAATAAAATTATTGCATCCGATTTAATTACGTCTAGGGTCGGTATAGGAATAAAACTACCTGACTTTAAAAAAGTAGGTTTGAGGAATAGCACAGCACAAAGTATTTTTGAAATGATGCTTCAAGCAAAGCTAGGAGTAACTAGTCCTTGGTTTGAAAAGATGCAAAAACAAGGTATTCTAAATTCACCAATGGAGCTGCAGGTCTCATATACTACTGCGGGTAATTTTGCTACAATTATCGGCGCTTCTAGTAAGCCAGATTTGTTTTTAAAGAATATTAAGAGCCAACTTTTGGAAGTTCCTGTTACGGAAGAGTCCTTTGTATTTCAAAAAAAGGAAGCATTGGCACAGACTATTAGAGAATTTGATGATCTTAGTACAATTGCTATTGAAGAAGCAGAATATGGACTTGAAAATGACAATTTTAATTCGGCAGCTCAAGCAATTCAATCTTTAAGTTTTAATGAATTTTATACAGCTGTTGAAAATATATTGGATAAAAGTGATATATTTACTACAACTTTAAAAGGTAAAGAGGAAGCTAACTAAATGAAGCGTGCAATAATTTTCGGAGCAACTGGTGGAATAGGAAGAGCTATTGCAGAAAATATGGCTGAAAATGGCTGGTCTTTATATATTCATTACAATCATAACCAACAAGAAGCCGGTAAAATGGTACAGGAATTCATTGAAAACTATCCAGACCAAGAATTTTTTTCATTAAAATTAAATTTTTTGGCTGAAGATGATGTAATTAAAAAAATAATATCAAATCTCTTACCAATAAGTGCTGTAATTTTTACACAAGGAATCACTAATTATCAATTTCTTGGAAGTCAAGAATTAGATGAAATTGAGAAGATTATCCAAATTAACTTATTAGCTCCGATAAAGATAACTTCCCTTTTAGAATCCCAGCTTTTAAAGCAGGCACATGGCCGAATAATATTTATTGGATCTGTGTATGGAGGACAAGCAAGTGCGCTAGAGAGTGTGTATAGTGCCAGTAAAGGTGGATTATCAAGCTTTGTACAAGGGTATGCACGTGAGGTAGCATCGGCTAATTTAACTGTAAATGTGATTGCTCCTGGAGCAGTTGATACACCAATGAATGCAATTTTTGATGCTGAAACTTTAAATGAAGTTAAAAATGAAATTCCTGCAGGAAGATTGGCAGATCCGAAGGATATATCTTTTTGGGTAGAAAATTTGCTTGATGAACGTTCAGACTATTTAACTGGACAAACTATTTATGTCGATGGTGGCTGGCTTGTTTAATAGTCGATTAGTTTGGTATACTCATATTTGAATTATTGCAAAAAGTTGAGAGGATATTATGGCAGATATTGGAGATAAATTACGCAGTGCTCGTAAGGCAAAGGGCATGTCAATTGAAGATGTAGAAAAAATAACTAAGATTCAGCGTCGATATCTTACAGCAATTGAAAATGATGATTTTGATCAATTACCGGGAGATTTTTACGTTAGAGCCTTTATTAGGCAATTTGCTGATGTTGTTGGTCTTAACGGCAAGGAATTATTAGCAGATTATAAATCTGAAGTACCTGAAGCAAAACCAGAAGAATATGTTGAAAATTCAATCGACAATAAGAGCGAAAGAATTAAAGAGACAACTAATAGTCATAAGGGACTATGGCGTAACTATTTACCTCAAATTGCAACAGTAGTTGGTGTTGTTCTAGTAATTCTAGTAGTTTATATTGTTTACACTCGCTTCTTTACTGGAACCAATCAACAGTCAGCAAATCAAGCTGAGAATGTAACCGTTTCTTCTCATATCAAATCTTCAAAATCTAAAGCTTCATCAAAGAAGAAATCAACTCCAAAAACTACAACCTCAGAAGTTAAAATTTCTAGTTTAGGTAATAATAGTTACCGTGTTAGTGGATTGAAGAGTGACCGAACTTTAACTTTAGGAACCACTAAGAATGATGTTTGGGCACAAATTTTAGTAAATGGTTCTTCTGTTTGGCAAGGAACTTTGAAAGCTAATGAGAAGCACTCAGTTCAATTACCAGAAAATGTAAACAATGTTTCTGTACAAATGGGGAACAGTGTATCAACTACTTTGACTTTAGCCGGTAAGAAGGTAAATGCACATAATGCAACTAATCCAGTTTCACCGATGACAATTAGATTTACATTTGCTGGACAAAGTAATCAAAGTAGCCAAAGTAGCCAAAGTAGTAGTACTCGTCAAAGTAGTGCAACTAGTCAACATTCAACTAATAATGTAAATACTCAAACACAACAAAACCAACAAAATCAAAATACACAAAATGGCCAAGCTACTCAAAACAATACGCAAAATACGCAGAACACACAAGGTCAAACTAATACTACCCAAAATAATGGAGGTCAAAGTAACCGTTAATGAATTTACCAAATAAATTAACTATGTTTAGAATTTTCATGATTCCAGTTTTTATGCTAGTCTTAATTTTTAATTGGCCAGCAGGCGGTGCAACTTTCCTAGGAGCACATATTTATTGGTCTCATGTGTTAGCAGCTGTAATTTTTGCGGTGGCATCAATAACTGATTTTTTGGATGGACATATTGCTCGTTCAAGAAACTTAGTTACCAACTTCGGAAAATTTGCTGATCCATTAGCAGATAAAATGCTAACGATGACAGCTTTTGTATTTTTAATTTCATTAAATTTAGCGCCTGCATGGGTAGTAGCTATCATTGTTTGTCGTGAATTAGCCGTCACTGGTTTACGTTTGATTTTGGCTGAAAATAAAGGCCAAGTTTTAGCAGCAAAAATGCCAGGTAAAATTAAAACTACGACTCAGATGCTCTCGATTATTTTCTTATTGCTTGGTGATGTGTACTATATTGGTACAATCTTATTGTACATTTGCTTAATCTTTACTATTTACTCTGGTTACGATTACTTTAAGCAAAGCGGCGATGTATTTAAAGGTGAAATTTAAGATTAAAAGAAGCAGAGATGCTTCTTTTTTTTGAAAAAAATTAATAAAAAATGCGTAATAAAAAATAGAGAAATATAATATTGAACGTTAGTTCGTATTTTTCTTGCTTTTAGGTAGTCAAACCAAGTATAATTATTATAAATGGAATAAGGAGGAAGAGATTTGGCTAAAGATGATAAAAAGAAGGCTTTAGACATTGCCTTAAAGAAGATTGAAAAAGACTTTGGAAAAGGCGCAGTGATGCGCATGGGTGAAAAAGTAGACACTCAAATTTCCACTATTCCTTCCGGTTCACTAGCTTTAGATGCAGCTCTTGGAGTTGGTGGCTATCCTCGTGGACGAATTATTGAAGTATATGGACCAGAAAGTTCTGGT
The DNA here is from genome assembly GCA_947568765.1 of uncultured Lactobacillus sp. Classification (GTDB taxonomy): domain Bacteria; phylum Bacillota; class Bacilli; order Lactobacillales; family Lactobacillaceae; genus Lactobacillus. The sequence goes on along the minus strand of CANOQA010000001.1, from coordinate 34,111 downwards.
AAAACAACTGTGGCTCTTCATGCTGTTGCAGAAGTTCAGAAGCGTGGAGGAACGGCAGCTTATATCGATGCGGAAAATGCGATGGATCCTGCTTATGCCGAAGCATTAGGTGTTGATATTGATTCCTTAATTTTATCTCAACCAAACACTGGTGAAGAAGGTTTGCAAATTGCAGATACGCTTATTGCGAGTGGTGCAATTGATATCTTAGTTGTGGATTCCGTGGCTGCGTTAGTACCAAGAGCCGAAATTGACGGTGACATGGGAGATTCACATGTTGGTTTACAAGCCAGATTAATGAGTCAGGCTTTACGTAAACTCTCAGGAAATATCTCTAAAACTAAAACTATTGCTGTTTTCATTAACCAAATTCGTGAAAAAGTTGGGGTTATGTTTGGAAATCCAGAAACTACTCCTGGTGGACGTGCTTTGAAGTTTTACTCTACGATTAGATTAGAAGTACGTAGAGCAGAACAAATTAAACAAGGATCAGACGTAATTGGTAACCGAGTTAAATTAAAGGTTGTAAAAAATAAAGTTGCTCCTCCATTTAAAGTGGCAGAAGTCGATATCATGTATGGGAAAGGAATTTCTCAAACTGGTGAGTTAATTGATATGGCTGCTGATAAAGATATCATTAAGAAAGCTGGCTCGTGGTATTCATATGGGGATGATCGCATTGGACAAGGCCGCGAGAATGCTAAGCAATATCTAGAAGAGCATCCTGATGTTTACGAAGAAGTAAAAGAAAAAGTTCGTGAAGCTTATGGAATTGATGCTAAAGCAATTGAAGAACGAGAAAATCCTGAAAAGGTAAAACAGGACAAGGAAGTACCAGTAAACAAAGATGCTTCCGATGAAAAAAAATAATCGACAGATACAGTTAAACCTTGGCTTTTAGAGGCCAAGGTTTTTTGTATGATTGACATCACTTCCGGATACTTTTATTATTAATAATGTGTGAAATAATTCTATAAAAAAGGCGATAGTAAAAATATGGTAAATACAATTTTAGTTCCTGTTGCTGTCGCTATTGTTTCTGTCTTAGTTGGAGGTTGTGCTGGCTATAGTATCCGTAAAAATAAGTGGGAAACTCAAGCACAGAATGCAGCCCATGATGCAAAACACATCTTGGCAGATGCAGAAAGTAAAGCTAAAGCTGTAGAAGCTGATCTTGCTTCACAAAAAGAAGCAATGAAGAAAGCTGCAGCAGATGCAAAAAAAGAAAAAATTCTGGAAGCACAAGAAGAAATTCATCATTATCGCGAAAGAGTGGATAATGAACTTAATGAACGACGTCAAGAGGTTTCTAGACAAGAAAATCGCTTACTGCAACGTGAAGATGCTATTGATCATAAAGATAGTTTGTTGGATCAAAAAGATTCACAACTCACACAGAAAGAAAACCAAATTAAAAAATTGCAGGCTCAAGTTCTAGAAAAAGAAAATAGAGCCGATCAATTAGTGACCGAGCGAGAGAAAAAGCTCTATGAAGTTGCAGAGTTGAATCAAGAAGATGCTAAAAAGATCGTTTTAGATAAACTTTCAGACCAATTGGTTAAGGAAAGAGCAGAAATGATTGAAGAAAGTAATCAACTTGCTAAGGCAAAAGCAGATCATTTTGCTCGTAAAGTAATTGTAGATGCAATTCAAAGTAGTGCAGCCGATACAGTTTCTGAAAAAACTGTTTCAGTTGTTAATTTACCAAGTGATGATATGAAAGGTCGTATCATCGGCCGTGAAGGTAGAAATATTCGCTCATTTGAGGCTTTAACTGGTGTAGATGTAATTATTGATGATACTCCAGATGTAGTGGTCTTAAGTAGCTTTGACCCAATTAGACGTGAAATTGCAAAAAGAGCATTAGAGCGTTTAATTAAAGATGGTCGAATTCATCCAGCGCGGATAGAAGAAATGGTTGATCGTGCTCGTAAAGAAGTAAATGATGATATTTACGAAGCTGGTGAAAGTGCCTTAATGGAACTTGGTATTCATAAGATGCATCCAGAATTGGTAAAGATTTTAGGACGCTTAAAGTATCGTACGTCTTATGGACAAAATGTTTTATCTCATTCTATTGAAGTGGGTAAATTAACAGGCGTAATGGCTGCTGAACTTGGTTTAGACGAAAAAATAGCGGTACGCGCAGGATTATTACACGATATTGGGAAGTCAATTGATCATGAAATTGAGGGCTCCCATGTAGAAATTGGTGTTGAACTTGCACGGAAGTATCATGAACCAGATTTGGTTGTGAATGCAATTGCTGCTCACCATGATGATGTTCCTAAGTTATCCTTTATTGCAGAATTAGTTGTAGCTGCTGATACGATTTCTTCAGCTCGACCAGGTGCTAGAAGCGAATCTCTAGAAAACTATATTCGTCGACTAGAACAACTAGAAACGATTGCAAAGGGACATATTGGTGTAAAACAAGCATATGCAATTCAAGCAGGACGTGAGATAAGGGTAATAGTTGAGCCAGATAAGATCTCAGATGCTCGTACTACTATTCTTGCTCATGATATTAGAAATCAAATTGAACAAGATATGGAATATCCTGGTAACATTAAGGTTACGGTTATTCGAGAAAAACGTGCTGTTGCAATAGCTAAGTAAAGACGAATCTTTAAGATTCGTCTTTTTTGTTTACCGCTTTATTGTGTTTATATTGGGGTGTAGGTATAATGAAAAAAAGAAGTTTAAGAAAGTAGATTGTTATGTTTCAAACAATTGTTAAAATATTCTTATTAGTAATTATTACTGCTGCTATAACTCCTTTTATTAGAAAATTAGCTTTTGTATTAGGTGCAGTTGATAATCCAAATGCTCGTCGCATCAATAAAAAGCCAATGCCTACTATTGGTGGATTAGCAATATTTGTAGCTTTTAATATTGGAGAATTTGTCTTATTACGGAAGGATTTTCCGACTCATGAACTTTTTTCAGTATTATTGGCATCCAGTGTTATTATCTTAACTGGTTTGATTGATGATATTTTAGAATTAAAACCGAGACAAAAAATGTTTGGGATTTTTGTTGCATCCCTGGTTGTATATTTCTTAGCTGGAATTAAAGTAAGAGAGTTAAGCTTGCCATTTTTAGGCCATATTCAACTAGGTTGGTGGAGTTTTCCCCTTACCATTTTTTGGATTCTTGCCTTAACAAATGCTGTCAATCTTATTGATGGTTTAGATGGTTTAGCTACCGGTGTTACCTTAATTTCCCTTGTAACAATGGGAATTGTTGGTTTCTTCTTTTTAAAGAGTTGGCAACACTATGTTCCAATTATGTGTATTATGTTAGCAGCTTGTTTATTGGGCTTTTTACCTTATAATTTTCATCCTGCGAAGATATTTTTGGGAGATACAGGTGCGTTATATATTGGATTTATGATTTCCGTTCTCTCTTTAAAGGGATTAAAAAATGTAACTTTTGTGTCATTATTAGTGCCAATCCTTATTTTAGGTGTTCCAATTACTGATACAGTTTATGCCATGATCAGACGAAAATTAAATAAGAAAAATATATCTCAAGCAGATAAGCATCACTTACATCATCAATTAATGCGAATGGGATTATCCCATCGTCAAACTGTATTAGCTATTTATGGAATTTCACTTATTTTTTCTTTTGTCTCATTGCTTTCATTGGTGTCTCCTCGCTGGGGGATCTGGTTATTGATTTTAGGTCTGTTATTCGCAGTTGAGCTTTTTGTTGAAACGATCGGATTATTAGGCGAAAAATATAAACCACTTCTGCATTTTCTTCAACACACTATTAATAAAATGGAACGTGCAGATCCTGAAGTAAAAGTGAGACGATTAAATAAAAAGAATACAAATAAAAAAGATTTACGTTAAAACAACGTAAATCTTTTTTATTGTTCGTGGAAATTTAAATTAGTAACAGGAATTTCATTAAATCTTTGGTCTGTTTTCTTGAAATCTACTTTTCCCGATAATAAATTAATTAGATCCTCTTCAACTTGAGTGATTTGATCTAGATCTAGGAAAATTTGGATTCTTACATCAGTAGTATATATTTGATTATCAATTAGGATTTTATTTTCATTTAAATAGTGATTAACCTCATCAAGTCGATTATAAGGAATTGTAAATTCAATTAATTGCTGCATGACGCATTTTACAACACCAATATTTTGAGCAGCTTCAGTTACAGAATTTGAATAAGCGCGGATTAACCCACCAGCTCCCAACTTAATGCCACCAAAATATCTTGTGACTACAGCAGTCACATCTTTTAATTTCATTAATTGAAGAGCTTTTAGTTCAGGGATGCCTGCTGTTCCGGAAGGTTCACCATTATCACTGGCCTTAACTTGATTATCATTTAATCCTAAAGTATAAGCATATGTATTGTGAGTGGCATCGTGATATTTTTTAGAAATTTGCTCAATAAATGTTTGGGCTTCTTCCACTGTTTTAGTACGAGCTAACGAGCAGATGAATCTACTTTTTTTGATAACTATCTCATGTTGACCAGATTTACTGATTGTTAGATAGCTTAATTGCTTTGATGACAAAAAATCGCCTCCAATTGCGTAATTAATATAGGGTGATATTGATGAGTGAATTAAAAGGACGACAATGAATAGATAGTCAAAATAACCATAACATAAATAGTAAAACGACAAAAGTTCCTGCAATGATAAATGGTTTATGCCAACGATGTAACACTAAAGCAGATGCAACATTACCTAATGGATATTTATATTGCCGAGAATGTATTGGAGTTGGAAGAATAAGTGAAGAGAAGAATTTAGAAAGAAATATTGAAAAAAGTACTTATCCTAAAATAGTTACTCCACTAAGTTGGCAGGGAAAATTAACTGATCAACAGGAGTTGATTTCTAATGAGTTAGTTAATTCTTTTAAAGAACGACGAAATCATTTAATTCATGCAGTAACTGGAGCCGGTAAGACAGAGATGCTCTTTAAAGTAGTAGAAGAAGTTTTAAAAAATGGTTTCCGAATAGCAATTGCTACGCCTCGAATTGACGTAGTTGATGAATTATTTCCCCGCTTTCAAGCAGCATTTGAAAATGTGGAAATTGGAAAATACCATGGACGTGAATATCATGATGCAAAAGATGAGCAATTTGTCATATGCACAACACATCAACTTTTAAAATTTTACCAGGCTTTTGATTTGATTGTGATTGATGAAGTAGACTCTTTTCCCTTTTATGAAAATAAAATGCTTCATTTTGCAGCTAAAAATGCTGTAAAAGAAAAGGGATGTACATTTTTTCTAACTGCGACTCCAGATGAAAAATTGCTAAAACAGGCTAAAGGTAAGGCAATTAATTATTCTTTACTAAAGAGAAGATTTCATAAGGGATTACTACCTGTACCGAAAGAAAAATATTTCTTTAAACCTTTTATTTCTCGTAAAGGAAAAGTTCATCCTGCTCTGATTAAACAGATTAGGAAAATTATAGATATGAACAAACCTCTTCTGGTATTTGTTCCGAGAATCAAAGATTTGCCCATATATAAGAAACATTTGACTGCTGTTTTTAAAGAGAAAAGGATCGTGAGTGTATATGCGGGTGACAAAGAAAGACAAAGTAAAGTCGCTAGATTTCGTAATCAAGAAATTGATATTTTACTAACAACAACAATTTTAGAACGAGGAGTAACTTTTAAACATGTTCAAGTAATTGTAATTGCGGCAGATGACCCAATTTACAATACTCCAAGTCTAGTTCAGATTGCAGGCCGAGTAGGAAGAAGTGCGGATGATAGAGATGGGCTAGTTTTATTTTGTTATCACAAATATACAAAAAATATTCGGCAAGCGATGAAACAGATTAGGATGATGAACAAGTGAGTAATTGTTTATTGTGTCACTCTTCTTTTCGAAGAGAGATAGACTATGAAAAATTGTTTTTATTTGTTAAGTACAAGGAAAAATATACTTGTTCTGAATGTTTAAAAAAGTTTGTTAAAAAGAAAGGAAAAATATGTTCAGGTTGTAATAAAGAAATAGATACGAAAGGACTATGTAATGATTGTCTACAGTGGAAGCGGAAATATGCAGGCAATTTGTTAGATAATCGTTCTTTATATCAATATAATGATACTTTCCATGATGTTATGGTGCAGTACAAAAGATATGGAGATTATATTTTGTGTCATGTCCTAGCTGAATTAATTGATCAGTTACCAGCAGCTGACTATTATGTTCCCGTTCCGAGCTCGCCCAGTCATCTAGAAAAAAGAGGATTTGATACAATTTATGCTATTTATCAAAAGTTAGTTCCTTTAACGAAATTATTAGTTAAGTCAGATACGGAGAAAGCTCAAGGAGAAAAGAATAGGGAAGAACGGTTATTGACTAAGCAAACCTTTTCGGCTATCGATAATAAAAATATTAGTGGAAAAATTTTATTATTAGATGATATTTATACAACTGGTCGAACGTTATATCATGCACGAGATGCTCTTTTAGAAGTTTATCCTAATTGTAAAATAAATAGTTTTACAATTAGCAGATAAATCATTAGTAAAACCGCTTACAATTTGCTATACTATAAGTGTAAAGAAAAACGTCATAAGACGTTGGAAGGAGAATCTACAATGTTAAAATACAATGTTCGTGGAGAAAATGTCGAAGTTACTGATGCCCTAAGAGATTATGTTCAAAAGAGATTGAATAAGCTCGAAAAGTACTTCGAAATTAATTCTGATGTAATTGCTCATATCAATTTAAAGGTTTATCCAGATCATACTGCTAAGGTGGAAGTAACAATTCCACTTCCATACCTAGTTTTACGTGCAGAAGACACAACTGATGATATGTACAAGAGTATTGATTTTGTTTCTGAAAAACTAGAACGTCAAATTAGAAAATACAAGACTCGTATTAACAGAAAGAGTCGTGAGAAGGGCTTAAAAGATTTCTTCTATGAAGACTTAGAAGAAGAAAAGAAAGCACCTAAAGAATTTGATATTGTTCGTAACAAGCATTTGGATTTAAAGCCAATGAGTGCAGAAGAAGCCGTTTTACAAATGGACTTGTTGGGCCATGATTTCTTTGTTTTTGAAGATGCAGATACAAATGGAACAAGTATTGTATATCGCAGAAATGATGGTCGTTATGGCTTGATTGAAACTAACGAATAATTAAAACAATCTTATAAATTAAGAGTCTCTTGAGCAGTGATAAGCTTGAGAGGCTTTTTCTTGCAATAGTAGGTTTCTCATTTTTCCAAATTAATGTTAAAATTACATAGTATTATTTTAGATTTGTGCACAAAATTTAAACTTAAGGACCGATTAAATGGCTAATATTCTTAAAAAAATTTACGATAACGATAGAAGAGAATTAAAGAAATTTGAAAAATTAGCAACTAAGGTAAAATCTTTAGGAGACGAGTACGAAAAATTATCTGATGAGCAGCTCCAAGCAAAGACACCAGAATTTCGTAAGCGTTTAGAAAATGGTGAAACGTTAGACGATATTCTACCAGAAGCATTTGCTACAGCACGTGAAGGTGCAAAAAGAGTTTTAGGATTATATCCTTTCCGTGTTCAAATTATTGGTGGTATTGCACTTCATTACGGTAATATCGCAGAAATGATGACTGGAGAAGGTAAGACCTTAACTGCTACTTTGCCAGTTTATTTAAATGCTCTAACGGGGAAAGGTGTTCATGTGGTAACAGTTAATGAATACCTATCTAGCCGTGACGAAAGCGAAATGGGGCAATTATATAAATGGCTCGGTTTATCTGTAGGGTTAAACCTTAATTCAATGTCTGCAGATGAAAAGAGAGATGCTTATAACTGTGACGTTACTTATTCAACAAACTCAGAATTAGGATTTGATTATTTAAGAGACAATATGGTTGTCTACAAAGATCAGATGGTTCAACGTCCACTTAACTATGCAATTATCGATGAGGTTGACTCAATTTTAATTGATGAGGCTAGAACACCGTTAATTATTTCTGGACAAGCAGAGCAAGCAAACAGTGAATATATTCGTGCTGATCGTTTTGTTAAAACTTTAGTTGAAGATAAAAGTGATGACGATGTAGATGATGATGAAGACCATGGTGACTACAAGATTGATTGGCCAACTAAAACAATTAATTTGACCAATCAAGGAATCAAAAAAGCTTGTGAACACTTTGGTTTGAAGAACCTGTATGATATTGATAACCAAGTCTTAGTTCACCATATTGATCAAGCTTTAAGAGCTAACTACATTATGTTGAAAGATATCGACTATGTGGTTCAAAATGGCGAAGTTATGATTGTTGATTCTTTCACTGGACGTGTAATGGAAGGCCGTCGTTATTCTGATGGACTTCACCAGGCTATTGAAGCAAAAGAAGGGGTTAAGATTCAAGAAGAGTCTAAAACTCAAGCAACCATTACTTACCAGAACTTCTTTAGAATGTATAAAAAGCTGGCAGGTATGACAGGTACAGCGAAGACGGAAGAAGAAGAATTTCGTGAAATCTATAACATGGAAGTAATCACTATTCCAACTAACCGTCCAATTGCTCGTAAAGACTTGCCTGATATTTTATATCCAACCTTAGATTCTAAATTTGAAGCTGTAGTAAAAGAAATTAAGGAACGTCACGCAAAAGGACAACCGGTATTGGTTGGTACTGTAGCTATTGAAAGCTCTGAACGTTTAAGTCAAATGCTTAATCAAGCAGGTATTCCACACGCAGTTTTGAATGCTAAAAACCATGCTAAAGAAGCAGAGATCATTATGAATGCCGGTCAAAGAGGAGCAGTTACCATTGCTACTAACATGGCTGGTCGTGGTACTGATATTAAATTAGGACCCGGTGTTAAAGAATTAGGCGGTTTAGCTGTTATTGGTACTGAACGTCACGAGTCTCGTCGTATTGATAATCAGCTTCGTGGTAGATCCGGTCGTCAAGGTGATCCTGGTGTAACAAGATTTTATCTTTCTCTAGAAGACGATTTGATGAAGCGTTTTGGTGGCGATCGAGTAAAATTATTCCTTGATCGAATATCTGATAATGATGACGACAAAGTCATTGAATCACGTATGATTACTAAGCAAGTTGAATCAGCTCAAAAGCGTGTTGAGGGAAATAACTATGATACCCGTAAGCAAACTTTACAATACGATGATGTTATGCGTACACAACGTGAAATTATTTACGGGGAAAGAATGCAAGTTATTTCTGAAGAAAAATCATTGAAAAATGTTTTAATGCCAATGATTAAACGGACTATTGATCATCAAATTGATATGTACACCCAAGGTGATAAAAAAGATTGGCGTAATGATCAAATAAGAGACTTCATTTCCTCTGCCATTACTGATGAAGAAACTACTAAAAAGCTTAATATGAAGCACTTAAGCGCAGAAGAACTTAAGAAGAGACTTTATCAGATTGCAGAAGACAATTATGCTGAAAAAGAAAAGCAACTTGCTGATCCTGAGCAAATGTTAGAATTTGAAAAAGTTGTTATTTTGCGTGTTGTAGATGAACGTTGGACTGATCATATTGATGCAATGGATCAATTACGACAATCTATTAGTCTAAGAGGATATGGACAACTAAATCCATTAGTTGAATATCAAGAAGCTGGCTATAGAATGTTTGAAGAAATGATCAGTAATATCGAATTTGATGCCACCCGTCTATTTATGAAGGCTCAAATAAGACAAAACATTAGTCGATAAAAACAAAGGGAGGCAGATAATGTCTCTCTTTTTTGCTATTATTAAAGTAAAAATTAATTTTATGATGTGAGGAAAATAAAAATGGAGATTAGTGAAATTCAAGCAGAATTAAATGATCTTAGTCCTAAGTTAGAGCATTTCAGGAGGTCTCTTTGACTTCGATTCATTAAATGAAGGTATTGCGATTAATGAGCAAAAAATGGCAGAGCCAGGTTTTTGGGATAATCAAGAACAAGCACAAAGCTTAATTAATGATACTAATCGAATGAAGGAAAAAAGTGAAAATTTTAAGCAACTTGAAGCAAAATTTGATGATGCTCAAACTGCATTAGAATTACTTAAAGCAGATCCAGATCCTGAATTGAGTGAAGAATTATCTGAAGAAATGGTGTCATTATCACAAAGTTTTCATGATTATGAATTATCATTATTGTTATCAGATAAGTATGATCAACATAATGCTTTAATGGAAATCCATCCTGGTGCTGGTGGTACTGAGGCTATGGATTGGGCTGATATGCTTTTAAGAATGTATCAACGCTATGCAGCTAGTCATGATTTGAAATTTGAAATTGAAGATTATGAACCTGGTGAAGAAGCTGGTGTTAAAAGTGTAAGCATCCGGATTCAAGGAAAAAATGCTTTTGGATTACTTAAATCTGAAAATGGTGTGCATAGATTAGTAAGAATATCTCCTTTTGATTCGGCAAAAAGACGGCATACATCTTTTGCTTCTGTAGAAGTAATACCAGAGATTGATCAAAGTATTGAGGTTGATATTAATCCAGATGATTTAAGAATTGACGTTTATCGTTCAAGTGGTGCTGGAGGTCAGCATATTAATAAGACTTCTAGTGCAGTTCGAATTACCCACTTACCTACTGGTATTGTTACCTCATCGCAGGCTCAGCGATCCCAATTGCAAAATAGAGAAACTGCAATGAATATGTTACGGGCAAAGTTATTCCAGCTAGAAGAAGAGAAGAAAAGAAAGCAGACAGAAGAACTTAAAGGTAATCAGAAAGAAATTGGCTTTGGTTCTCAAATTCGCTCTTATGTTTTTCATCCTTACAATATGGTAAAAGATCATCGGACTAATTTTGAAAGCAGTGATGTAAATGGTGTAATGGATGGAAAATTAGATAATTTTATTTATGCTTATTTACAGTGGCTATTGAGCCAAAAAAATCCGAATTAAAGTTTAAGGAAAAGATCTATGGGATTTGTAACTATTTTAATATTGGTATTAGCTGCTTTAGTGATTTTAAGTATTTTATTTTCAATATTTAAATTCTTTATTGGCTTGTTACCTGTTGCTATAATTGTTGCTTTGATTATTTGGCTACTGGCTAAGTTTTCTGGTAACAAAAAAGATACAGAAAAAACTGATAGCCATAATCCAGTGCAGCCATCCACTAATAATCAAAAGCGAAAGAAAGCACGAAATGTTTCAGTCAAAGATGTAGAAGATAAAGAGGATAACAAAAATGGTTGAAGCAGTTAAAGTCAGTGAATTAGTAAAAGATCTCCCTTCACTTAGAGTGGTTGAGGGAAAGGAATATCTGGATCAAAAGTTAATTGATACTTCTGATATTTCACGTCCAGGTTTAGAATTAACAGGTTATTTTGATTTCTATCCTAAAAATAGAATTCAATTGCTAGGAAGAACAGAAATTTCTTATAGTGCACGACTAGATCATGATTTGCGTGAGCGAGTATTTACCAAAATGGCAACTCCAGAAACTCCTTGTTTCATTGTGTCACGAGGTTTACCAATTCCGTCAGAGATGCTTGAAGCAGCTGAGAAAGAAAATATACCTGTTCTCTCGAGTAATATGGCTACAACACATTTATCAAGTGTCATTACTCAATTTCTAGATGAAAAACTTGCCCCTCGAAAGAGTATTCACGGTGTTTTAGTAGAAATCTATGGAATGGGTGTATTGATCATTGGAAATTCTGGTGTTGGTAAGTCAGAAACAGCCTTAGACTTAGTTAAACGAGGACACCGTTTAATTGCGGATGATCGAGTTGATGTTTACCAAAAAGATGATAAGACTGTAGTGGGAGAAGCTCCTAAGATCTTAAAGCATTTAATGGAGATTCGCGGAATTGGAATTATTGATGTGATGAATCTTTTTGGTGCTGGAGCAGTTAAAGACAGTACTGAAATTCAATTGATAATTTGTTTGCAAAATTGGGATCCAAAAGCTAATTATGATCGCTTAGGGTTTAATGAAAAGACGCGTGAAATTTTTGAAGTAGATGTACCGCAAGTAACTGTTCCAGTTAAAGTGGGCCGAAATCTAGCTATTATTATTGAAGTGGCAGCTATGAATTTCAGAGCTAAGAAAATGGGTTATGATGCTAGTCAAAAATTTGAACAAAATCTAACTGAATTAATTTCAGACAATTCTAAAAAAGACGAGGGTGAAAGCAGGAAATGAGTTTAGCCTTAAATCCTGTAGCTTTTAATCTGGGCCCGCTTCAAGTTAAGTGGTACGGTATTTTAATGGCTACGGGAGTTTTAGTAGCAACTTTAATGGCAATTAATGAAGGAAAGAAAAGGCATATTATGCCTGATGACTTCATTGACTTCCTCCTTTGGGCAGTTCCGATTGGTTTTATTGGAGCTCGAATATATTATGTAGTTTTTGAATGGGGCTATTTTTCTCAACATCCCGACCAAATAATTGCTATTTGGAATGGTGGGATTGCTATTTATGGTGGTTTGATCGCTGGACTAATAGTGTTGTTAATTTTTTGTCATCAACGAATGCTACCGCCATTTCTAATGCTTGATATCATAGCTCCAGGTGTAATGGCTGCCCAGGTAATTGCTCGGTGGGGTAATTTTATGAATCAAGAAGCGCATGGTGCTAAAACCACTTTATCCTTTCTAGAAAGTCTACATTTGCCACATTTCATTATTCAGCAAATGTATATTAATGGTTCATATTACCAACCGACTTATTTGTATGAATCGACATTAAATTTGATTGGCTTAATTTTGATTTTAAGTTTACGTCATAGAAAACATCTTTTTAAGCGTGGAGAAATATTTTTAAGTTATGTAATTTGGTATTCTGCTGTCCGTTTCTTTGTTGAAGGAATGAGAACGGATAGTTTATACATTGCTAATACAATTAGAGTTTCACAAGCATTGAGCTTGATTTTGTTTTTTGGCGCAATTATTCTTTGGATTTATCGTCGTAAAGTTGTAAAGCCAAAGTGGTATTTAGCTGGCAGCGGTTTAAAATACCCGTATAATAGAGATTGAAAGAAATAATTTTTTATAGAAAGTTTGAGTAAAAAAATGGCAAAGATTGCAGTTTTAGGTAATGGTTCATGGGGTTCTGTTCTTGGTTCAATGTTAGCTGATAACGGAAATGATGTAGTATTATATGGAAACATTGATAGTGTTAACCAAGAAATTAATGAACATCATACTAATACTCACTACATGAAAAATTGGAAACTTAATCCGAATGTGCCCGCTACTGGAGATTTAGAAAAAGCATTGGATGGTGCCGAAATTGTTTTATTTGTTTTACCAACTAAAGCAGTTCGTATTGTTGCTAAAAATGTACGTAAAATATTAGATAAAACTGGCGCTACTCCTTTATTGGTAACTGCAACTAAAGGAATTGAACCAGGAAGTAAGAAACTAATTTCAGATATTTTAACTGAGGAAGTTTATCCAAATGATAGTGAAAAAATAGTAGCTATTTCAGGCCCTAGTCATGCTGAAAATGTTGCTCAAAAGGATTTAACTGCAATTGCTTGTGCATCTACTAGTGAAGAAAATGCTAAGAGAGTACAAAAGATATTTTCAAATAACTATGTCCGTTTCTACACTAATGATGATTTAGTGGGAGTTGAAGTAGGTGGAGCAGTGAAAAATGTTATTGCAATCGCTGCAGGTATCCTAGTTGGTAAAGGATATGGTGATGATGCAAAAGCTGCTTTAATGACTAGAGGCTTAGCTGAAATTACTCGTTTAGGAGTTAAATACTTCGGCGCAAAACCAATGACTTTTTCAGGTCTTTCAGGAATTGGTGATTTAATTGTAACAGCAACTTCTCAAAATTCTCGTAATTGGCGTGCAGGTAAGCAAATTGGAGAAGGAAAGAGTCTTGATTATGTTTTAGACCATATGGGCCAAGTTGTTGAAGGTGCTACGACTGTTAAAGCTGTACATGAATTAGCAGAAGAAAAGAATATTGATATGCCAATTAGTGAAGCTATTTACCGTGTTTTATATGAAAATGCCGATGTAGATCAAGAAATTAAGACAATGATGGGAAGAAATCCTAAGCCAGAAATTCAACTATAAGCAAAAAGATTGCAATTTTTATTTGTTCATAGTAATATATACTTACAAAAAGTAAGAATAGAGGCGAGAATATGGCTGAGAAAAAAAACTACGATGTAATTGTAATTGGAGCAGGACCTGGTGGTTTAACTGCTGCTTTATATGCCGCTCGAGCTAATTTGAAAGTAGTTATTTTGGATCGTGGTATTTATGGCGGCCAAATGAATAATACTGCTGGCATTGATAATTATCCTGGCTTTGTTGATATTCAAGGACCTGAATTAGGCGAAAAAATGTATCAAACGGCTACAAATGCTGGAGCTGAATTTGCTTATGGCGATGTACAAAGTATTATCCAAGATGGCAATAAAAAGATCGTTAAAACTGATTCAGGTGAATACGAAGCTGGTGCGGTCGTTATTGCTACTGGTGCAGTTCATAAGCATCTTGGAGTTCCTGGCGAAGAAGAATATGCTGGAAAAGGCGTATCATATTGTGCTGTTTGTGACGCCGCTTTCTTTAGAGATGAAGATGTTGCTGTAATTGGTGGCGGAGATTCAGCTATTCAAGAGGGGCTATATTTGGCACAGTCTGCTAAGTCAGTCACTGTTATCCATCGGCGTGATCAACTTCGTGCGAAAGCTGAATTACAAAAGAAAGCTTTCGAAAATGATAAGATGAAGTTTATCTGGAATGCTCAAACTGAAGAAATTGTCGGAGATGGCAATAAAGTAACTGGTGTGAAATATAAGGATAAAGAAACTGGTGAAGAAAAAGAAATTAAAGTAGCTGGTGTATTTATTTATGTTGGTATTCAACCACAAACAGATGCTTTTAGAGATTTAGGCATTACTGATGACCAAGGTTGGATCCTAACGGATGATCATATGCGTACTAAAGTTGATGGGGTCTTTGCTTTGGGTGATGTTCGAGCAAAAGAACTTCGTCAAATTGCAACTGCTGTCGGTGAAGGAAGTATTGCTGGTCAAGAAGTATATAACTATTATCAAGGTCTTGATGAAGATTAAGGTCATAAATGAAAAGCTGTCTATCATAGACAGCTTTTTTTGTATATAAAATTGTTTATATGGTGAAAGAATCAATAAATTATTTACTTAGGTAATAAATTATTCAGTAATAGCGGATTAATTAGGATTATGATACAGTATTTGTGAATAGAAAAAGTGGTGGAAAATATGACAACAATTAAAGAAATAGCTGCCAAATCTGGATTTTCACCGGCAACTGTATCACGCTTATTAAATAATGACCCGCGTTTGTCAGTTACTCCTGAAACGAAAAGTAAGATATTAAAAGTAGCCAATGAATTAGGATATTTTAAAAAGATTAATAACGTAAGTGACTTAAAGCCTGAAATTGCATTACTTTATCGAGTAAATGGAAATGAACAACTTCAGGATGAATATTTTTCTTTTTTACGGGATGCTGTTAATAAAGTGGGAAAAGAAAAAGGCATTAAATTAACTTTTTTCACTGAATTGAATGAGTTAATACAACAAGCCTCAATTTTTCAAGGTTTTATTGGAGTCGGAACAGCTGAACTTACCTATAAAGAATTAGAGAAACTACACGTTGTTTTACCCAATGGGGTCTTTATTGATATTAACCCTGCTCCAGAGCTGTTTGATTCGGTTCAGCCTAATCTGGAATTAACGGTACAGGATGCAATCAAGAAATTAATAGCGCATGGTTATGACAATTTGGGCTACATCGGTGCTGAAAGTTTTACTTTAGATCATAAATCGCAACGTGATATTCGAGAGATTACTTTTACGGAGTATTGTAAAACCCGAGGGATAAAGAATATTGAAGTATTTGCCAAAGGAATTGTTAGTGTTAAAAATGGTTATAATTTAGCAAAAGAAGTAGTTAATAAATTAGGGAAAAAGTTACCCGATGCCTTTATTATTGCTTCTGATACACTGAGTGTGGGTGTTTTGCAGTATTTTAATGAGGTAGGAATTAGAGTCCCAAAAGATACTGCTATTATCAGTATTAACAACAGTGATGTCGTAAAGTATGTTTCACCACCACTAACTTCATACAATATTGATCAAATTGCTTTGAGTAAATTGGCAATTTCCGTTTTACTTATGCGAATTACTAACTCAGAGTTGCCGCAGGTGCATTTAACTATGAATACTAATTTAGTTATAAGGAAAAGCTTTAACTAAGTGCATTAAAAATTTAATGCACTTTTTTTATAAAAAGTAGTAAATTTATTTACTAAAATGATAAATAGTTTTATAATAATTTGTGAAAACGATTACATATAACTGATTGATTTACGAGGTAAAAATTATGAATAAAGATGAATTGATTAAAAATTATCAAAAAGTATTTGGTAAAAATGAAAAAGATGTATTTTTTCACCCGGCCGAATTAATGTAATTGGAGAGCATACTGATTATAATGGTGGCCATGTTTTCCCAGCAGCGATTAGTTTAGGTGTTTATGGTGTTTATGGTCCAAGAAATGATAATAAAGTTTGTCTTTATTCAGGTAATATAGATAGTGAAATTGTAGAATTTGACTTAAATGACGATACCGTAGAAAAAGATGATCGATTCTGGGCAAATTATTTTAAAGGAATGATAACTTATTTACGACAAAGAGAAGATGGAAATAAGATTAATCATGGTTTTAATTTATATATTAAGGCTGATTTACCTTCCGGATCTGGTTTATCTTCAAGTGCAGCCATTGAAATGTTAATGGGGATGATCTTAAAAGATGAATTTGATTTAGATATTAATCGACCAGACTTAGCCCGACTTGGTCAAAAAACAGAAAATGAATTTGTCGGTTTAAACTCGGGAATTATGGATCAATTTGCCTGCATTATGGGTAAGAACGATAGTGCTATTTTCCTTGACTGCAACACCATGGAATATGAATATCTGCCTCTTAAGTTAGGAGACTATGAAATTATTATTATGTCTACCAATAAAGAGCATACACTAGCTGATTCGGCCTACAATGATCGGGTGAGAGAATGTAAGAATGCCTTAGAAAAATTACAGACTGCGCTTGATATTACTTCTTTAGGTGAATTAGATAGTCAGACTTTTGATGAATATGCATATTTAATTGATGATGAGACAGAGATAAAACGTGCTCGTCATGCAGTTAATGAAAATGAAAGAACGATCAGAGCAACTAAGGCTATGAAGGATAATGATCTTGAAAAATTGGGTCATTTGATAAATGCATCTCATGTTTCTCTCCACTATGATTATGAAGTAACAGGTAAAGAACTGGATACCCTAGCAGAAGCAGCTTGGAAACGAGATGGTGTTCTAGGTGCCAGAATGATTGGCGGCGGCTTTGGTGGCAGTGCAATTGCAATTGTGAAAAAAGACAAAGCAGAAGAATTCAAGAAAAATGTTGGTAAAATATATCACGATAAAGTAGGTTATGATGCAAGTTTCTATGACGCAGAAATTGTAGATGGAACTAAAAAAATTTAAACTTAAGGGGCTACAAAAATGAAAGTTATTGAAAA
This sequence comes from uncultured Lactobacillus sp., assembly GCA_947568765.1. Lineage (GTDB taxonomy): Bacteria > Bacillota > Bacilli > Lactobacillales > Lactobacillaceae > Lactobacillus. The sequence goes on along the minus strand of CANOQA010000001.1, from coordinate 16,562 downwards.
ATTTGCATATGAAGTGATTGATAGTGGAACGTATAAAGAACTAGATTATGTTTACCTAGTTAATAAAATTAAGGCTTTGGTAGGAGATGAAGATGAAGAATATGATGAAAATCTCTCACCGGTAAAGCAACTTGTTCAAATGGCTGTGGACCATAAAATTATTCCTGATGATGTTACCTCACGGGAAGTCCTGAATGATGAATTATATGATTTAAAAATACCAGCACCTTCAAAGGTAAATGAAATTTTCTGGGAAAAGATGCAAAAGTCGCCTAAGACTGCAACTGATTGGTTTTATCGACTTTGTGTTGACAATAATTATGTTAAAAAAGAAGCTATTGCTAAAAATATTGTTTTTTCTGGAAAAAGTTCTAAGAACCATGCATTAGAAATCACCATTAATCTTTCAAAACCTGAAAAAGATCCTAAAGCAATAGCAGCTGCAGCTCATAATGTGGAAAACAAGTATCCCAAATGTGCGCTGTGCTTAGAAAATGAAGGCTATCTAGGCGGATATGGAAAAAATGCTCGTAGCAATTTACGAATAATCCGGATGATGATCGGTGGTAGACCTTGGGGCTTTCAATATTCACCATATGCTTATTTTAATGAGCATTGTATTTTCTTGGATCAAAAGCATATCCCAATGATTATTAATCAACAAACTTTAATTAATTTAGTTGATATTGAAAAGCAGCTGCCTGAATATTTTGTTGGTTCAAATGCAGATTTGCCAATTGTCGGTGGTTCAATGCTAGCTCATGAACATTACCAAGGTGGACGTCATATTTTTCCAATGATGAAGGCCAAAATAAAAAAAGAAATTTATTTTGAAAAATATCCTGAAGTTAAAGCTGGCATAGTCGATTGGCCAATGAGTGATCTGCGCTTAATTAGTAAAAATTCATTAGATTTAATTGATTTAGGTAGTAAGATTATTAATTTTTGGGATCATTATAGTGATCCCGCTCGTCAAGTTAAGGCTTTTGAAGGTAATAGTAAACATCATACTGTTACGCCAATTATGCACCGTGAAGGTGATAGATTTATTTTGGATTTGGTTCTTCGTGATAATAATACTAGTGATGAATATCCATTAGGAATTTTCCACCCACATGCTGAACTTTGGCATATTAAAAAAGAAAATATTGGTTTAATCGAAGTGATGGGTAGGGCAATTTTACCTGGGAGACTTAAAGGAGAATTAGAGGAAGTTAAGAAGTATTTACTTAATCAAGATAATAGAATAGCTGATAGTCACCTTGATTGGGCTAGAAAACTGAAAACAGATTCTCAGATTACCAAAGAAAATGTTGACCAGGTTTTACAGCAAGCTTTAGTTGAAATATTTGATCAAGTACTCGAGTGTGCGGGTGTTTTTAAGAATAATAGAGATGGAGAAATAGGTTGGCAAAAGTTTACTGATGCTTTAATAAGCGAGGTAGATAGGTAAATGAAAACTAGTTTTAAAAAGTATGGACGTAAAGATAGCCAAGACGTGTGTGAGATCAGCCTTGAAAATGATTATGGAATGCAAGTTAATATTCTTAATTATGGCGCTACTTTAGAAAAAGTCTTACTGAATCAGGAAAATATGATTTTGACTTTGAATAGTCCAGAAGACTATTCAAAAGAAAGAAACTTTTTAGGTGGGACAGTTGGTCGGATTTGTGGTCGTGTTCGTTTAGGACAATGGAGACGTGGAAGACAGATCCAGCAATTGCCTCAAAATGATGGAAAAAATCATATTCATGGAGGTCTTGGGACTGACATGAAGATTTGGAGTTTTAAGTTAAAGAATTCGGATCAAGAGGCTCAAGCTGACTTTTTCCTTTTTGATGCAGATGGTGAGAATGGTTATTCTGGTAATATGAAATTACATGCTCGGTATAAGTTAGATAATGAGAACAACATAACTTATATACTTACAGCTGTAAGTGATCAATTGACGATTTTTAATCCAGCTAATCATACTTATTTTAATTTAGGAGAAAAAGCAGCTGACTTAGAACTACAACTTGCAGCTGACTATTATTTGCCTGTTGGTGAAGATGGCTTACCGAATCAAGGGATGAAAAATGTCAAAAATACTCCTTTTGACTTTAGAAAGAAAAATAGAATTTCTCTAGCTTTAAACAGTGATGATGATCAAATTAAATTGCGCAATGGTTTAGATCATCCTTTTATCTTAAATGGAATGCAGCCGGCTGCAATCTTAACATCAAAAAATCATCAAATGATTATGACTACGAATGCACCTGCAATTGTTATGTATACTGCCAATCACTTTAATCATACTGGTGTTGCAAATAATATTGGACAGTATGATGGAATTACATTAGAAGCACAATGTCCACCTGCGGAGGGAACCGATTTAGGAGAGATTACGTTACTTCCTTATGAAAAGTTTGAACGTGAAATCAACTGGAATTTCAAGTGATTATAAAGTAAGGGTCATAAGTATCTTTGATGCATAGAAAAATTTTATGGTTATATGATAGCAATTTCACAATGAGTTGCGTTAAAATAGCAGATGAAACCATAAAATTTACGTAAAGAGGAAATTATGAACGCAAAAGAAATTTATAGTCAATGGACTAATGCAAATAATTTACCCGATTATTTAAAAGATCAATTAAATGATCTAGGTAAAGATGAAAAGTGGATTGAAGATGCTTTCGGACAAGATATTAATTTTGGTACTGCCGGGATGAGAGGTAGACTTGAACCTGGTACAAACAGAATTAATTTGTTTACTGTGGGAAGAGTAACCGAAGGTCTTGCAAGACTAATTGATGAAAATGGTGAAGAAGCTAAGAAACGTGGCGTTGCAATTTCTTTTGATTCACGCTATCACTCAAGAGAATTCGCCGAACACGCAGCTCGTATTTTAGGTGCACATGGAATTCATGTATACTTATTTGATGATTTGAGACCAACTCCTGAATTATCATTTGCTGTCCGTCACTTAAATACCTTTGCTGGAATTAACATCACTGCTTCACATAATGCTAAACAATATAATGGTTATAAGGTTTATGGTGAAGACGGTGCTCAGATGGCGCCAGAAAATGCAGATCGTTTGTTTGCTTATGCTCAAAAAGTTGATGACATTTTTAGCGTTAAAGCTGCTCCTGTGGAAGAACTACGGGCTAATGGCACGCTACAATTGATTGGTGAAGATGTAGATGAAGCATACTTAGCTCGTTTAAAGGATGTTACTGTTGATCCTGAAATGGTTAAGGCTAATGCTGATAAATTAAAGATTATCTACACTCCATTACATGGTACTGGAAAGATGCTATATGATCGTGCATTCAGACAAGGTGGTTTTGACAATGTGATTCCAGTTCCAAACCAATCCATTATTGATCCAGAATTCCCTACAACTATCAAACCTAATCCAGAGTATCGTGATGTATTTGAACCAGGATTTAAGCTTGCTAATGAAGTTGATGCAAATGTTATTATTGCAACTGACCCAGATGCAGATAGAATGGGTGCAGCTGTTAGAAAATCAGATGGTGATTTCCAAGTTTTAACTGGTAATCAAATTGCTACATTAATGGCATATTATTTGTTAGTTCATATGAAAGAAAATGGAACTCTTTCATCCGACTATGAATTAGTAACTTCAGTAGTTTCAAGTGCACTTCCATTTAAGATTGCTGATGATTTTGGTATTAAAACTAAGCATGTGCTAACTGGATTCAAGTACATTGGTGAAGAAGTTGACCGGATGAATAAAGAAAATGACGGTAAATTCTTGATGGGATTTGAAGAAAGTTACGGTTACTTATTCAAGCCATTCGCTAGAGATAAAGATGCTATGCAAGGTGCATTAATGTTTGCAGAAGTAGCAAGTTACTATGCATCTAAAGGAATGACTGTTTTTGATGGATTACAAGAAATCTGGCAAAAATATGGTGTAGCTTACGAAATTACTAAGGCTATCGAAATGCCTGGTATTGGTGGTCAAAAGAAGATGGCTGAATTAATGAGTAAGTTACGTAAAGAACATTTAACTGAAATTAATGATGCAAAGGTTGTTAAGATTCAAGACTTCGAAACCCAAGAAACTATTGAAGATGGAAAGAAAACTCCATTAACTGGTTTCCCTAAGTCTAACGTTTTGAAGTACTTCTTAGATGATGAAACTTGGGTTGCTCTTCGTCCATCAGGAACTGAACCTGTAATCAAGGCTTATGTTGGAGTAAATAAGAAAGATATTGAAACTGCAGAAAAAGCTGCAGAAGAGTATCAAGATGCATTAGCTAATTTATTAAAGTAATGCAAAAATAGTGCGAAAATACGTTCGCTGTAGTAAAATGAATACGTTATATAGAAGTTGGGCTATTTTAGTCCAACTTTTTTTGCGGAGGATGAAAAATGATTAGACGACAAAAAAATAAAAAATTTGAACTTGTCTCTAAATTTCAACCAGCAGGAGATCAAGAGCAAGCAATTAAAAAGTTGACTGATGGATTTGAGCAAGGAGAAAAAGCACAAATCCTAGAAGGTGCTACTGGAACCGGTAAGACTTTTACTATGGCAAATGTAATAGCTAAGCTAAATAAGCCAACTTTAGTAATTTCTCATAATAAAACTTTGGTTGGTCAACTGTATGGTGAATTTAAAGAATTTTTCCCTAAGAATGCGGTTGATTATTTTGTGTCTTATTACGATTACTATCAACCAGAAGCTTATGTACCACAATCTGATACTTATATTGAGAAAGATTCATCAATTAATGATGAAATTGATCAATTACGGCATAAGACCACTAGTGATTTAATGTCGAGAAATGATGTAATTATTGTGGCGTCAGTATCATGTATTTATGGTTTAGGTGATCCGAGAGAGTATGCGGCTAGTGTAGTATCTCTATCTGAAGGCCAAGAGATTAGCCGAGATGTGCTATTACGAGATTTAGTAAATATTCAATATGATCGTAATGATATTGATTTTCAGCGTGGGCGCTTTAGAGTACGCGGTGATGTAGTAGAAATTTTTCCAGCAGGATATTCTGATCATGCATTTAGAGTTGAATTTTTTGGTGATGAGATTGACCGAATTGTTGAAGTAGATTCTTTAACTGGTGAAGTAATTGGAGAGCGGGAACAAGTTTCTATTTTCCCAGCCACTCACTTTGTTACTAATGAACAAATTATGGAAAGAGCTTTGACCTCAATTAAAGATGAAATGAATATTCAGGTGAAAAAGTTCGAAGGGGAAGGAAAACTTTTAGAAGCTCAACGAATTAAACAAAGAACCACTTATGATATGGAAATGATGAGTGAAGTTGGCTACACTAATGGAATTGAAAACTACTCTAGACACATGGAAGGACGAAAAGCTGGCCAACCACCACATACTTTGTTAGATTTCTTCCCCGATGACTTCTTAATTTTAATTGATGAATCACATGCCACCATGCCAGAATTAAAGGCAATGTACAATGGAGATAGGGCACGTAAGCAAACCTTAATTGACTATGGTTTTAGACTTCCATCTGCGTTAGATAACCGACCTTTAAAATTAGAAGAATTTGAAAAACATGTAAATCAGATCATGTACGTATCAGCAACTCCAGGTGATTATGAACTTAATCAAACCGATCACAAGGTTGAGCAAATTATTCGTCCTACTGGATTACTTGATCCTGAAATTGAGGTTAGACCAATTAAGGGACAAATCGATGATTTAGTTGGTGAAGTTAATAAGCGTATTGAACGTAATGAGCGTGTTTTTGTTACAACTTTAACTAAGAAAATGGCCGAAGACTTAACCGACTATTTAAAGGATTTAGGGATAAAAGTGCGATATCTACATTCTGATATCAAAACTTTAGAGCGTCTTGAAATTATTAGAGACTTAAGACTAGGAAAATTTGATGTACTAATAGGGATTAATCTTTTAAGGGAAGGTATCGATGTTCCTGAAGTGTCTCTAGTTGCAATTTTAGATGCTGATAAAGAAGGTTTTCTTCGCTCTACCAGACCTTTGGTTCAAACGATTGGACGTGCTGCTCGAAATTCAAATGGTAAGGTAATTATGTATGCTGATTCGATTACTGATTCGATGCGTGAAGCAATTGACGCTACGGAGAGAAGACGTAGTCTACAAATGAAATTCAACAAAGAACACGGCATTACTCCTAAAACTATCGTTAAGCCAATTAGAGATGTAATTTCTATCACTAAGGATAGTGATGATAAAGAGAATAAAGAAAGTTTTGCTGACCTAAACTTTGATGAATTGACTAAGAAGCAAAAACAAAATATGATTAAGACTTTAACTACACAAATGCAGGAAGCTGCTAAAAAGTTGGACTTTGAAGAAGCGGCTAACTTGCGTGATGCAATTATGGACTTAAAAAAACAGGTGCATGAAAAGAAAAAGTAGAGGAGGATAGTTAAATGGTAAATGATAAAATTGTTATTCACGGAGCACGGGAACACAATTTAAAAGATATAAGTTTATCAATTCCAAAAGATAAATTAGTAGTTATTACTGGTTTATCGGGCTCTGGAAAAAGTTCACTGGCATTTGATACCTTATATGCTGAAGGTAGAAGACGATATGTAGAATCGTTATCAAGTTATGCTAGACAATTTTTAGGGCAAATGGATAAAGCTGATGTTGACTCAATTGATGGATTAAATCCCGCAATCTCAATTGATCAAAAGACGACATCACATAATCCACGCTCAACGGTCGGAACCGTAACAGAAATTAACGATTATTTACGTTTATTGTGGGCTCGTGTAGGTTATCCGATTTGTCCCAATGATGGAACTTTAATTGAAAGACAAAGCGTAGATCAAATGGTGGATCGAGTAATGGATTTGCCTGAAAGAAGTAGAATTCAAATTTTAGCTCCAGTTATCCGTTCTAAAAGAGGAGAACATAAAGAGGTATTTAAGCGAATTCAGCGTGCGGGGTATGTACGGGTAATTGTAGATGGCGAAATGCATGAAATTACTGATGAGTTTGAGCTAGATAAAAACAAGCGACACAGTATTGATATTGTTGTGGATCGTCTAATTGTTAAAGAAAATATTCGTAGTCGGTTATTTGATTCGGTAGAAGCAGCCCTTCGTTTAGCCGATGGTTACATGGATGTTGATGTGATTAAGGGAGAACGCATTAACTTTTCAGAATACTATGCTTGTCCGATTTGTGGTTTTACTGTTGGTGAAATGGAACCGCGTTTATTTTCATTCAATGCGCCTTTTGGAGCTTGTCCTGATTGTGATGGACTAGGTATGAAGCTTTCAGTAGATGAAGATTTAGTAATTCCTGATAAGGATAAGTCATTAGGTGAAGGAGCTTTAGTTCCTTGGGCTAACTCTAAGTACTATACAGCGATGTTAGAACAAGCCTGTACAGCCTTGAAAATCCCCTTAGATAAACCATATAAAAAATTAACTAAAAGACAAAAGGATTTAATTTTAAATGGATCTAAGGGAAAGAAAATAAAATTCCATCTCGAAGGAGACTTTGGTGTAAACGATACAGTTCAAGAATTTGAAGGAATTTTAAATAATATCAATCGTCGATACCACCATCCAATGTCTAAATTCATGCGTGATGCAATGGGTAAGTATATGACTGAACTGACTTGTTCAACTTGTCATGGTAAAAGATTGAATGAAAAGGCTCTAGCCGTGAAAGTAAATGGTAAAGATATTGCTGAAGCATCTGATCTTTCGATTGCAAAAGCATTAGAATTTTTCAATTCAGTTAAATTAAGTGAACAAGAAGAAATGATTGCTAAGCCAATTTTGAAAGAAGTACGGGATCGTTTGACATTTTTAATTAATGTTGGATTAGACTATCTTACTTTATCTCGTTCTGCTGGCACTCTATCTGGTGGAGAAGCGCAAAGAATTAGACTAGCAACTCAAATTGGTTCTAACTTGTCAGGCGTTATGTATATTCTAGATGAACCATCAATTGGTCTTCATCAGCGTGACAATGATCGTCTTATTTCTTCCCTTAAGAAAATGAGAGATCTTGGAAATTCTCTAATTGTAGTAGAACATGATGATGAAACCATGAAGCAAGCCGATTACTTAGTTGATATGGGACCGGGAGCCGGAGTATACGGCGGAAAAGTGATGGCTGCAGGTACGCCTGAAGAAGTAATGAAGAATCCCCATTCTTTAACTGGGGAGTACTTATCAGGTAAAAAGATTGTTCCAGTTCCATTAGAGCGAAGAAAAGGTAACGGTAAGAAAATAACTATTACTGGTGCAAAAGAAAATAATTTAAAAGATATCTCTGTCGATTTTCCTTTAGGTAAATTAGTTGTTGTAACCGGAGTATCAGGTTCCGGAAAATCAACATTAGTTAACTTAATTTTGAAACGTGCTCTGGCACAGAAGTTAAATAATAACTCTGCAAAGCCCGGTAAGTATGAATCAATTAAGGGATATAAAAATATCGAAAAAATTATAGATATTGATCAAAGTCCTATTGGACGAACTCCGCGTAGTAATCCAGCCACATATACTAGTGTATTTGATGATATTCGTACTTTATTTGCCCAGACTAATGAAGCAAAAATGCGTGGCTATACTAAGGCTAGGTTTTCTTTTAATGTTAAGGGCGGGCGCTGTGAAGCATGTCATGGAGATGGAATTATTAAGATAGAAATGAATTTTTTGCCTGATGTGTATGTCCCTTGCGAAGTTTGTCACGGAACAAGATATAACTCAGAAACCTTAGAAGTAACCTACCGTGAAAAAAATATTTCTCAAGTTTTAAACATGACAATTAACGAAGCATGCAAATTCTTTGAAAATATTCCTAAAATTCATCGTAAGTTACAAACAATTGTTGATGTAGGATTAGGATATGTAAAGTTAGGACAATCAGCAACTACTTTGTCTGGTGGGGAAGCACAAAGAATGAAGTTGGCTTCTGAATTACAAAAACTTTCTACTGGGAATAACTTCTATATCTTGGATGAACCTACAACAGGGTTGCACACTGATGACATTAAACGTCTGTTAGAGGTATTGCAGCGCTTAGTTGATGAAGGAAATACAGTTTTAATTATTGAACATAACTTAGACGTCATTAAAAATGCAGATTGGCTAATAGATTTGGGGCCCGAAGGAGGAGATGGCGGTGGACAAGTTGTGGCTACTGGTACTCCAGAAGAAGTTGCTCAAGTAAAAGAAAGTTATACTGGCCAATATTTAAAACCTGTCCTTGAAAGAGATACTGAGTTAACTAAGCAAATGATAAATAATAAAAAGGAGCAAGGGGAAAGTTAATGGTGTTTTAGAAAATTAAGTGTAGAATATTATCTGGGAGGATATAAAAATGAACGACATTTATAATTCTAGACATCAAGGCTTTGATTGGGGCTCATTTATAGCAGGAATTTTGTTTGTTATAGCATCGTTCTTGTTATTACGCTACCCTGGTCGTGGTTTACAAGCATTTGTATTTGTATTTGGTATTTTATCAATCTTACAAGGTCTAATTTGGATTTCAGCATATGTTAAATTTCATAATATTTTTGATTTGAGCTGGGTAACAATAATTTCTGCAATTATTGATATTGTAATTGGTGTTTTGTTCCTATGTTCACGTGAAATTGGGGGATTAACTTTAGCTATTTTATTTGCTATCTGGTTCTTAGCTGATTCGATTATTGGGATCATTTTCTCATGGCACTTACGTGAATATTCAACTGGATACTTTGTTCTTTGCTTAATTTTAAACATCATTAGTTTAATTATTACTTTTGCTTTACTATTTAACCCAATGTTAGCTGCTATTACTTTAGTTTACTTAGTAGCATTTTGGTTAATGGTATTTGGAATTAATGAGATTTTTGTTTCATGGATGCATAGATAAAATAAAAAGTCGTATATCGTTGGAAGACTACCAAAGATAACGACTTTTTATTTTATTTAAAAAAATGGAACACCCGGTATGTTATAATGTCGATTAAGGAGGGATAACTATGGCTGAACAAAAGAAACAATTATTGATTGTTACTGGTATGAGTGGTGCAGGTAAAACTGTGGCAATTAAAGCATTAGAAGATATGGGATATTTCGTGGTAGATAATTTACCACCAGAATTATTGGGAAGTTTCTGGGAATTAATTAATAATTCTTCGGATTTTAGTAAGGCAGCAGTAGTTGTTGACTTGAGAGTAAAGAGTTTTTATAAAGATTTGGTTGATGAAATCAAGTCTTTAGAGGATAGTCAAAATGTTCAGTCAACAGTTTTGTTTTTAGATGCTTCAGATGATGTCTTAGTGTCTCGGTATAAAGAAACAAGACGTTTGCCCCCTTTGGCTCATACAGGTCGATTGCTTGATGGAATTCAAGAAGAAAGAAATATCTTATCAAGAACAAAAAACATTTCAAATATAATTATTGATACCTCCCATTTATCTACCAAGGAATTAAAGGCAAAATTAGTAGATAAGTTTGGAGATAATCGAACTCGGACGTTTTCAATTGAGGTAATGAGTTTTGGATTTAAATATGGTATTCCAATTGATGCAGATATTGTAATGGATGTAAGATTTTTGCCAAATCCATTCTACATTCCCCAACTTAAGCCATTTACTGGTTTAGATCGTCGAGTTTTTGATTATGTAATGAGCAAGAAAGAAACTAAAGAGTTTTATGCTAAGTTTTTAGATATGTTGGAGACGGCTATTCCAGGATATATTGCTGAAGGAAAAGAAAAATTGACTATTGCAATTGGGTGTACAGGTGGTCAGCACAGAAGCGTTTCAATTGCACGCCAATTAGCAGTTGATTTAGCTAAAAAATATCCTGTTGATATTTCTCACCGAGAGATTAGTCGTTATATTGGACAATAAAGGAGCGGAGATGGCGTACGGAGAAAATAAAATTGTACGTGTCATTCGTGGACGTCGCCCTAAAATTGTTGTTATTGGCGGAGGGACAGGTTTACCTGTTATTTTAAATGCTCTAAAGGAGCAAAACGCTGATATAACAGCTATTGTTACTGTGGCTGATGATGGCGGATCGTCCGGTGCAATTAGAGATTATATTAATGTGGTGCCACCAGGGGATATAAGAAATGTATTGGTTTCTTTATCTGATTTACCACAAGAAGAAAAAGATATTTTTCAATATCGATTTAATTCATCTGACTCATTTTTTGCAGGTCATGCAATTGGAAATCTAATTATTGCTGCCTTAGATGAAATGCAGGGAAATATTTTTGACGCTGTTCAATCCCTATCTAGAATGATGCGAATTGATGGAAGAATCTTTCCTGCTTCGAATGAGCCTTTGACTTTAAATGCGGAATTTGTCGATGGAACAACTGAATCAGGAGAAACAGAAATCACATCAAAAGACAAGAGGATTAAACGCGTCTGGGTTACCGATACTGACTCAGATGAAGAACCTAAAGCTGTGTTGCCAGTTTTAGCAGCTATTATGCAAGCAGACGCAGTAGTTTTAGGACCGGGTAGTTTATTTACATCGATTTTACCTAATTTGATGATTTCTAATTTAGGGGATGCTGTAAGACAAACTAAAGCTGAAGTAATTTATATTTGTAATATTATGACCCAGCAAGGTGAAACAGATCATTTTACAGCAGCTGAGCATGTGCAAGTTATTAATGACCACTTAGGAGGCCATTATATTAATACCGCTTTGGTTAACGGTGCTAAGATTGATATGACTAAATTTAACCCAGCCGATTATGATGCTTATCTTGAACCAGTACGGAATGATTTTGCCGGATTGAGGGCTCAAGATTGTCGAGTAATTACAGCTGACTTTATCGATCAACATAGTGGATTGGTTTTTCATGATGGAAAAAAAGTAGCTGATGAAATTTTGAATTTAGCTTTTGAAGCATATTGTCGAAGACAGAAGGAACAGGACTAGTTAATGGTTTCATACGCAAGTGATGTAAAAAAAGAACTTACAAGTCTGCCAGTTCATCCCGAACACGCTAAGGCAGAATTAGCAGCTTTTTTGCGAATGAACGGAGTACTTAGCCTGCACGATCATCAATTTAGTTTGGATATTACAACTGAAAATCCAGCGATTGCAAGGAGAATATTTTCTCTTATTAAGACTGCTTATGGAATTGAACCTCTATTAATTGTTTCTAAGAAGATGAAATTAAAGAAAAATTATCAGTATTTAGTTAGACTTCAAAAACAAGTTCATGAAATTCTAACTGACTTAGAAATTTTTGATAGTAATAATGGTCTTATTACGGGAATTCCTGAAAAGATTATGTCTTCGGAACAAAGAGCAATGTCCTATTTAAGAGGAGCTTTTTTAGCATCTGGAAGTGTAAATAATCCAGAAACTAGTCGCTATCATTTAGAGATTTATTCTCTTTATGAAGATCACAATCAAGATCTATTAAAGTTAATGAACAATTTCTTTTATTTAAATGCAAAAGAAACTAGGAGACGAAGTGGCTATATCGTCTATTTAAAAGAAGCAGAAAAAATTGGTGATTTTCTCCATATAGTTGGTGCAGTGAACGCAATGCTAGCTTTTGAAGATTTAAGAATTATGCGTGATATGCGTAATTCGGTGAATCGTTTAGTGAATTGCGATACAGCAAATCTAAAAAAGACTGCAAATGCAGCAGCTAAGCAAGTTGAAGATATTCAATTGATTGAAGAAAAATTTGGTTTAGAAAACTTACCTGAAAAATTGACTGTGCTAGCTCGTTTTAGGTTAACGCATCCAGAACTTTCTCTTAAGGAAGTTGCAGCACAAGTACCAGATGGTCCAATCTCAAAGTCAGGGGTTAACCATCGTTTTCAAAAAATTCGTGAAATAGCGAAGCAATTAAAAGAAGAAAATTAGATAAAAAAATAGAGCTCACATCGTGAGCTCTATTTTTGTCTGAATAAATAAACTAGTCTTTCTTTTGGTTTACCAAAATTTCATCGATTAAACCATAGTCTTTAGCTTCTTCAGCAGACAAGTAATTGTCGCGTTCAGTATCCTTAAGGATCTTATCAAGAGGTTGACCAGTGGTTTCATGTAAAATTTGGTTAAGTTTTTTACGACTCTTTAAAATTTCATTAGCTGCAATTTGAATGTCAGTTTGTTGACCTTGTGCACCACCTAACGGTTGGTGAATAAGAACTGTTGAGTTTGGTAATGCAAAACGTTTACCCTTAGTTCCACTAGTTAAAAGGATGGAAGCCATAGAAGCAGCCATACCAATGGCAATTGTAGATACGTCTGATTTGATAAAGTTCATTGTATCCATAATTGCTAATCCAGAGGTAATAACACCACCTGGAGAATTAATGTAAAGAGAAATATCTTTAGTGTTATCTTGTGCATCTAAGAATAAAAGTTGAGCAATTATGGAATTAGCCATTTGGTCATTAATTTCACCACTAAGCATAATGATTCTATCTTTTAATAATCTTGAATAAATGTCGTAAGCACGTTCACCACGTGCAGTTTGTTCAATAACTGTAGGTACGAGCATTAATTTTACCTCCTAAACAAAATTAGCACTCTAATAAGTACAGTGCTAATTAAATCACTTACTTTTAATCATGTCAACTGATCGAGCTTAATTTTATGTAGAAAAAATGACCGATATATTTTTTATATCGGCCATTTGTAATTAATCCATTAGTGGATTATTACCATCTTCTTTTTTCTTGATTGCTGGTAAAATCAATCCTAAAGCGATCAAGATAATTGGAGTAATAATATTAAGGAAAAGTGTAAATGGATCAGGAGAGTAAATTCCTAAAATACAACATGCAGCTGTTACAATGAAACACCAAATTCCAGCAGTATACGCAAGACCTTGATTTTTTGTCATTTGATAAGAAGTATCAAATTTTGTTTGATGTTTTCTAAGAGCAATATAAGCTGCAAATACCCATAAATAGCGCATTGGCATTGTAGTAGAATTTAACTTAACTAATTGTGCCATAACAGCTTGTGCATCTGGTAGTAAAGCTTGAGCTGCAATTAAACCACCGGAAAGGATAACGACCATCCAAATGCCGTTGATATATGCTCCATGTTTATTAACTTTAAGGAGTTTCTTAGGGATGAAGTTTTTAGCTTCTTTACTACCTAATAACATTCTAAGTGGAGCATCGATACTAATAACTAAGGTAGAAAATTGTCCAATAACGTTACACCATGAATAGATATACATAAACAAGCCACCAACATGGTAATATTCACCTAAACGCTGGAATGCCATATAAGCACCGTTTGAAATATATTCATTTAAATTATTGTTAACAATCTTAGGATCAAACATCAAAGCCATGGCAAATGTTCCTAAAATAGCAGAAATCATAACCATAATAGCAAGAGCTATCATTGCTTTCGGGAAGTTTTTTGAAGGGTCTTTAACTTTATTTACATAGGGAGATATTTTTTCACATCCACCAACGGCAAAAACTAGAATTGAAAGAGAAGTTAAATACTTAAGATTGAATGTTGGCATTAAACTTTTCCAATTAAAGTTAATTGAATAATATCCTGCGTGAGGGTTAATTGCCGGAGCAGCAAACATCATAATGATAAACAAAATAGACATGATAAACATTGATGATCCAGCAATAGTGGCTAAACTTTTAAGAACAGGAATTCCTTTACTAGTGACCCAGCAGAAAAATAGAAAAACCACTAAAGTAGCAAGTTGAGTCCAGGCCGTTGGAAGACTATCATACCATTTGGTATTTCCAAAAATTCCCCAAGCCATCGCTCTTAAGCCACCGGTACCTTTACTGGAAATATAAACGACGTGACAAGCCCAATAGGTCCATCCGGCATAATATGCCCATTTTGCACCCATGGTCGCATTAACCCAAGATGAGACACCACCATTTGCATTTTTAAAGGTAGCGCCTAATTCTCCAACCATTAATGCATAGGGAACAAAATAGAGTAAAAACATTAGAACCCAACTGAAAACGACCTTAGTACCATCGAAGTAAACATAACCATTTACAACATTGCCAAAGCCCCAAACAGTTGAAAATGCCATCATTGCCAGTGTAGGCCAAAGCATTTTCTTGGCATCAGACTTTTTTTCTTCTTCGATCATAAAATAACCTTTCTGTCTATGTACATAATTAACACCAATTTTAATTATAACGAAAATGCTTACAAATGATAGGCTATTTCTAAATAAACCGAGTAATTAAATGATACAAAAAAAGGAGCCAGCATACGCTAGTTCCTTTTATGCGCCCCCTGAGAGTCGAACTCAGATTTTAAGAACCGGAATCTTACGTGCGATCCATTACACTAAGGGCACGACAAACTAAAATAAGTATATCAGAAAATGTAGAAAGTACAAATTAATTATTCTGAATGATATATCTTGAATTTAAAAAAAGATATTGCTATACTAAAAACTGTCGAGAGAGAAATGTGAATTGAAATATAGTTAATTCGCGTCTCTCTAATATTTTTAAGCTTTTTGGGTCGCTTACCGTCATATGGCGGTATCGCTTTTGACCCAATAGAGGGAGCGAGCAATGGACTCGGATTTAACCTTGTTGCAAAGCTTAGTTCCTGATGTTTTAAAAATAATTCGGCAACGTTTTCTTGTTCTTGAACAGATTTCGCTGTTAGCTCCAGTTGGGCGAAGAGTTGTTGCTAAAAAATTAGGATTAAGCGAGCGCAATGTGCGAACTGAAACTGATTATTTGCGGCAGTTAGGACTCATTAATATCCAGAGCTACGGTATGGAATTAACTGATAAAGGAAAGAGAACTTTAAAGGAAGCTGCTCCTTTAATCGATCGTTTGTTTAATGCTAGTCAAACTGAAATTGAATTGGCACAAAAATTAGGGATCGATCGAGCTATTATTGTTCCTGGTGACATGGATCGACAAGAGCGCGTTGTTGACTTAATGGGTGAACAACTTAACTCTGCGCTTGATTTACTTTTACCATTAGGAAAAAGTATTATTACTGTTTTAGGTGGTACTACTGTGGCGGGAGTAGCCCATCATCTTTCTCCTAAATTAAGCCGCTATCGGGATTTGTTATTTGTTCCCGGAAGAGGAGCAGTTGGAGAAAGCGTTGAAATCCAGAGTAATACTGTTGCTCAGATGATGGCATCTGAGACAGGTGGAAAACATAAAGGGTTATATTTACCTGAAAATGTTTCATCTGAGGCCTTGACTTTATTGCTTCAAGACACAGATATTGCGAATGCGATTTCAAACATTTATAATAGTGATATGGTGATACATGGAATTGGTAGAGCAGATGTCATGTCAAAAAGACGTGGCTTAGATGTAATGACTAGTTCCAAGCTTCGAAATGATGGAGCTGTGGCCGAATGTTTTGGGTATTTCTTTGACCAACAAGGTAGACTTGTAAAACGTATCCCACGGATCGGTCTTCAATTAGAAGACTTAGATAAAATACCTCATGTATTTGCAATTGCTGCTGGGGCTAGTAAAGCTTCTGCAATTGTAGCTTACATGCATCATGCTCCTAAACAAACGTGGTTAATCACGGATGAAGGAGCCTCAAACTTGGTTTTAAAGGGGAAGTAATTCCCGTTTA